>CAYTZJ010000055.1:0-1609 GCA_964442475.1 uncultured Candidatus Saccharibacteria bacterium | reverse complement strand
ATCCTCGTGCCATTACTCAGCCCGTGTACGAATCTTTAAATAATTCTAATGCATCTGAAGTTGTACCTGTAATTGGGGGAGTCTCAGCTATTTCTGCTTTTTCCTTAGGAACAGTTTTACTTGGTGATGGACTACCGACTCGCTTTATAGCGGGATTCATTATTTTAGTGATTGGAATGTTAATCATTTCTCATTTTCGTTTTACCGCCCGTTCATTTCTATTTTTAACTGGTTCAGGTTTTTTCTTTGGACTTTCAACCATTCTTGTAAAAATGCTTTTTGTTTCAACTTCATTTATCGATGGTTTCTTTTGGTCCAGAATGGCAAATGTTGTAGTTGCATTAGCCTTGCTTACTTTACCGTCAGTCTATAAGGCAATTCATCATGATCATAATTATCACAAGACTCCCAAAACCAATAAAGCATTGTTTGTAATGGGGAACAAAGCCCTTGGAGCGCTCGGTTTTATTTTTATTTTGTTGGCAATCGAGCGGGGTAATGCTGCAATTATTAATGCTCTTAGTGCTACTCAATATATTTTCCTATTAATTTTTGCACTATTTTTTGGTCGACTCTTACCAGAATATTTTGAAGAAAAAATCCACAAACATGAATTTTTACACAAATCTCTCGCTACCGCTTTAATTGTTCTTGGATTTTTTGTTCTGTTTTTGTGATATGAAAAAAAATATTTTATTAGTAATCATTGTTGTTTTTTTAATCGGAATCTATGTTTTTTCCATTAGACCAATTCCAGAAAGGGTTAATTATGGTGTGTCATTTAGCGTTCTTCATTCAAATGAACTAAAACTCGATTGGAAAAAAGTTTATGATGCAATCCTAAAAGATCTTGAGGTAAAAAAGCTGCGACTCTCGGCTCACTGGCCGATGATTGAACCAACAAGAGGCGATTTTAATTGGTCTGAAATGGATTATCAAATACAAATGGCAGAAAAATATAACACGCAGGTCATTTTTTCTGTCGGTAGACGTCTTCCAGGATGGCCAGAATGTCATGAACCAACCTGGGCTTATTCATTAAACAAAGAAGAAAAACGAGCCGCATTGCTTGAATATATTACTCAAACTATAAAACGCTATAAGAATTCAAGTGCTATCAAATACTGGCAAGTAGAAAACGAACCTTTTTTGACAAGATACGCTACATACCATTGCGCTGATTTTCTCGATATGGAGTTTCTTCAAAAAGAAATTGCATTAGTAAGGTCGCTTGATCCAGACAGACAAATTATTGTTACTGACAGCGGCGAAATTAGTTTATGGTACAAAGCATACAAATCTGGAGATTTATTTGGCACAACGATGTACTTATATGTTTGGAACCATTATTTCGGTCCAATTCGTTATCCGATTCCCCCAGCCTTTTTTAGATTTAAAAGAAATATAGTTGAACAAATTTATGGTCCAAAGCAAGCTCTTTTGATCGAATTATCAGGTGAACCATGGTTATTGAAGCCAATAGTTGATACACCAATCGATGAACAACTCGAACAAATGAACCTTGATAGGTTTAATTACATTTTGAACTTTGCCCAAAAATCAGGTTTTGAAACTCAATATTTATGGGGTGCTGAATGGTGGTATTACA
>CAYTZJ010000054.1:0-1622 GCA_964442475.1 uncultured Candidatus Saccharibacteria bacterium | reverse complement strand
TCTTAATTATTTGATTATCATTTAAAAAAAATTGATTTCGTATATATTATATGTTGTACGCTATTTTAACGACACCTCGAAGCAAAATCACAAGCATCTTTATATTGTTTACCTTTATTGGTTGAATCATCGTTAGCTTTGATTCTATCATTAAAAATATTTAATTCTGAAATTGTTTTAAAGTTTTTAGTTAGATAATGAATTGGGTATTTTTGATTTAATTCAATGCAATTATTAATTCTATACAAGTCGTTAATTGTAGGTTCTATTACCTTGTCTATTACCCAATCGAATACATCGTATTTTCTTTCTTCTTCATACCTAACTCTTACCATTCTATTAAATCTTTGTTCGTGAGTTGGCTTTGTTACAATATATGTAGAAACAATAACACTATCGCCAGAATTGTACAATGGACTAAATAAACCCATATCAACCAGTTTTTGATATTTTATTACAAATTCTTCCTCTTTTTGCTTTTGTGATTCAATTTGCTTTAATTGTTGTTCTTTTTTTCTCGTTTCAGAATTAGTATGATTTTTCAAGTGCCTATCATATCCATTAGCTGTGGTAAGTTTTGTTCCACATATTTTGCAAAACCATCTACATTTATGGTTTGAAAGTCCTTTTTCTGTTTTAAATTCAGCAGGGCAAATATTACATTTATACATTTTTTAATTATTTATAAGTTAGACAAAAAAAACAGCGTACAACATCGGTTTTGCAATAGTGGGGCTGACGTGCAAAATTCAACATTAGTGCCTTGAATAAACATTAGTAATAAATTCAAATTCTCGGCTTCGATTTCCCCACCATCGCAAAGCCGTTTAACGTTATAACCAATAGGGGTGGACTGCTCCGAATTAACTTTATCGTTAAAAAAATTAAAACAAAAAAGCCAACCCACGTTTGATTATCGAATTAGCGTTTCCATTAATTCATACATTCCAATTTTCTTTGAGTTCTTCCATTGTTCTTTGGTGTTTTGCTCATACATTTCTGTTAGCTTATCCCAGTTATCAACTAAATTACTCCAAGCCTTTGATAATGGTTTTAGTTTATGCAATTCGTTTTTCCATTCGGGAACTGCTTGTAAAAGTTTGTAACATCTACTAAAATCATCAGGGTCGTAAGGATGATTTACTGGAAAGTCTTTATTCCCAATTAAGCAGTTCCACATTGTTTTTGAACTCATACCAACGTGTCCGTTTGCAATCCACCACATAGCTTTTTCTTTCACATCTTTACTTTGGTCTGCTTTTGGTTCAGTCCACGTTGGTTTGCAGTCTTTGTGTAAATCATCAAAGGCTTTCATTTTTTTGCTCATTTCATCAACTGGTAATGGGTAATTTATCGCAAAATCACCACCACAGTTAAGGCAAAATAGTTTCTCGTTTCTAATTGTTGTTGCCATAGCTTTTTTTTGTTTTAATTTTTTGTTTTGTTCTCCGAATGGGCATTTGTGCTAAAAATCCCTACTGGTTATAACACGGGTTTGGCAAAAGTGGGCAGACACATCCTGCAAACTTTGAGCATCCTACAAGCCCACCTTCGCCAAGCCCGAAACCGTTAGGCAAAATGCCGCTGGCTAATCTCATGGCTCGGCAGCGGACGCATCCAAT
>CAYTZJ010000053.1:1278-1829 GCA_964442475.1 uncultured Candidatus Saccharibacteria bacterium | reverse complement strand
TTTTACCCAACACTCACCAAAGCACCGACTTGTTCTGATGCAAAACAAAATGGTGAAGAGGCGGGAATTGATTGTGGTGGTCAATGTAATACTTATTGTTCAAATCAAACTGAGCCGTTACTTATTCGTTGGTCCCGCGCATTTCCTGTTGTTGGTTCAACATATAGTCTTGTTGCGTATGTTGAAAATCGTAATACAACCGCAATTGTTCGAGCAATGCCGTATGAGTTTCGAGTTTATGATGAAGACAACAGCTTCCTTGCAATGCGAGAAGGAACGATTAAAGTACCGCCAAATGGCCCTTTTATCATCTTTGAACCAGGATTAAATCTTGGTAATCGTATACCAAAACGTGTGGTATATAAGTTTACAAAGGATTCTCCTCAATGGGTAAAACCAGATTCTAAAAAAATAGGCAAAGTCATTCTAACTTCAAAAGATATTGTTGTTGAAGATACCGATAGTACACCACGAGCAACTGCGACTCTGCTTAATCAAACTTCATACACAATTAATGATGTTACTGCGTCAATTATTCTTTATGATTCTGA
>CAYTZJ010000053.1:0-1268 GCA_964442475.1 uncultured Candidatus Saccharibacteria bacterium | reverse complement strand
ATTCTGATGATAATGCTGTGGGTGTCTCACAAACATTTTTCTCTAGAATAGAGAAAAATAGTCAAACACCACTTATTTTTACGTGGCCAAAACCTTTTGACAGGACTGTTGTAAGAAAAGAAATTATTACTACATTTGATTTAGATGATGCAAATTTATAGTACATACGTATGGTAGGATTTTCTGTTAGAGAGAAAATACAGGATGTACGAAAAACAGGGATCGATTGGTTGCTATGTCTTTTTGTAGTACCTATTGTCTCGGCAGGACTTGTTACAATGCAATCTTTTACTGGTGAGAGTAATTTATTTGGTAGACAGTTAATCGCACTTGCAGTTTCGCTTATTTTTTTTATTTTCTTTTCTAACATTGATGTTCGTTTTTTAAAGAGAACAGATGTTTTGGTTGGTTCATATTTGGTATTTACCTGTTTATTAATTATTCTTTTTTTTACAGGACATATAGCAAAGGGCGCCCAAAGCTGGTTTAGTATCGGTGGTTTTTCTTTTCAGCCTTCTGATTTAATGAAACTCATACTTATACTGGTGCTCGCAAAATACTTTTCACGTCGGCACGTCGAGATTGCTCATTGGAAGCATATCATGATTTCCGGACTTTATGCACTTGTGCCGTTTGGGCTTGTTTTACTTCAACCTGATTTTGGTTCAGCAATGATAATTTTTCTTATATGGTTTGGCATGACACTTGTTTCTGGCATATCAAAGCGACATTTACTTGTTGTGTTTCTCGCTGGCTCGATTGCTTTTACTGGTCTTTGGTTATTTGGGTTTAAGGAATACCAGAAAGAACGAATTATAAATTTTCTTAATCCATTAGTTGATATTCAAGGCTCAGGATATAACGCATATCAATCAACAATAGCAGTAGGTTCTGGGGAGCTTTTTGGAAAAGGTCTTGGCTATGGAACACAGTCTCGACTTTTGTTTTTGCCTGAGTATCAAACAGATTTTATTTTTGCAGCGTTTGCGGAAGAGTGGGGTTTTATTGGTTCTTTTTTAATACTCATATTGTATGGCTTGCTTCTGTGGCGAATACTTGCGAATGCTTATATTGGTGCATCAAATTTTGAAATGCTTTTTGGAATGGGTGTTGCGATACTAATTATGAGTCATCTTGTAATTAATATTGGGATGAATATTGGCATTTTGCCCGTTACTGGAATCACCTTGCCATTTATGAGCTACGGCGGGTCGCATCTTATTATGGAGGTTTCAGCGCTTGGTATCATAATGGGAATGCGCCGTTAT
>CAYTZJ010000052.1:0-1830 GCA_964442475.1 uncultured Candidatus Saccharibacteria bacterium | reverse complement strand
TTCGATTCGTCTTCACGCGGACTCGCAGATACATACAGATATTATACCAAATATGTGACCCCAGATTGCAAAGACTCGCTTTTTTGATATGATTTTCGGGTGCTGTTGGGAGGGTGATGCTCTCCAAGACATTCCGCGTTAGCTGTTTTGGTAGGTATCAAAATACCACCAAAGTAGTATAGGAATGGAAGTACAAACATATTCCGCGTTAGCTCAGTTGGTAGAGCAAGCGACTGTTAATCGCTTGGTCCCTGGTTCGAGTCCAGGACGCGGAGCAAATGTCAGAGCAAGAAAAAGGTAACGTTCATTTGAACAACCTAATAAAGAGAATCGTTGACGATTTTGACGACAGGGTTGGAAAGGAAAACGAACCATCAAATATTCTCCTTAAGGGGCATTTACTAATAGAAAATCTACTACAAGAGATCCTCGCGATCTTTGACATGACCGATGAAAATATAGCACGGATGAGTTTTCACAATAAAATTACCTGTCTTACAAAAATTAAATCGACAGATTATATACAGAAAATAATTTTAAAATTGATACCTCAATTAACATCCTTAAACGAAGTAAGAAACGATCTTGCTCATAATTTCAATTTCTCTATAAATGAGAGTGATGTGGATAAAATGGGCAATAATATTGGTAGTCAATATGTTATTAAAAAATACGAATCGGGACACAAAAACATAAAAAACAACTTACTTTTTGTATTGAATCACATCGTCAGAGAATTAGGTTCAACAATTTACATAAAGATCGAGGATATCAAAAGGGAAAAAGAGAAACAGAAAACCACTGTTGGATCAACAAACTTGGGACATCAAACTCCCCCACCCAATTAATGGTTCGAAAGTCGTCAGCCAGAGCGAGCAAAAGTTGACATAAGTAATAATTTAATATACAGTTTTTCTGGAATCAAAACACAGGAGATAAATGATGAACAGATTCAAACGATGGGTTTGGAATGAACCACTGGAGTCGTTCCGTTGGTTGCGTCGAACTGGCTACTGGTTAATGGTCGTAGGAGGCACCCTGTTCTTCTTTGCCATTCTTCTATCTCTTCCAAAGATGATCGGTGCCGTCGGGATCGGCTTTGGTCTGGGCGGATTATTTTGGACCGTTTTGTTTAACCAGAAAGTCTGGTTACCCATCATCAAAGAAGTGATGATCCACATGTTGAAGTGTCCGACCTGTGGCTACGACATGAGTACAACGCCCAAAAAGTGCCCCGAGTGTGGTTACGAGAATAACCTAGATCGCCCACAGTGAAAACTGGCGGGCGATTTTCTTTTTATACAAAAATAAATTTCAAATAACTCAATTCCCTGCTTATTTCCTTCCAATCCAGAGTTCTAAACGTATCCAGTGTTCGGAGCGTAAGTTTGACACGCTCACGTGTACATTGTAATCTCACCGCAGAAATATAGCGGCTTGTTGTCGCTTAAAATGATCTTTTAAAAGGAGATTGGGATGAAGACTATCTTTGCTTTGTTCGTTGTTCTGTTTGCGACCATGAACGTTTTTGCCGATGTGACCTACACACTCACAGAGTTAGGTTTGCCTGGCAGTACCAATTTGGCAACTGGAATTAATTCCAGTGGCCAGGTGTGTGGATATTCAGTTGCTAGTAATGGAAACTACCGTACGGTCATCTACTCTGGTGGTCTTACGTATGATCTAGGGACACTGGAGGGAGGTAGCTATGGTCGTGCTTTCGGAATCAACGACAACGGTCAAGTGGTGGGTAGCACCGCAATTGATGGTTTTTTTCACGCATTCCTGTATTCAAATGGAGTGATGCAGGACTTGGGAACGTTGGGGGGT
>CAYTZJ010000051.1:0-2237 GCA_964442475.1 uncultured Candidatus Saccharibacteria bacterium | reverse complement strand
GGCATTTATGTTGTTTTTATATGATGACCGTCTGTATATCATGGATTCAGAAACAGAATTAGAAAGACGTTATGCCGATTTAACGATGATAATTCGTCCTGATACCCGTAAATATCCAATTTATGATTTTGTCTTTGAGTTTAAATATCTTTCTTTGAAAGAATAGAATCGACAGGATCACTTGCTGTACCCGCAAAAGAAACTACACCAACCTGATCAGTTCCCTTAAACTTATTAACGAAAGAAATTGCAGCATCTTTTACTGTCGTTAATGGCTGAGGTGGTTTTTTACCCTGCGCAGCCATGCTACCTGAACGAGCAATCGCAAGCATTACCCCAAGTGATTCAGGGACTCTACCCACAGAGTAAGAATTTGCAACTCGACCATCCTCTTGTCGTGTTGCAAACGGTTGTGGCCATGTAAATGAAATGTGTGAAAGTTGATCTTTTGACAAGCTATCTATAAAGGTTCGAGAAACTGCAATTGCATTCTCTTTGTTGTCATAAACAATCGCAACAAGTTCAATATTTTCTGCAGTATCTAAAGAAGTATTTTGCACAATCGCATCTATTCGCGGTCTCAAATTTTCACCCGAAAGAACCTTTTGCGTTACGAGTAAATTCGGATAAACCTTAGTATTTCGATTCCAATTGAGTTTTTGAGTAAATTCAAATGAAACACGGTTTGGAATCCTTCCGCCAGTATTAATATTTGGCTCAAAAACGGCAATTACTTTATTTTTTTGAATGTATATTTTTCCTTCTCGTTCGCCAATTAAACTATTGGCGGAATCATATAATTTAAAAACATACGGCGCCCATGTTTCAGAATTAATATTTTGATTTTCAATATAAGCAGCGACACTATAAACTCCGTCAGTTATCTTAAAAGCTCGACTCCAGATCACAGTCGGATCAACCGCTTCAAAACTACAAAGAAATTGGCACGAACCACCGCAGTCAACACCCGCTTCATCACCATTTTGCACATTATCAAAACAGTTCGGCTCTTTATTCAAAAGGAAAATGGTCGGCACAGTTACCATAATGAGCAGCACTATGATTGCAACACAAATGTAAATAAGCTTGCGGCGTGTTGACCACGGATTCATTGTTCAAGTATATCATTGACTTTCAATCTCACTGTTTTAAAATCTCCCCAGATCAGTTCCGAGGCGGTTAGTGATCGGTGAACCCCACTTACAAGGAGAGATACCATGTCCAGGTCCCAGGGCAAGCGGGCCAAGATCAAGTCTCGCAAGAGCAAAAAGAAGAGAAAGAAAAACTCCACAGGCGATTCGTGGTCGAATCATTTCGAAACCAGACTGGATCGGGGGCAGCGAAGAGAGCGAGATCTTCGAACCCTACAACGGCTAGGCTAACAACCTTTCCCCAACAAACAAAAACCCACAGCGTGTGCTGTGGTTTTTCTTTTTTAGTTTTGAACACACTGTTCCGGCGACTAGCTACTTTCCCCTCCATAAGAGTATCATCGCCTCAACAGAGCTTAACTTCTGAGTTCGGAATGGGATCAGGTGTGACCTCTGCGACAAATCACCAGAACACTATGTTCAAGAATATTTTAGATAACCGACAATGCCATAAAACAGGGTGTAAAAAATTGTGCACTAATTTCCTAACTGAATCGGCGAATTAGTACTCCTCGGCTGAATGCGTTACCGCACTTACACCTAGAGCCTATCAACGTGGTAATCTCCCACGGGCCTCAACGATTCCTCATCTTTGGGTTGGCTTCCCTCTTAGATGCTTTCAGAGGTTATCCAGTCCCGACATAGCTACGGAGCGGTCCACCTGGCGGCAGAGCTCCCAGACCAGAGGTCAGTTCATTTCGGTCCTCTCGTACTAGAAATGAATCCCATCAAGAATCAACGCCTACAGTAGATAGGAGACCAACCTGTCTCACGCTTCATGTTTCCAATATTGCTATTGGGAATGGACTATAGCTTCACCGCATAGCTCTGAAAGAGCGACGTGGTGGTTAATGTTTAGTCTCTACGGGTGTCTTACGACTTCCCTCGGTATAGCCTTAAGTAATCAACTTAAGATTCCACCGATATTAATTAACTTGTTCGCACATTTAATAACGTGCGACCGCCGTGAATTTTTGGTTGATCTCTAATATTTTTTCTTCATATTTATAACAGGTTTGTTCTTTTACAAAAACAAACTCTTTGTCTCGACGGTTCAGACTGTTCAAAAGTCATTTATAAACTCCT
>CAYTZJ010000050.1:0-2375 GCA_964442475.1 uncultured Candidatus Saccharibacteria bacterium | reverse complement strand
TGTATCTGTAAAACGTTTAGCCATGTGATGCAACTGTAAAAACAAACAACCCAAATGAAAGCCAGCGAGCAGTCAAATGGGTTGAATGTTTTTCTTTTACTATTGTAAAAGATTTTCTTTTTATGTTTTCGCTGGTAAACATTTACAAATGTATTAATTATTTGTTATGTGCAATACTACTGAACTGCATCAAACAATCCGACTTGATTTTTTTTAGAAACAACTGCTTTTAAATTTGCTTTTGCTAAATCAAAGTAGCTTTCTTTTAGTTCAAAACCTATGCCTTTACGCCCCATTTTAACAGCTTGGTATACTTCGCTACCAATACCCATAAATGGTGTGAACACAGTATCTCCTTTATTGCTATAAAGGTGTATCAACCTTTCAATGGTATCAAGTTGCAAAGGACAAATATGCTTTTCATCATTTTCTTCTCTGCCATTCCTAAATCCTTGTAAGGTATTTGAGTAGTTAATATCCATCCAAACAGGCGATGCGTATTTTTGCCACAAATCAACACTTAATTCTGTATTGGTTACAGGGTTATTTCTTTCGCCATCTTTTCTAAAAATCATTACATAATCAGGTATTCCAACACGGCTCATTGTGCTATCTTTTTTTACTTGCTTATGTAGCAATCCAAGTGCTTTTGTTCTTTGCATTTCAATTACAGGGTCTTTCCATATTGTAACTCTACTTGCATATACAAATCCTGCATCCTCAAACGCTTTTAATATCATTCCACTAAAATCACGAAGCCCGATAAATCCCTCTTTCCCTTTTTGTATTGGTAAGTCCATACAATGCACCGCAATATTTCTGCCTTGCATCAATACTCTATAAAGTTCTTTTATTAAGAAACCAAATTGGGTAAGAAACTCATTGTAGTCTTTTGAATTGCCCATATCCTCAATATGGTTTGAGTATGTGTAAAGTTCTGCAAATGGCGGGCTAAATACACTTAACCCAATACTTTCATCTTTTACGTTTTGGATTAGTTGCACACAATCACCTCTTTGTATTGAATACCATTCGTTATTTTCTTCTGTTGTATCAAATGTGCCAGTTTGCATAGTTTGCCCAGCTAAATTTAGATTTACTGCTTTTGCCATTTCATCTTGCATAATTTCAAATTGTTTTTGTTTTGTATCAATAGCTTGTTTTACATTAGCCATTGTATCTGTTGTTATTAAATAAATATTCACTTCATTTTTTTGACCAAATCTATAAGACCTTCTAATTGCCTGGTATAAGCCCTCAAAAGAAAAATCTAAACTTGCAAATATTTGATTTCGACAATTTTGATAGTTCATTCCAAAACTTGCTATTTTAGTTTTAGTTATTAATATTCTAAACTCATTATTCGCAAACCCTAATAACTTTTCTTTTTTCCATTCGTTACTGTCGCTACCTTTTACCTCAATTGCATCAGGCAATAACTTTTTCAACAATTCGCCTTCTTCATTTTGCTTAATCCAAATAATAAAATTTTCATCAGGTTTTTCATTTACCAATTTTACAACTTCGTCTAACCTTTCAATTTTAGTTAATCGCAACTCTTGATTAAAATTTGTAGCAGAAATTATTGCATCATTAAACAAACTGCCATTATCTCTTTTTGGTGTTTTTATTTGATTTTCCAGTAAGTTTAATTTTGGTAAATCATACCCAGTCATTTCAAAACCAATATCCATAGGTTTATTTAGCATTATTGCCCAACTACCTACAAATTGATAAAACATTTTCACAGCGTGCCCTTTTAAACGCCATTTAGCAGTTTCGCCACCATCATGAACAAAGTACATTGCAAGCATTTCATTACGGGTCATTACCCCTAAAAATTCACTATGATTACCTAATTCCATTGGGTCGTTTGGACTTGGTGTAGCAGTACAAGCTAATTTATAAGGAGTGCTAATGAAATTATCTATAATTTGTTTTTTTGTAGCACCTTCAAAATTTTTCAATATGCTACTTTCATCTAACACAATACCACTATAAATAGTGCAATCTATATTTTCAAGTTGTTCATAATTTTGAACATCAATATTTGTCATATCAATTCCAAATTTCAAACCCTCTTGTATTGTTTGTCCAACTACTGCCAAAGGAGCAAGTATCAATACTTTACTTTTAGTTTCTTTACATACTTGATTTGCCCATTCTAATTGCATTAAAGTTTTACCTAATCCACAATCAGCAAAAATTGCATATTTACCAGCTTTTAATGCTCGTTTTACTATGAATTTTTGAAAGTCAAACATATTGGTATTTAACTTTTTTTCATCAACATCAAAACCTGATAGGATATGAGTTTTTTGTTTTGTTTGAAGAAAATCTAAATAATTACCCGTACTGCACACAACATCGGTTTG
>CAYTZJ010000049.1:0-2470 GCA_964442475.1 uncultured Candidatus Saccharibacteria bacterium | reverse complement strand
AAAATAAATAATATGTCACATCGAGTCCATCCATACGCACATAGATTAGGAATTATTCGAGACTGGAAGTCACGATGGTTTTCTCCTAAGAATTCGTACAAAATAAATCTCAAGAGTGATATTTTACTTCGAGAATTTTTGGATACTCGATTCCGTGGTATGTATGTAAGTAATATTGAAATCGAACGAGGTCAAAAAACTCTTCGAGTTATTATCGAAACTTCACGACCAGGTCTTATTATCGGCCGATCAGGTGAGGGTAGTGTGAAGCTTCAAAATGATTTGGCTAAGAATGCAGTCAAACTTGGCATTGCACCAAACCAAGAGATCAAAATCGATATCAAAGAAGTACGATATCCAGAAACTAACGCCATGATTATGGCCCAGATGATTGCTGAGGGTTTGGAAAAGCGTTTGCCGTTCCGACGCGTCATGAAACAATCTTTGGAAAAGATTATGGCAAACAAGGGAGCACTTGGTTGCAAGATTGAGCTTTCTGGTCGACTCGGTGGTGCTGAAATGTCACGTGTAGAAAAACTTCGAAAGGGTCGAGTACCACTTCAGACTCTTCGTGCCGATGTTGACTTCGTTCGATACGAAGCCCATATGACCTATGGTCAGATCGGTATCAAGGTTTGGATTTATAAAGGTGACATTTTTGAGAAAGATCGAAAGTCTGCATAATTTTATATAAAATCATGGTTTCTCTTATTCCAAAAAAAGTTAAGTATCGAAAGTGGCATACTTTTCGACGAAATCCTAAGCGAGTAACCCCGACTACTCGTGGTGCTTCTGTTTCTTTTGGTTCATATGGTCTCAAGGCAATGACCGCAGCTCGAATTAAATCAAATCAGATCGAATCAGCACGAAAGGTTTTGTCTCGAGAACTTGGTAAGAACGGTCGTGTTTGGATTCGAATTTTTCCAGACATGCCATATACTCAGAAACCACCTGAGGTAAAACTTGGTAAGGGGAAGGGTGATCCACAAGGTTACCAGGTACCAGTTTTGGCTGGACGAGTACTCTTCGAAGTCGACGGAGTGGATGAAGCAACAGCTCGAGAAGCAATTCGAAAAGCTGGAACAAAACTTCCGCTAAAGACTCGTTTCGTGGCTCGAGTTTAAGCTTGCGATAACCCGAAACTTAAGGTATAAATTCATTTCCATGAAATCATCAGAAATCAAAGGTAAAGATCAAAAGACACTTGCTGACATGCTTAAGACAAAGCGAGATGCTCTTCGGGCGTTTACATTTGGTACTGCTGGTAGCAAAAGCCGAAATGTTAAAGAGGGTCATAATCTCAAGAAAGACATTGCTCGAATTTTGACTGAAGTCAACACAACAAAATAAATATGAAAAACACAGCATCACAACCAATGCAAGAAACATCAACGAAGAAACAACTTCAAGGTGTTGTTGTGTCTGACAAAATGAAAGATACTGTCGTGGTTCGTGTTGAGCGATACTTCAAACATCCTAAGTACAAAAAATTCATTTCTCGAAGCAAACGATTTATGGCTCACGATGCCGGCAATACTCGAAAAGTCGGGGACAAGGTAACCATCGAGGAAATTCCTCCGATGTCTCGACATAAACATTTCCGCGTAATTTAATATCATGATTCAACCACGCTCAATCATTACTATTGCAGACAACTCCGGCGCACAGATCGGCCGAATTTTCAAAGTACTCGGCGGTTCAAAGAAGCGCTATGCGTCTATTGGTGAAATCGTTGTGCTCTCAGTTCAAAAAGCCGCTCCTCGAAAAACTGTAAAGAAAAAAGATGTACTCCGAGGCGTCGTTGTTCGTCAAAAAGCTCCATTCCGACGAGCTGATGGTTCCTACATTCGATTCGATGAAAACGCAGTGGTAATCATCGGTAAGGCTGATAATGAACCGATTGCTGGTCGTATCTTCGGTCCAATCCCGCGAGAGCTTGGTGAGCTTGGTTTTCAAACCATTATTTCTCGTGCACCTGAGGTGTTGTAGTAATTAATCGAAATCTGATGAAAATTCGAAAAGACGACAATGTAATAGTTATCTCTGGCAAGGATAAGGGCAAAACAGGAAAGGTTTTGAAAGCTTTTCCTCGTGAGAATAAGGTTCTTATTACCGGTGTTAACGTTATTAAGCGTCACGAACGTCCTCGAAAGAGTGGCTCAAAAGGTCAGGTGGTAGATAAAACTATGCCAATCAACGCTTCTAATGTTATGATCGTTGATCCAAAAGACGGCAAACGGACCCGAATCGGCCTGAAGTTTGAGGCTGGCAAAAAAACTCGAGTAACAAAGAATTCTGGCTCAACACTTTAATTTCCAAAAGATATATATGATTTCTGTAAAAGAAAAAAATAAAAGTGCATTCGAAAGTCTCAAAGGAACATTGGGATATAAAAATCCAATGCAAGCACCTCAGCTTACAAAAGTTACTATTTCTGCTGGCGTCGGTTCATTTAAAGACAAAAAGAAAA
>CAYTZJ010000048.1:0-2624 GCA_964442475.1 uncultured Candidatus Saccharibacteria bacterium | reverse complement strand
CAAGCCTTGCAAAAGTTGCCCGTGTTCTTGGACCACGTGGTCTTATGCCAAATCCTAAAAATGGGACTATCTCAGAAAATCCAGAAGAGGCCGTAAAAAAACTTTCAGGTGGGCAAATTAATTATAAAACCGAATCTGAAGCCCCAATTATTCATGCTCGGGTTGGAAAGATCTCGTTTGAAGATAATAAATTGAAAGATAATGTACGTACCTTTATCTCAAGTGTCGGAGTTGCAAATATCGCTTCGGTTACTCTTAAGTCCACGATGAGCCCTGCTATCAGGCTTAATATTGTTTAGTTCTTAGGTATGTCGGCAGAACAAATTTCCCCAGTTATTTTTAGTGAGGTTGAACAACCTTTTTTTATTTCTGATCCAATTCCCTTTCCCGTACAAAAATCGTCAAATAACGAACTTTTGGAAGAACTTAGAACAAACTGGGAAATAGCTAATGAAGCATTTGTTCAAATATATCAAACGCCATTGTATGGAGATCCTGTTAGAGCCCTTTTTGAATCAAATAGTAACAACAGTAGATATTTACTGTCAGAAATTGGACAACCATTTGGATTTGGGGATAAAAATAAAGTTAGAAAAGTAAGAAGTGCCCTCAATCTAGGACGAGAAACAAGAGTCGACGAGCATGATAGCTATTGGAGCTTTACAGACCTTGAAATGGCACAGTTTATGGTTGGAGTAGTTGCCAAAAAATACAAAAACGAATGTACAAATGCACTCCGTAAAAAGAGAACTGATATAATAAACGTATGAAACCGGTGGTAGTAGCCGTTTTTGCCCACCCCGACGATGAAGCTTTCGGCCCAGGAGGGACTCTCGCTGTTTTGTCAAAAACCCACGACGTTTACATAATTACCGTAACCGGAGGTGAGGCTGGAAAAAATAGTCTCAAATCCAATAAATCCGGCTTAAAAGACATCCGAAAAAAAGAATTAATTGCCTCTGCTAAAGTTCTAGGGGTAAAGAAAGTTTTTTTCTTAGGGTATGAAGATGGAACTTTGTCAAACAATCTGTATCATCAAATAGCCTCAAAAATAGAGGAACAACTTAAAAAACTTAACCCCGCAACAGTTATTACCTTTGAACAAGGTGGTGTATCGGGCCACATTGATCATATTGCAGTTCATTTTATAACTACATATGTTGTTAAAAATATGACAATAAAACCGGAACTTTTATACTATTTTGTACCTGATACACATAGTTCACTTACTCCTGATTATTTTATTCATTACCCTACTCCACAAAAAGCAAAATCAGCTCATAAAGTAATATCTATACACGACGTTTGGGACACAAAGAAAAATGCAATGCTAATGCATAAATCACAAGCACATGATGCAAAAAGAATTATTGCTCACACCGAAGATCTCCCAAAAGAAGAATATTTTTTTATTTTTAAAGGGTAATTGAGAATTTCCACCTCTAGGTATAGAATGTAGGTCAAACTAAAAGGTGGCCGGTTTTCAACAAGCATGAAAAAGGCGTCCGCCTTTTTTTGTTCATTGAAAACTGGTCACACGAAAGGAAAACCCCCGTGAACACACGTGACATCAAAGTCACAACGGTGAGTCTTACTATCGAAACCTGGGAATATACCCTTCGTTTCAATGGCGAACTCATAAACCCATCAACGAGCAGGGAAATCGATGTGATTCAGAGAGTCATTAGGCAAGAAGCCGAAGACCAACTGAGTTACAGTCGTGATCCAAACGAGCTCAGACAATCTCTTGAAGAGCAGTTTGCTCCGAGTTCCAAAAACACGTTTCGGTATTTCAGAAGGTTGACAATTACAGTCTCAAGGAGACTAAAACCCTTGAAGCCCAAGATCAACCATCCGCACAGAAGCAAATCACGATTCAAGAGGAGTAAACGATGAGCAACAACCAGAGTGGTTCACGCCTCCGCAGGGAAATAACCCTTCCCAGATATATTCGGCGCGCGTTGGGGAACAAAACCTCAACATTTATCCTGTGGTTTCCTACCACTCCAACTAAAGAGCGGGTAGACGAATTTACCGCCCGACTATACGGATTTATCGAAGATCAATCCGCCACTTTCCAGGCATGGATTGACGAAGATCAGGGTAGTCTACGTATAGCAAAAGCCAAACTGAAAGATTCCATTTTGAAAAGATTCGGAAAGTTTGGAAGCAACGAAATCATCAACTTCGATATCGTCTCATCTGACGAACATCTTCCCAAGAAACTACACAGACACGGGAGAAGCAGATGAAAAAAGCTCGGTCGTCTCAGGTTGTTACCCATCACACCACACGCCCAAGGTATCGCCGGCATTACCGCGTAGCGGGTTCCAACGATGCGGTTTCGCGGTACTTCCGGTACGGTGGATTTCGTGAGGTTAAACGTGGCAGAGATTGGGCTGGTTTGAGAATACTGATTCTCAACATGCTAACAGCACTTATCACATTTCTCGTCACGTCTATCTTTATCACTATCCGTTCGAGGTAATTTCGTGACCAGTATTCCTCCCTGTGGCCCTTCGGGGCCGCAGGGAAAACTGTTTATTTTTCTTCTAATCTTTTAAGAGCCAAAATGTAAGCTCCATCACGAAGTGTTACTTTGTTATCTTGCGACGTGCGATATA
>CAYTZJ010000047.1:0-2780 GCA_964442475.1 uncultured Candidatus Saccharibacteria bacterium | reverse complement strand
TTTAAGAATACTCCAAAGATACTCCTCGATTTTTTGGTAGGCGGTGTCTCCTTCTTGAATCAGAGTAAGAATTATCACATCAGTACCTCTGCCATATTTATTGATATGGTCTTCTGGTAAAGGGTTCTTTTTTACTGCCGCTACAATCTTGCTCCAATTCCTCAACACATCCTCTACTTGCCAGGCGGGGCAGATAGAGCCGTTTTCTCGGTGTATCTTCAAGCCTCTACCCAGTCCAGGAGGACGAGGGATCATCTGCGAGCACATTATTTGGCCGTCACGATCATACCACCAATGCCCCTCAAACTCCGGTACGAGGGAGGATAAGAGACGGCACATTTCGAACGAGAATGTTTGGGTCATAAATTTTCTCTTTTAAATAATGGGTTACAAGGTTCTTTTTTCGATTCTGTATTGCATTGACACAGATCGGGAAAGCAGCCAGAACCTGAATCATTCGTTACCATTTCATACAACTCGTTAAACGTTTTCGATAACATGTAATCCTTCAACATTTCTCCCGCCTTTGTGAGCCAACCATGTCGAGGGCTGGTACCATATTCGATGATATTTGCCCTACAAAAAATATTGATTAGAAGCCAAGTAACTGGTCCGCCTAGTTTTTCTTCTAACTTCTCATAGTCGTATTGTGTCCCAGATCCTCCGTTACACAACTCAAAGAAATTTCTTAGCGCTTCAATCGTATATTGTTCACCCGTTCCGTATCCATATCCGAATACATAACTTTCCCAATCAATGAAATTTTTGTCAGTTATTTGTTCACCTTGTTGGTTTGTGGGGGTCATAAAGAGTTTATCGTTAATTTTAAACAGAGAAGACATCCGCAAAACTTTCTGGCTTCGGGGTTCGTTTTCATGAATAATTCAGTAGATAGTCGATCTCCTCTGCCATGATCTATAATAAATTTATCGGATATTTCGCCACCATAACACTTGCAATTTGCAATTTCCCGTATCAACTCCTCTTGTTCAGGTCTGAGGTTGGTAACGTACTTTTTAGCTATCTTTATGTATTCTTCTGCTTTTTCTTGGCTCATACCGGGCGTTTGAAGAATAAAGTATACTCTGAATCTTTTATTTGTGTTACTGATATAAGTTCAAATCCTAATTCCTGAAGTTTTTGAAGTTTTTGTGTTAATGTATTTTCTTGAGCTATATCATAATCATGCTCAAACCGTTGTTTGTGTTTTTTCATATTTACGTCTAAAAGTTAGATAAACACCTAAAGGAACATTCATAATATCTACTAATTCCCACCCTATCGCAATATAAGAATTGATCATTGACAGAAGACCTTTTTTGCTGAAAGCTGTGTTACCGACATACTCATACTTCTGTTTGTGTTTTTTCGGTTTGGGGGTCATAGAGATTTCTTCTTTTTAAGAATCAGTTGTACGATTTTTTCGTACACCTGACGACTATCTTCAACAGGCATTTTTGCGCCTGTGTTTCCAGCAAAATAGTTCGCAGCACAAACAAAATCAAACATCAAATCTGGGTCTTTCATTTTTTTGAGATCGAGAATCGCATTGCTCATACACTCAACATCTTATCGAGCGCTTCCCAAATTTTGGGATACTGATCTTCAAGATTATCTTTTTCAAGATTCCACGAGGTTACCTTCGCTCCTTTCTCTCCATGGAGTACGAAAGTTCCGTTTACATCTATGTTCGCAAAATGACCTACTTTTTCTATTGTTCTTAGAACATGGCTCAGTCGGATTTCCTCTATAAATTCCGGTATCACATCGGTAATTTTCTTCACCACAGCTTTGTAATGTGCATTAGTGGGCATAGGGTTAATTATCGAAGAAGAAAACCAAACGTACATCATCTTCTCCGTATTTTTTAGCGAATGCTTCCATGGTTATGTAGAACGGTTCTTGTTTAAATTTTTCCGGTAAAGCATTCATCTCAGAGAATAGGATCCAGCTCGGAGTATGGGCATCGCCTCTCATCTTATTTATTTGTTTTTTAAATTCATCAGAAACATCTGACGGTAACCCACGCACCTGAATTATTGGTTCAATATCGACCGTCTCAGATCCTATTAATTTTTTTCCTCTGATACCGGCCAAATAACCGAATAGCTCATAGTTTCGATCTATATCAAAATCAGTTGCTAGGCTATACCATGATAATTTGGTGAATTTTTTTTCAATTGTTGCATGAATATCACATCCCATACATCTCTCATTATTCCCCACTCTGCGAAGATGCAGGGGTGGGGGGGTTAAGATCTTTTACGATTAAATGGCGTGACTCGTTTACTTTTGCCTTTTTTCCTAGCAACAAATTTTGGCATCTTTGCGTATTCCTCAGGAGAAATGAATGGCATACTATTCTTCTTTCGTCTCTAATACCTCCTCCCAAAACTCTTCCCACTTCACTGAAGGCGCGCCAGCAAGAATAAGATGTAAGCATTGATGTGCTGCTATCTGCCAATCGTGCAACGGCTGAGCGTAATTGAGGGTTTTTAAACCGTTTTGATGCATCTTTAAAAACTCTACTGGTTTACGATTATCTTGTTTCCAGTAAAGCCCCCGGCCCAGAGCTTCCCAAAAATATGGATCAATCACTATGCCTGCAAAAGGTATCCCTTGAGTAACGTCATGACCATTTTTGAAATATTTCACATGAACGTAACCTTGTAGGTTTGGTTCTTCGGCAGAAAAGGGATGATGTGCTCCAAGCCAGCCATTTGCCAAAGCTATAAGTAAGATTTGTTGAGGAATTTTCATAAGGTTTTTAAATCGTCTAA
>CAYTZJ010000046.1:0-2897 GCA_964442475.1 uncultured Candidatus Saccharibacteria bacterium | reverse complement strand
TAAAAACGGTTTTGTAATGTTTATTTAGTTCTATGTTGATTGATATTAGTTTCATATGTGCTTAATCACAATGATATCAAATTCTGCGGATAGGGTGGTACACTGTTGGAATCAGTCTGTTCATAAATAAAGGGATTTAAGAATATTAACATTTTTCTTATTTTTCAGCTTGACTTTTTATATAAAATAAATTATACTTAATTATACCATGCAAGAATACTTAAGTGACAAAGACAAAAAAGCCTTCGCCCTTATAAGAAACATGGCAATACATCAGGGTAGTGTTCCTACCCTACGAGAGATTAATGAAGTTACAAAAGGCAAGTCGCCTCGCTCTGCAAGTCTCGTCATTGGTCGTCTCGTGAAAGCTGGGTTGGTTCAGAAGTACGGACGGAAGTTTAGAATAATACCTTCCGCGATTAAATCAACATCAGTTTCGACAATCAATGTTCCTCTCGTCGGTTCCGTATCCTGTGGCGCACCCACTCTAGCTGAGGAAAATATTGAAACGTACATTCCAATTTCAACGTCTCTTGCGAAAAAAGGATCAAATTATTTTTTGATCCGTGCCAGTGGCAGTTCAATGAACCAAGCTGGTATAAATGATAAAGATATTCTTTTGGTTCGCCAGCAAGATACAGCGGAAAACGGAGAAAAAGTCGTTGCTCTCATAAATGATGAAGCGACAGTAAAGTTTTTTGAAAAGACTGACAATGCAGTAATTTTGAGACCAAAGTCTACTGATTCAACGCATATGCCAATCGTATTAACAGATAATTGTCAGATTCAGGGTGTTGTGGTTGCAGTACTTCCTTCTGATCTGTATTAAAAAATATGTCACCAAAATATATTCGTAACGCTGGAAAATATTGGACATCAGCAGAAGAAAAGCAACTTAAAATATTAGCAAAAGACAATACACCTACTCGTGTTATTGGTCTTAAACTTGGACGCCCAGTCGGTGGAGTACAGGGTAAGGCATCGGAACTCGGTGTCAGCTTGAAACCCAAGAACCAATCTCCTTACAATCGAACTAAAAAATAAAATATGAAGAAAAATATAAGAAACGTTCCAGAAAGTATTCTGGAAAAGTTGAAGACGATAAACTCAAAAGAAATCGTTGCAGGGTGTGCGGTTAAATTTAAGAGTGAGTTCTTGTTGTCGGGTAAATTGAAACATCTCGGAATAGAACTCACGCCAGAGGGTCTAAAGGTTCCTTACACAGTTGTGTCTAATGCAAAACAAGGAAAGTATTCAGAAAAAAATATTCACGGAAAAGAAATTGTACGAAAAGATCTTCCTAAAGAAACTCACTACAACGTTATTGAATCACCTAATTGGGGTGACGCATTCAACGGAACTCATACTGTATATCTACCTTACAAGAAATATCCCCGAGAATTTGAACCACCTCGTGAGTTGGAAATCTCTATGATATGTAAAGACGCACGTCCGAATCTGCCTATCTACGTGATTGCCTTTCAAATCAAAGAGGTTCTTGATAAAGGAGAGAAAGACTTTAAAAAGAAATTGCTTGAAGATTTAAACCTTCTTCAGGAAAATATTGGTGCGTGTGGAGTAGAACCAGCTGATATGAAAATAGCTGAATACGGGAAGACTCTTCATTTGTCTTGGGAAATTCTTCCCCCTGGAACACTTGATGAAACATTAGGACGTATATTCAAAGGGAAAGCTCCCTCAGCTGAGGAAAAAAAAGTTACAGCAGAACGCTATGCATTTTTTCAAACCTTGAAACCAAAAAGCCTTGTTTTCGGCAATAGTGGACTCCGAAGATACTTCGGAGCACTTCTTGAAGATAATTTAGTTGTTTTTGAGAACATTGAGTACGGAAACGCTATTTATATTCTGTTTGATAATTGGGAAGAGTTGAGCAAGCGAAGTAGACTTGAATTAGTGTCAGGTAAATACGGAAAAGATTTTGAACGGGTAGTCCATACTACTGGGTGGAAAGATGCGGTAAAAAATGTGATACAAGCAAAGCGTAGGGGTAGAAAGTAAGCTTAATTACTCTTAACAAGCCCAACAAGCACAGATACTTCGTCCACAACCCGGGGTGAGAAAAATCTCGCGACCCCGCCTCGCGCCGTCGCGCTCCGGCCTTCTCATCTATTCTATCTCCCAATGATTATTTACTCGAATGTCATTTAGACATTCTCGTAAATCATTGCGGCCATGTGGGTTAAGTACCAGAGTGGTGAGACACCATAAGGCTATTTTGACAGCATTTCAAAAATTAATTTGAGGTATGTGGGTCGGGGGAGCTATTTCACGAACTGCGCAAAAGTTGACCACTTTGGATCTTGCTTCATCATGAACTGTAGAAAGTGAGACGGGAATGATTTATTCAGCTCTTTTATTTCCTTTTCAAAAGATTCTGGTTTCCATTCTTTTGCATAAAATACGAACTCTCTCATATTGTTAGTAGTGATTGTGAGAACAAAGACAGTTTGTTTATTTTTTTCCAAAGCATCAGCAAGTTTGTCTTCGATTCCATTTAGAGCATCCGAGTCTTCATTTTCTGGCAAGCCATCGTCAGTGTTTTTCAGGAAAGGAACCGCAACGCCGATTTGAAAAGGATAGTCTGGATGACCTTCCGCTTCCTTGATCTGGCGATATCGAACAATGAGTGGCTTACCATTAAATTCACCTTGTCCAACAGACCAAGTGTTCGGATATTCATCTATGTTTCTATACTTCTTTTTGAAAAAATTAAGCATTTTCTTATATGTTCATATTAACTTAAAAAGAAGATTTTGTTTAATCAAACATGTGGGTCGTTCCACTTACCTAGGGTGGTGGATTGTTCGATACTAAATTTTAATGCGGATAGGGTGAGATTCGAACTCACGGCCCACTTGCGCGGGCGACAGTTTTCA
>CAYTZJ010000045.1:0-3163 GCA_964442475.1 uncultured Candidatus Saccharibacteria bacterium | reverse complement strand
CTTGATCCAAAAACAGGCGATAAGATTTTGCGACATGCTTCTGACTCAGAACCATTTGCAGCTCTTGCTTTCAAACTTCAAGCTGATCCATTCGTGGGACAACTTACATTCTTCCGTGTGTATTCTGGTTCAATTGAAGCTGGTACATATATTTACAATTCAATAACAGGTGAACGAGAACGACTTGGCCGTATTGTTCGTCTTCAGGCCGACAAACGTGAAGAAGTAAAGAAGGTTTTTGCTGGAGAGATTGCTGCTGCCGTAGGTTTGAAGGGTGCAAAAACTTCTCACACATTTTGTGATGAAAATAATCCAATCATTCTTGATGCCATTAAGTTTGCTGAACCTGTTGTGTCTTTGCGAATTGAACCAAAAACAAAAGCAGATCAGGAAAAAATGGGTATGGCATTAAAAAAACTTTCTGATGAAGATCCAACATTTCGAGTTACTGCTAACCCAGAAACAATGGAAACTATTATTTCTGGTATGGGCGAACTCCATCTTGAAATTATGGTTGACCGAATGAAGAGAGAATTCAGTGTTGAA
This sequence comes from uncultured Candidatus Saccharibacteria bacterium, assembly GCA_964442475.1. Classification (GTDB taxonomy): domain Bacteria; phylum Patescibacteriota; class Minisyncoccia; order Phycocordibacterales; family DATGWK01; genus JAHFLV01. Next base: position 2,617 of record CAYTZJ010000045.1, on the reverse strand, counting down.
GCAAATGTCGGCAAACCACAGGTTGCATACAGAGAAACTATTACGGGTTCTGCAGAAGCTGAACACAAATACATTAAGCAGTCTGGAGGTAAGGGTCAGTATGGTCACGTTAAGCTCAATATCAAACCTCTCGAGAAACTCGAAGAAGGAGCAAAAATTCCAAAGAATGTTAAACGATATGATGAATTTGAATTTATTGATTCTATCAAAGGGGGTGTTATTCCTCAGGAATTTATTCCGGCAGTAGAAAAGGGTGTAAAGGAAGCCATGGAACGGGGTATTGTTGCTGGTTTCAAACTAGTAAATATTTCTTGCGAACTTACATACGGTTCATATCACGACGTTGATTCATCTGAAATTGCATACAAAATTGCTGCTTCTCAAGCTTTTCAGGAAGCTGCAAAGCGTTCAAAGCCGGTGATTCTTGAGCCTATCATGAAGGTTGAGGTTACTGTTCCAGAAAAATTCATGGGCGATGTTACGGGCTCACTTTCTTCCAAACGAGGTCAGATTGAAGGTATGGAGGATAGGGGAATGGTGAAGGTTGTTCGAGCAATGGTGCCTTTGGCAGAAATGTTCGGGTACACTACTCAACTTCGCTCCATGACAGAGGGTCGAGGTAATGCAAACATGGAATTCGACCACTACGACATCGTTCCAAAGAACGTTGAAGCAGAGATTGTTGCTGCGAGGGGATAGTTTAGATATATAAAACAAAAAACTGAGCTATGGCTCGGTTTTTTGTTAAATTGGCATAAAAAGGCTCAAATTCGTTTGACTATTTAAGGTCTTTTGTTAGTATATGCGGTACCGCTTTAAGCGTATTTTTGTTTTGACGCCTCTCGCGTCTGGTTACCCCAACTTCGCCATTCGGGCTTTGCGGGGCAAGAAAAAAACGAAAATTAAAATTTTTTAAAATTAATTTTAGTTAATAAAAATATGGCAGATTTTAATCGAACAAAGCCTCACGTAAACGTTGGAACAATTGGCCACGTTGATCACGGCAAAACTACGCTTACTACAGCTATTCTCGCTACACAAGCCCGAGATGGTCTCGCTACACTCAAATCATATGCAGATATCGCAAAAGGCGGTACAGTTCGAGACGATTCAAAGATCGTTACTATTTCTCTTGCTCACGTTGAGTACGAATCTCCGACTCGTCATTACGCTCACATCGACGCTCCGGGTCATGCTGATTACATCAAGAACATGATCACTGGTGCTGCTCAGATGGACGGTGCTATTTTGGTTGTGTCTGCTACAGACGGTGTTATGCCACAGACTCGAGAACATATTCTCCTTGCTCGACAGGTTGGTGTACCAAAAATCGTTGTATTCCTTAACAAATGTGATCTCGTTCCTGATAAGGATTTGATCGATCTCGTTGAAGAAGAAATTCGAGATCTTCTCGACAAGTATCAGTACGAAGGTAAAACCGCTCCTGTTATCCGAGGTGCTGCAATAAAAGCTCTTGAAGCAAAGGACAACACAGACGAATGGGCTATGAAAGTAAAGGATCTCGTAAACGCTCTCGATACATTCATTCCACAGCCAGTTCGAGAACTCGACAAGCCTTTCCTTATGCCTATCGAAGACATTTTCTCAATCGAAGGTCGTGGAACTGTTGTTACAGGTAAGATTGAACGTGGTGTTGTAAAGGTTGGTGAAACAGTTGATCTTATTGGTTTCAAACCAACATCAAAGACTGTTGTTACTGGTGTTGAAATGTTTAACAAATCACTTCAAGAAGGTCAGGCTGGAGACAATGCCGGTCTTTTGCTCCGAGGTCTTAAGAAAGAAGACATTTCTCGAGGTCAGGTTCTTGCTAAACCAGGTTCAGTTACTCCTCATACTGAATTTGAATCAGAAGTGTACATTTTGAAAAAAGAAGAGGGTGGTCGTCATACTCCATTCTTTAAGGGTTATAAGCCACAGTTCTATATCCGAACAACTGACGTTACTGGAGAAGTAGAGCTTCCTGCTGGTACAGAAATGGTTATGCCAGGTGACACAATTACATTCAAAGTAAAGCTTATTGCTCCTATTGCTCTTGAAGAGAAACAGCGATTTGCTATTCGAGAAGGTGGAAAGACTGTTGGTGCAGGTGTTGTAACAAAGATCGTTGCCTAATTACAAATTTACTTAATTTCATGGCTCCTAAAACAGCAACAAAAGAAAAGAAAGCAGAAAAGAAACCAAAGGTTTCGAAGACTGGTTCTGGAAATGGAATTGGTAAGCTTCGTATTCGAGTAAAAGCATACGAGTACAAGATTCTTGATTTGTCGGTAAAACAAATCATGGACACAGCCCTTCGATATGATGCGGAAATTGTTGGTCCGATCCCAATGCCAACAGAAATCAAGAAATATACCGTAAATCGAGCCGCATTCGTGTACAAAAATGCACGTGAACAGTTCGAAATGCGCATTCATAAGCGATTGATTGACATCATCAATCCAACACCAAAGATTATTGAGGCTCTTACAAACCTAAGCCTACCCTCTGGTGTTTCGATCGACGTTAAGGTAGTGTAGTTGAAAATTGGGTGTCGAGTTCATGCTCGATTCAAAAAAAATCGATGAAATTTATTCTTGCCAAAAAACTTCAAATGACT
>CAYTZJ010000044.1:0-3368 GCA_964442475.1 uncultured Candidatus Saccharibacteria bacterium | reverse complement strand
GGAAGACCGTGGATACTATGAAAAAGCATTTACGGATAACAATATCGAATTGTTGTTTGCTTCTAAATATCTCGGAAATCTTCAAAAAACAAAAAAAATAAAAATCCGTAGAGCGAGTTGGGAATCAACCGAAAATGAACTTAAGACAAATATTCCATTTAGTCTTTGGCAAAATCCAAAAAATGAAATTCATACTTTGCTTTGGGAATTAGCGGATATAGTTTCCTCAACAATTAAAAACAAAAGAAATGATCCGAATATTAAGACTGCAGCAAACCATTTAAGTTGCGGACTTTCAAGTTGTGCGTGGTGGTGGGCCAGCGAACGTAAACTTGGACCATTTTCTCCAGAAACATGGAATCCAACCGAAATAGAAAGGGGTGCCACCGAATTAATCTTTGCTATTCGTGACTTACAGGAGGTTGATCAAAAAACCCGAGAACTGGCAGAAAGCAAATTTAAAAAACTCCATGATTATATATGGAACAAACATTGGCAAAAAGAACTCGAAAAAAATCATGAGAAAAATTAAAATTGCTCAGGTTGTTTCTCTTTCCGAAAGCGTACCACCCGTGTCCCAAAACGGTTTGGAGTTTGTGGTGTCGTGGCTCACCGAAGAGCTGGTCGCACGTGGTCATGATGTAACTCTTTTTGCACCTGGAGACTCAAAAACTTCAGCAAAACTTGTATCACTTCTCCCTAAGGCAATACCAAGGAATATCCGTGCACCATGGGAGCAGTATTTCTTTAGCATCTGGAATACCCTTATCGCAGGCAAGGATAAATTTGACATCATTCATTGTCACAATTCTAATGCTGCTTACATTGCACCGTTTGTTAATCGACCAATTGTCGAAACCATTCACAGCGCATTTAATTCTGATTTTAAAAACTTATATCTCGACCATCCGGAATATGTCAAAAATTTGCAACCACTTTTTGATTCATACGCAAAAATTAATCATGTAACTGTGAGCAAAAAACAAGAACAAGAACATATGCTGATTGAACCGTTTATGTTCCAGAAACATTCAGTAATCCACAATGGCATACCCGTAGAAAGATTTGAATTCAATGACACGCCAAAAGATTACTTTCTCTACATCGGCTATATAAATAAAAACAAAGGGGCAGATACCGCAGTCCGAATTGCCGATAAACTGGGTTTGAAACTTATTCTTGCGGGAAGTTACCACGGCGAAGAAGAATTTTTTGAGAAAAACATTAAACCATTTTTGAATGAAAAAATTACATACGTTGGAGCAGTTGATTTCAAAACAAAAGTTGAACTCTATAAAAATGCCATAGCAAAACTCGCTCCTCTTATGTGGCACGAGCCATTCGGCCTCACTCTTGTTGAGTCTCAGGCTTGCGGTACACCAGTCATCGCCTTTAGAAGGGGTGCGGCTCCAGAAATCATTAAACACGGAGAAACTGGTTTTATCGTAGACACGGAAGAACAAATGATCGAGGCAATCAAAAATATCGGCCACATCGATCGAAAGAAATGCAGAAGCTGGGTCGAGGACAACTTTAGTGTAAAGAAAATGGTAGACGAATACGAAAAGCTTTACAAAAAACTTTTACAAAATGAGGGATAAGTACAAAGATGAATTACAAAAAAACGGTATTATATAAGCATGGAGCACCTTGATAGTCTTCCTTGGTACCGCCGCAATGTGATTTACCAAATCTATCCTTGGAGTTTCAAAGATTCGAATGGTGATGGAGTCGGTGATCTGCGCGGTATCATTGAAAAATTGGACTACCTAAATGATGGCCACGATTCATTAAACGTCGGAGCAATTTGGCTTTCCCCTATTTATCCTTCACCTATGAAGGATTTTGGTTATGACATTTCAGATTACTACAATATAGATCCTCGCTTTGGTAATCTAAATGACTTTGATGAATTAGTTAAAAAAGCTCATGCTCGAGGTTTAAAAATCATGATGGATTTAGTTACCAACCACACCTCAACCGAACATCCATGGTTTAAGGAATCTCGATCTTCCAGGAATAATCCAAAACGAGATTGGTATATTTGGCACGACCCAAAGCCTGATGGCACTCCCCCCAACAACTGGATTAGCGTTTCTGGTGGTTCGATGTGGGAATTAGATAAAAAAACCCACCAGTACTATTTACATAACTTTTTACCCTCACAGCCCGACCTCAACTGGCGCAACAAAGAAGTTCAAGAAGAAATGAAGAGAATTTTTGAATTTTGGATCAAACGTGGTGTTGATGGTTTTCGAGTCGATGCAGCAAGTCATTTTATAGAAGATGGTCAATTTCGGGACGATCCAATCAACCTTCGTTACGTGGAGGGTAAAAATAGTCCATACGATCGCCTACTCCATACATTTAGTACAAATCAACCAGGTATTAAAGAAGTGATTGGTCTCATGTGCAATGTTGCAGAGCAAAACAAGGAAATTTTTATTGTGAGTGAAGTTTACTTGGGACTCGAGGAATTAGCTAAATTTTATCGTTTTTGTAATACACCAGTACACGCGCCATTCAACTTTTCTTTACTTAATTTGCCATGGCAAGCAAAAGAAATTCGGGAATCAATAGAAGCATACGAAAAAACCCTAGAACCCCAAGACGTGCCCACATACGTTCTTGGCAACCACGACAATAGCCGAATAGCGACCCGACGTGGTCCAGCTCAAGCTCGGGCTTCTGCTCTACTACTTCTTACTCTGCGCGGCACTCCTTTTATTTATTACGGCGAAGAATTGGGTATGGAAGATGTGGGTATTCCCAAAAATCAACTCAAAGACGGTTTTATAGAAACCTCAGACGGAGTTTACAGTCGTGATCCCGAACGAACTCCGATGCAGTGGGATGATACTACTCACGCGGGCTTTACTACAGGCAAACCATGGTTGCCTGTTTCTAAGGATTACAAAATTCTTAATGTAGAAAATCAAATATCTGACCCACATTCTATGCTGAACTTGTATAGAACGCTCATCAATTTTAGAAATAACAGCGATGCTCTTCTTCGCGGGTCTTACCATTCGATTCAAACTAAATCTCCGAACGTTTTTGCTTTCATTAGAGAATCGGAAAAAGAAAAACTTTTAATTTTTATTAATTTTTCGAGTCAAATTATAACTGAACCTTTTGAATTCGTTGTAGGTAGAATGATTGTTTCAACACACATGGATCATATGAACTTACCAGTGTCACATGAAATAACACTTCGACCTTACGAAGCCTGTTTAGTCTCACTCACCAATCACAAAACAGTTACCCGAATAAAAATGAACAAATCCTAAAACAAAATTACCAAATTTGAGAATAAAATATTTAATGCTTTTTTTAAAAGATACAATTAATACATGAAAATCAAACTT
>CAYTZJ010000043.1:2180-3736 GCA_964442475.1 uncultured Candidatus Saccharibacteria bacterium | reverse complement strand
AATGGCACAGATACTTCTGTACTCTCAATACCAAATACAACGGTTTTTTAAAGTAGCACAATTAAGAAAATATATACAATAATTACAAATTCATTTCATATATAAAAATATGCAACCAACACAAAATAAAAATACAATAATTATTGGCATGCTCGCAGTGCTCATCATTATTGTGTGCTATATTGCGTTTTTCAAAAAAGGCAACGATGAAATCAAAAATGATTATGTGGTTACACCAACAGGTCAAACTCAAACAAATCAAAATCCAAATGGATCAGATTATCAACCGAACCACGTATCTGCTCAGTCGATTACTTGGATAAAATCATCTAAATTCGGACTATATTATCCAAGTAGTTTTACTGCTTCAGAGTTTGTGTACCTTACCCCAGCCCAAGAAGAGCAGGGTGCATCTGAATCACTAGGCGTTCCAGAATTTAGTGCAACAAATGGAAATGCAGTAATTAGCTGGGGTGGTCACCAGTCAGGTTGTGGGCCGACACAGTACGGTGCTTTTACAAAAGGTGTGTCAGTAATAGCGTGTGTGAAAGGGATGACTGCAAGAATTGGTGTCGAAAATGTAAGAAATAAAGTAACTCAATCAGAGCTAAACATTTTTGCTGATTTTGTTCAAAAAAATCAATAAAATATATTATTAACTAAAAAACATATCCCCACAACAATCACAACAACAGAATATGCAACCAAACAATAATTCAAAGCTAAACGCAGCTCTCCTTATTGTTTTTGTTGCACTTGGTATTTTTATGTTCTTTATTAAAAAAGATTCGGGGGCAACAAATCAAGAAAACACTGTTATGCTAACAGGTCAAACTCAAACAAATCAAAATCGAAACGGGTCAGATTATCAACCCACAATGTATAATACGACCCCAGATAGATAATTTGGTTCAGACAGTAAAAAAATATAGTTAGTTTGTATTTAAAATATATATGGCAACGTTGTATACGCAACAAGATAAAAATATTTCTCGCACATGGTTGCTGATGGGTGTCTTTTTGGTTGTTGTTGTCGGTATAGGATATTTTCTGTCGTATTACTACAACAACCCAGGGATACTTTATATTGCAATCATATTTTCAATTGGCATGAATATTGTCTCTTTTTGGTATTCAGACAAGATCGTGACAAAACTTGCTGGAGCTCATGAGGTGTCACGCGAAGGTACGTATCGTGATCTTCATATGATTGTAGAGAATCTTGCTATTACTGCAGGACTACCGAAACCAAAAGTGTATGTCATTCTAGATACTGCGCCAAATGCATTTGCAACAGGACGCGACCCAAAGCATGCTGTTGTTGCTGTTACAACAGGACTCCTTGCTCTTCTCAATAAAACAGAACTTGAAGGGGTTATCGCACACGAACTCTCTCATATAGGCAATCGCGACATTCTTCTTTCTACGGTTGCGGCAGTTTTGGTGGGATTCGTAACAATCCTTTCAGATATGTTTTTGCGTAGTATGTGGTGGGGTGGTGGTCGCCGAGAAGATCGTGAAGGGGGTTCAAATATTCTTGCAATAGTTGGTATTAT
>CAYTZJ010000043.1:0-2080 GCA_964442475.1 uncultured Candidatus Saccharibacteria bacterium | reverse complement strand
GTCGCCGAGAAGATCGTGAAGGGGGTTCAAATATTCTTGCAATAGTTGGTATTATCTTTGTTCTCCTTTCACCATTGTTTGCACAGCTTATCCATTTTGCAATCTCTCGCAAGCGAGAGTATTTGGCAGATGCATCTGGGGCACTATTAACACGATACCCAGAAGGTCTTGCATCAGCGCTTGAAAAAATTGCTGGAGCCAGTGCACCACTACGGCATCAATCAAAAGCAATTGCACATCTATATCTCGCTGACCCTCGTGGACTTTCTTCTAAAATTGCCACATTATTTCAAACACACCCACCAATTAAAGATCGCATAAAAGCACTTCTCGGTGGGAAATAAGTATGCAAGAAACTACACCAATTATTTTTTCGAAACATCATACTTCATGTGTGGTTGGTGTGCTTGATATTGTTCGCTCAACAGAGATTACGCTCCCACTTACAGCAGATAATATTGATGAATTCTACAGGATTTTTCTTGAAATGATTACTGATACTCTTGTAAAAAACAGCGCGCGACTCATAAAAAATATTGGTGATGGTGTTTTGTTTTATTTTCCTGACACTGTTGCATTAAACGAACATTCACTTTTAGGTGTGGTAACATGCGCACATGCACTGCATGATATTCGAGAGCAACTAAATGTGGCGCTTGCAAAGGCTTCACTTCCTGCGATTTCTTTTCGAGTAAGTTTAAGCTACGGTCCTGTAAGTGCAATGCTCGGAGAGCGAGGAGAAATAAGTGATCTATTTGGTGCAACAGTAACTACGTGTGCAAAAATAAATCGTCTTGCTGATGAAAATACTTGTGTGGTAGGAGAAGCATTGCACGATGTGCTTCTGCCATATTATCAAGATATGGAAAAAAAGAGTGAGTATAGAGTAGGAGATACACTATCGTTTTCTGTATTTACGCTTAACTATGACAAAGAATAAACGACCAGTTACGCTTAAAAAATTACCACCACTCATCCCAACAAAAAATCCTTTTGCATCTCTAGCGCGGGCAATACTCTATCAGCAACTTACAGGTAAAGCAGCTGCTACTATTGAACGCCGTTTTCTTGCATCGTTTCCAAAAAAAGTGCGGGGATATCCTACGCCACAGATGGTCTATGAAATGCCACATAGTCTATGCGAGAAAGCAGGTGTTTCGCGACAAAAAGAAGGATATTTGCGAGATTTGGCGCGAGCATTTTTAGACGGCACGCTAAAAACAAAAGATTTTTTAACAATGACAGACGAAGCATTGCGAGATCACCTTGTTTCAGTAAAAGGAATAGGGAGATGGACAGCTGATATGTTTTTGATTTTTGCACTCTGTCGACCGAATGTGTTGCCCTGCGGTGACCTTGCTATTCGCAAAGGGTTTATGCACGCATGGCGATTAAAAAAAGAGCCTGATGAAAAAAGAATGCGTCAGCTCGCACTGCCATATGAAGGGAAGTATACAGACCTTTCTCGGACGTTGTGGATGATGATGGATGAAAGAAATAAGAAGTAATAGCAGTAACTACAATACTTTGCTAGTATGGGTGGACTGGAGGAGTGCGAGAGCGGTTTAATCGGCAGTCCTGGAAAGACTGTGTATCAGAAATGGTACCGGGAGTTCGAATCTCCCCTCCTCCGCCAATTTTTTGGAGAGTCTAGTGGCTATGTTTTGAGGGTGGAAATTCTATTTGTTGGTAGAGTGCAGGTTGTTGATCTCCTGTAACATCAAGTACTGCCCAGGCACCTTTATTCATTCGAGCAAGAGCATGATCAACAAGTAGATATTTCCCAGGAACATCTACTGTAAATTCTACAATACTTGCACCCCCAGGAAGTATTGCTGTGGTTTGTGTGTTGTGCTCCATTACTCCGTTCATGCTTGCATTAGGATAGACAGTATCAAAAATCTCACCAATGACATGAAATGATGAAATAAGATTAACACCACCGTTACCAAGATAAATTCTAATTCTATCACCAACATTTGCGCTCATTCGCGCGGTTGTTTCAATTTTTCCATTAAAGAATACATAGTTTGGTTTTCCATCAAGAAGAGCTTTAGAGTCAAACGCAACAAGACCACGT
>CAYTZJ010000042.1:0-3869 GCA_964442475.1 uncultured Candidatus Saccharibacteria bacterium | reverse complement strand
TTTGTTGAAATATCGAGTCATTGCCTTTATTGAGTAAAATTATAGCACTAAAATATTGGCAATCTTTGGATACAAGACAGAAAAAGCATTTTAAATCTGGGTGAAGAATACGAGCTGGATATCTGGGAAATGTTTAATGGAATCTTCTACGTATGCAACAATTGCCTGACTTTGTTCAATTTTTGGATTCAGAGCCACTCCTTTGCGCGCGTATTCTCGCGCTAGATCAAACTTCTTCATGTAGATGTAGGCAACTGCTTTCATCCAATACGGCTGTGGACTTTGGGGTGCCCGCTCTATCACCGTGTCGAGCACGCTTTGTGCTTCCTGAAGTTTATCTGAACCAAACAACCGCTGATATATCAAAATATCTGCAAGATTCAAACGCGGTCGAAAGTCATTCGGATTATTTTTAATATATTCCCGATATCCGTCTTCAAGAATAACAACCTCCCTTTGAAAATTCTGCACTTTGCGGGCATCACTCAAAACTGCCGGGTTTTCTGCAATACCACGCTGAAAGTCGGTCGATGTTCTCCACAAAAAAGCATGCGCATCGACAGGTGAACTGAGCAAAGTTTTGTACAGCGGAATTCTTTTTTCTGCAGAACCAACGGTTCTAATTTCTCCGTTAGCGATTTGAGCTCGCACAAAAGGCAGTAATCCCCAAAACAAAGACCACGTGAAGAATGCGATAAGAATCGAACCCACAACATATCTCGATATCTGATGACTAATCACCCACTCCTGATCTTTATTTTTAACCATCTGTTTTGTTCGATCAAACAAAATGATTGAAAAAACTATCATGACCCCGAGCATTGGATAAGAAATAGTTGTGTCGAACGCTGTCTGAAGCTCAATAAAATGTAGCGGGAAATATACGAGCAACACAGAGGCAAGCAACCTGTCATGCGGAATCGTTGAGCGTAAAAATGTATACAGCAAAGAGAGGAGTATGACGAGATAGATAAGTATGTAGAAAATCAGGCCAACAATACCGTTGTCCACGGCTTGGTCGATGAATAAATTGTGAGCGCGATCAAACCACGCTTCACTTCCATACTCAACTTGCAGGAGCCTGCTGTCATAGTTTGCTTCGAACACTCGTTCGAAGTTGTCTGTACCCCAGCCAAATAACGGCCGTTGCCGTATTGCCTTCTCTGAAATCTCCCAAACCAACGGTCGAGCTGCACTGGCTTGAGCCAAGTATGCTTTTTTAAGAAAACCGTCGTGAGACAACAAAGAGTGGGTGCTTATAGCTCCGCCAACAACTGCAACCACAAACAGAGAATACATCACTCGACTCTGAACTTTTTTATCCTTAACTTTTGAAATCAACCACATGAAAAGCAAACCCACAAGTGAAAACAAAATCACGTACGCTGACGCTCGCGCTTCTCCCACAATTCCTCCAGAAAAATCTCCGAACCAAATTTTGTTATTTATAATATTTGGATTTATGACCAAAACTATCGGCAATACATACATCCACCATTTCTTTTTACTGGATTGGAAAAGATAGTACAGAGAAAGTACAAATGCACCGAAAATGTACATACCAGCAAAAGTTGAATTTCCAAACGTGAATCCGTCGGCTTCATATCCTTTAAACAAAAAGCCCACGCCCTCTGGCCCAAAAAAGGAAAGAATCGAATACAGAGTGGTTGAAAACAGCACAGTAAGAATTAAAATATTTTGTTTTGCTTTTTGCTGTAACACTCCCCACAGCACATACAAAAAGAAACCATAATTTAAGAAATACCAGATGCCTGTCATTCGAGTCACTACTGACCAGAACGAAGTATGGAAACTCAAACCAACCACACCAGAAAGTGCCAGCGCAACAAAGTACACTAACAAAGAAAGCGGAATGAAAGATTTTGGAATTGAAAATGAAGAAAATTTCTTGAAAAGAGAAATACCGAATACGATTCCCAAAATCGAAGATGCCAACACAAGACTTACCAATCTTATAGATGTTCCTCCATACAAAAAAGTCTGCAAATTAATAAACGGGAACAATGCAAAAAACAGATATATTCCATATTCAGCGCATTTCCAAAAAAAGGAGTGCTTCCTCAGGTTGCTCGTTGAGCCAGACATAGATGCATTATAAAGTCTTTCGATCCGAAATAATAGCAAAATGTAGACAACAAAAAACCGCCCCGTAGGGCGGCTTTTTGTTTAACAAGTTCTTAGAAGTTCGAACCGTGATTAGTTAAGACCAACGTATGAGGTCTTAAAGTCGTCGAGGTTTGAAGTGTAAGCATTGTCAGGAGTTGGATCTGTTGAATCCGTTGTCCATGAAACGCCTCCGAGAACTACTCTGAACTGACCAGCAACACCAGCTGTAGGAAGTTGAACCGTAGTTGTAACTTCAAATGTCTCGCTTTCACCATCTTCGATAGTGTAGAGACCAGCAGTATTAGTATCAGTGTCAGTAAGGTTAGTAATCGTGACTGAAGTACCACCAACGGTAGCAGTTCCAGCTCGGTCAACATGAACTGAAGTCTTTCCAGCTGTTACACCAGAGAGAGTTGCATCAGCAAGAGTTGATACGTATACCGTATCGCCAACTGCTGTAACCTTGAATCGAAGTGTGAACGTACCAAGATCATCGTTTGTTGAGTTTCCAGCAGCAACTGATGTTCCTGCAGTTACAAGGGTGAGAGAAACTCCGTTTGTTCGGAATTCCTGTGCTTCACCGATAGATGAACCTGATCGTTCTGATGAGGTATCGAGCTGATCACCTTCTTCGTTCTCAGCATCAATGTTACCAACGTTTCCTGTTGAACCGCTTGTAAGAGATGCTTTGAGTGTTGAACCTTCAGGCAATGAAGAATCCGTGTCATTAATGTCAGCAGAAACTGTAAATTCTACAGTGTCGCCAGCATCAATTGTGAGGTCAAGATTGTCGAAAGTAATTGTACCTGCGAGACCAGTTGCGAAGTATCCAGTCAATGTAGATGTAGCTACAGATTCTGTGTATTCTTCACCACCGATAGACAACTTAACAGAGCCAGTGATTGAGCTTACGCTAGCACCTGTTGAAGTAAGAGTTACAGGGATAGAATCGATAACAACGTTTGAATCACCATCAACTCGGAGCTTACCTTTCAAAAGAACAACATCGTCTGTTGTGTCTGAATCATCAATTACGACAATTCCAGCTTCTGGGCTGTCAGACGCAGTTGAAACCTTAAGTTCGGTATTAGCTGCTGTTGAGAATGTAACGAAGTTAATTCCAACGCCTCCTGTTCCAGCTGCAGTAACAGTAAGATCAGATGAACCGAGGTCACCCGCAGTATCTTCTGTTGTTACGACACCTGATCCGTCTTCAAATCGAATGCTGTCTAGACCAACTGTCCATGAGTCAGAATCGATATCGCCAGAGTCAAGATTGTTTGCTGAATCAATAGAAACGTAGAATTTTTCTGTTTCGTCAGATCGGACAACTGTTCCACTTCTCAAAGTAATTGTCTTTGAGTAAGTGTCGTCATCGTTCTTTGTGAAATCACCTGCATCAGCTGAGCCGATTTCAGTTGTTCCCATCCAAACTGTAACAGCATCAATGTAATCATCGAGATGATCTGAATCACCAGAACCATTTCCTGATGGATCGAAGACGAGTTTAACATTCTTAAGAGCAATGTCTCCGTCGTTTGAAGCCTGAACTTCAAATCCCATAATTTTTACGTCTGATTCACCGTCACCAACCTCTTCGTTGCTGTACTGTGAAAGTACATTAACGTCTTCGATTGTTCCGTCTGTTCCTTCAAGACCTGCAGTTGTTGTAGGTGTTGTTGAGTTACATGAACGACCAGTTGTTGAACTAAATCCAGAAGTTGAAGTACAACCTGCTGGGA
>CAYTZJ010000041.1:0-3904 GCA_964442475.1 uncultured Candidatus Saccharibacteria bacterium | reverse complement strand
ATATCGCATTCACTATCCAAAAAATTCAAGACTCAACAATAAAAAGTCCGAAAAGGCCAATTTGGGATGGTGTTATCGTTCAAAAAATCAACGATAAAGAAATTACCTTTAGTCTCAAGCAAGCGTATGCGCCTTTTATAGACAATTTCACAGTCGGAATTATTCCAAAACACATCTGGCGCGATGTACCAACTGATCAGTTTTCATTTAGCGAACTCAACATCAATGCCATAGGCAACGGCCCTTATTACATTAAAAAAGTTGGGAGAAACTCATATGGACTGTCTAACTATTACACTCTTAAGTCTTTTGATTCCTATCCACTTGGACAACCATTTGTAAAATATATCAACCTAAGCTTCTATCAAAACATTGAAGAACTTTTGGCAGCATTTCAGAATGGAGATATAGACACTCTAAGCGGTGTTTCCGCCACTGATTTAAAAACCCTCAACCTGAAAAATAGTTCGATTACGACCGCCTCCTTGCCTCGGGTTTTTGGTGTATTTTTCAATCAAAACCAAGCAAATGTATTTCTGAACAAAGAAGTTCGTATTGCGCTTGATGCTGCAATAGACAAGGATCGAATCATTAAAGAAGTTCTTGGTGATTATGCTACAAAAATTGACTCCCCTATACCCTCATCGCTTATAAAGGAAACCGACGTAAAACCCACACCAAAGACTTCTTCTCATTCTGATCTCGCAATATCAATGCTTGCAAAAGCTGGTTGGGCAATAAATTCAAAAACTGGTGTAATGGAAAAGAAAGTCGGTGCAAATACCGTTGCTCTCTCTTTCTCACTTGCAACAAGTGACGCAATCGAGCTCAAACAAATCGCCGAATATATCAAACAAGATTGGGAAAAAATTGGTGTAACCGTCGATATTCGAGTCTTTGAAATCGGTGATTTGAACCAAAATGTAATTCGTCCAAGAAAGTTTGAGGCACTTCTTTTTGGAGAAGTTGTTGGCAGAGAGTATGATTTATATCCTTTTTGGCACTCATCACAACGCAATGATCCAGGACTCAACATTGCTTTGTATGCAAACATTAGTGCTGACAAGATTTTAGAAGACCTGAGAACAATTCAAGATCCTGAAACTCGAGAAAAAAGAGTTCATGATTTCGAAGTGTTATTCAAAACAGACATGCCTGCTTCGTTCATTTATTCCCCCGAATTTGTCTACGTTATACCAAAAAATTTAACGAACGTATCTTTAGGCAAACTTACCACACCGTCTGAACGCTTTAATAATGTCCAAGAATGGTATATCGAAACCAATAAAGTTTGGAAAATATTCGCTTATTAATTTACAAAACAATGCAACCAACAAAACCAGAACAAAAAACAACAGGCCCGGCTACAAACCCAAGCCAACGACCACCACGATCACGTCCAATGGGTGGCCGAGGCAGACCAGGAAACCACCATCATCGTACGGACCGTCGTACACCCTTTACGCACCACAACTCTACAGCCATGGGTAGTGAGCGACCAGATAGAAAAAATGAACATGTAAAAATTCCACCCTCTGGTGAAAACATTCGAATTATTCCCCTTGGTGGTGTCGAAGAAATCGGTAAAAACATGATGTTGGTCGAATACAAAGACGACATCATTGTTATTGATGCTGGTGTGCAATTTAGCGATGATGAAACGCCGGGAGTTGATTATATTCTTCCAAACATTAAATATCTCGAAGAACGAAAAGGAAAAATTCGTGCCCTCGTAATCACTCACGGTCATTTGGATCACATTGGAGGCATTCCGTATCTTATCGAACGACTCGGCAATCCACCTATTTACACCCGAGAGTTCGGCGCATTGCTTATTAAAAAGCGCCACGAGGAATTTCCTCATCTTCCACCACTTGATCTCAAAATTATCGGCGCAGACGATGGTGCAATTCCGATTACTCCAAATCTTAAAGTTCGATTTTTTGGTCTTACCCATTCAATTCCAGATTCAACTGGTGTAATTATCGAGACTCCGTTTGGTGACATCGTCAATACAGGTGACGTTCGAATTGATAACGAAGACGGTGTACCAAACCCAAGAGAAATTGAGCAATACAAGATGTTTAAAGACCGGAATGTTCTCTTGTTGGCTATGGATTCAACCGGTATCGACCGTCCTGGATTCTCCATGTCAGAACAACATGTGATGAATACGATTGATAAAATCGTTGGTGGCGTACCGGGCCGGCTTTTGATCGCTACATTTGCATCTCAGGTTGAACGCATCATTGAATTCATCAAGATGGCCAAAAAATACAATAAAAAAATTATTGTTGAGGGCCGAAGTATGAAAACTAACGTCGACATCATCAAACACTTAAATCTTGTTGAAACAGATCACATTGTGCCGATCGAAGATATCGAAAAATATCCTCCGAATAAAATCTTAATTATTTCAACTGGAGCACAGGGCGAGGAATTTGCTGCGCTGATGCGAATTGCGAACAAAACTCACAAACATATCAAGCTAAACAAAACCGATACGATTATTTTCTCTTCTTCGGTTATTCCAGGAAATGAAAAGGCTGTCGACAAACTCAAAGACAATCTCTATCGTCACGATCCAAAAATTATTACATATCTCGATTCCGATGTTCATGCATCTGGTCACGGCAAACGTGGCGAGCTCGAGTGGATTCATAAACAAATTCCGTACAAATTCTTTATGCCTGTTCACGGACAGCATTATCGTGTGAAGATGCACGCTGAACTTGCTCACCAACTTGGGACACCGAAAGAAAATATTGTGGTGCCAGACAATGGTTCAGTTATCGAAATCCCCCCAACCACAGATAAAATTACAGTTCTTAAAGAAAAGGCTCCGTCTGACGACATGATGGTTGAAGGCTTTACTATCGGCGACATGCAGGAAGTGGTTATCAGAGATCGTAAAATGCTTGCCGAAGAAGGTATGTTCGTTATTATTGCTACAATCAACGTTCGGACAGTCAAACTTCGCAAATCTCCAGACATTATTTCTCGAGGATTTGTGTATCTTCGCGCATCCCAAGAACTTCTTCAGCAAGCTCGACTTATTATCAAAAAAACTGTCGAAACTTCTACTAACGGCATGAATCCAATCAATTTTGAGTTTGTAAAGTCAAATGTTACTGATGCCGTAAGTCGATTTTTGTTCCAAAAAACTAATAAGAAACCGATTGTAATTCCAGTTATTTTGGGTATGTAGGTTTTGAGCATCGCCCTTCCGGGTACCCAAAATCTTTAGCCCGAAAGAGCGGCGCTTAAAACTCACTTGAACCAAATTATAAGCCGTGTTACTATCTTTCCACCTATGATAAACGTAGAAGTAGAGCGAGGAAATAATGAAAATAGCATTAGCGTCATTAAGCGCTTCACACGACGAGTACAAGGCTCTGGTGTTCTTATGCGCGTTCGAAAAAATCGTTTTACTGAAAGAAATCGTTCTCATTTCGTAGTAAAGAAAAACGCTCTCAAGCGAATGAACAAACAGACAGAAACCGCTGAACTCATTAAAATGGGCAAAATGCAAGAACGAAGTTTCCGATAAAAATTGTTGTTTTTCTCTCAATGTCTGTGGAAATAAAATATAAGACAAAAGAGCAGCCCAAGCTGCCTTTTTCTGTTATGGCAGAAAAAGTTCTTGGAAAAGATTACGAGCTCAGTTTGGTATTTGTTGAACCACATGAAATGATCGAGCTCAATACCACATATCGCAAAAAAAATTATGTAGCAGACATTCTTAGTTTTCCACTTACTGAGTCTTCCGGAGAAATTTTTATTTGTCTTGAAAAAGTAAAAGAAAAAGCATTAGAAGTTGCCCACACATTCGAAAATCATCTCGCTTTCTTGTTTATCCACGGTTTACATCATTTGAAAGGAATGGACCACGGTAGTAGAATGG
>CAYTZJ010000040.1:0-4068 GCA_964442475.1 uncultured Candidatus Saccharibacteria bacterium | reverse complement strand
AATAGCACACCAACTGGAATATCGTTTGTTGCGCCCTGAGCTGTCAAAATTTTATGAATCAGCTCTTTAGTTTTTTCATCAAGCTCACCTGTCACTTCAAGTCCAAACTTTTGCTGAAGCCTTTTTATTGCTTCTTTAGTTTTTTCTCCGTAGAAACCTGTGGTTAATCCTTCAGGATAGATTGTTCTGTCTGTAGCAAGAATTTTTTGAAGTGTTACGACGTCTGACCCTTGCGCACCCGTCTTAAGTTGTCGTACCAACTCCAGTTTCTGGGTGAGGGCTTCGTTCTTTTGTGATAATGCTTTAATTTGAGCCTGAAGTTCTG
The DNA here is from genome assembly GCA_964442475.1 of uncultured Candidatus Saccharibacteria bacterium. GTDB lineage: Bacteria > Patescibacteriota > Minisyncoccia > Phycocordibacterales > DATGWK01 > JAHFLV01. Next base: position 3,743 of record CAYTZJ010000040.1, on the reverse strand, counting down.
CAATTTGTTTGAGAAGTCGTTCTGTTGAAACAGAAGATGCTCTTGTGAGCGAAACATCTTCGGCAGATGCCGTTAAACCAAAACTTAGAAAAACCGCCATAACAAAAACAACAAGTACAAGTTTTTTATACATTTTGAAAATTTTGATAAATGTTAACACTATTATTTTACCACATTAAAAAATGACAAAGATCTTAATAATATTTTTTATTAACCCACACAATTTGGTATTTATTTAGAGAATGTTAAGATGTTATTCGGAAATCTTTGATAAGCACATTTCCCTACCAAAAGGAGCGCCCTTTGAAAATCAAAGCCTTGTTGCCTTTGAGTGGGAAAAGACACTCTCATGAAAAATTCGTGCGTGAGAGACTCATTCCCATTGTCCAAAAGCATGGAAACATGGAGAAAGAAATTCCTGATGAACACGCCGATGCCTTTTGCCTAGGTTTAGGCGTCACAGTCACAGAAATCATGAAGCGTCAGACAAGAATCGGGACAGAAGAAGTTGAAAAACTGCTAGAACACGCCGCAAATTCACTAGCAGCCAAACTCAATGAACTGGCGACAGAGCCGAGCCAGTTGAGCTAACCGACAACCACACACCCACTATCATCTGATAGTGGGTTTTCCTTATACAAAACAATTGAACTAAAAATTGACTTAGTAAATCATGTGTTTTATTCTATAGTACAGAGTGTATCTTTTATTTGTATTGCCACGGTAGGCACATGACGATACCAAGGAGGTCACATGTTGGTTCTAACGCGCAGAACAGATGAGAAAATCAAGATTGGAGACGATATCGAGATCTCTGTCATTGAAATCAAGGGTGACAGAGTTCGTCTCGGTATCATCGCACCCACCACAATCGCCGTTCATCGCACAGAGATCTACGACGCAATTCAGCGAGAAAGAGAACGTACAGGACAAATCTTGAATTCTACCCCAACCACCCTTTCATCTGGACCACAGAAAATAAGCGGACTACCAGTCACGTTTAAACCAGCAAACGCTGGTTGAAACAAAGTGAGTCTTTTTCACAAACCACCATCAGGTGGTTTTTCCTTGTTTACTTTTTAAATATTTTTAAATACAAACCTTTTCTTATTCACAACGTATTTACATTGAGCAATGTATAATTATTCTGTTTAAACTTAAATTAATTAAAAACGCATGTACTCAACAGATGTTTTGGTTGCCGCTGCCATGAACAGTGGATCTATGATGACTGGTCCGATAATTTTAGGAATGAATTTGGGAGCATTTCTTATGGTTGTTTCTGGTATTTTTTACCTAATTTGTGCCTTGTTTATTTGGAAAACGGTACGAAAAGAAAAAAATGAGCTTCTCAATGCACTTTTTGCATTCCTCATGTATCAAGCAATTGGTATGTTCTTTATGGGACTCAATATCCACACGATGAATGCAACCCAAGGTTACATTGCATCTCTTGCTGTCTTTATCGGTTCTGCATACATGTTGAAGTTCCCTTTTGCATCATTTTCTTCATCAGTTCGAAAAGTTGTGTTCTATCTTTCGATTGCAATAGTAATCGGCCTTTTTGCTTGGTTTATGACTACCCCGGTCAGACAAATGGCGCTTATGAACTTCACCCTCTGGTACGACATTATTGTTAACGGCCTTGTTGTTGGTGGTTCGATTATTATCTTTGGACTTACAGCCAAAGAGCGAATGTCTCGAATTAAATCCCTTGGTGGCGGTACTGGTGTTGTAAGTTGTTGTGTTATTGCCAACTCAGCCATGCTTGGCGGTGCAATTATTATAAGTTCTGTATTCCAATTTCTTGCCCCTGTTGTTATTCTTGCTACTCTTGCAATGAACCGACGAAGCTAAGGGGCTTTCGTCTCTATGAGTGAACTAACCGAAAAAATAATCTCGTACGGCATTGGGGCTATTGCTGGCATTGCTATTGGATTGATTTTTACTTCCACTCATAGTCCATTTGTTGCTCTTATCGATGAGCACGGTTTTCTCATTATCACACTTCTTTTGGGTCTTCTGTGCGCTTCTCTTTTTCTACAGCACAAAAAGGAAATTGCATACAATCGTAGCAAAAAGATTCGAGACGAAACCGTTGCTCTTATCACCCACGAAATGCGTACCGGCCTTACTTCTACCGCATGGGCTATTGAAATAATTCTTGAAAATTACAAAGAAAAAATCAGTGACGATCATGTAAAAATGCTTCAAGATGTTACCAAATCAATCAATACAAAAGTCATGCATTCAGTAAATCTGCTCGATATTAGTTTGCTTGATATTGGTAAATTGGTTGTATCACTTAAATGGATTCGACTTTCAGAAGTTGTAAGACTACTTCTTGGTATCTTTGAAAAATATAAAATTGCTGCTTCTCATAAAGGAATTACTCTTGATTGGAACATGAAACTTGATAAAACAGAGTGGATTGAAATCGACGAGCTACGTCTTCGAATTACCATTGAAAATCTACTCGAAAACGCTCTGCAATACACCGTCCTCGATGAAAAAAAAATTCACATAGAGGTTACTAATAATCCCTACGAACTCGAAATAAAGATTAGTGATACAGGTATTGGAATTCCCGACGCAGAGAAAGGCAAAATTTTTTCCGAATTCTTTAGAGCAAGTAATGCTCGAAAGACCCTAAGCACTGGAAGTGGTATTGGTCTTCACATGTGTTACCAATACACACACGCCCATCACGGAAAAATAACCTTTACTTCAAAAGAAAACCACGGTACACAATTCATAATCACTATTCCACTGAGAACATCAGCAAACGTCAACGAATTTTTAGAAAAAATTTAGTACGCTAGATACAAGTTTTTATCAGTCACACATAAATAATTGATCGTAAAATATATGCAAAAAATTACCCCATTTCTTTGGTTCGATACCCAAGCTGAAGATGCAGTTAATTTCTATGTTTCAATCTTTAAAAATTCCGTGATTAAAAATTCCACTCGATATACAAAAGAAAGCGCACAAACATCTGGTCGCGCAGAAGGTTCAATAATGACAATCAATTTTGAATTAAACGGACAAAAATTCACCGCACTAAATGGCGGACCAGTTTTCAAATTCACTGAAGCAATTTCCTTTGTTGTTTCATGCGCAGACCAAGCAGAAATTGACTACTACTGGGACAAACTTTCAGAAGGAAGTGATCCAAAATCTCAGCAATGTGGCTGGCTCAAAGATAAATTTGGTATCTCATGGCAAATTGTGCCTGAAAACATTGCCGAACTTACAAAGAACAGCAATGCAATGGCAACACTTATGTACATGCAGAAGATTGATATTAAAACTCTTGAAGAGGCAAGCAAATAAAACGCAAGAAATCTAAAACCAACGATTGAGAAAATTGAACGGCTGACGGGCTTTTTTTATTCCATACCAAATAGCAAAAATTAAGAAAATAACAAACACAACAATCAATCCTGCTCGAGTAATCCACATTTCAATTGTCTTAAAGGCATGTCCGAAAAAGTAACCCAAGAGCACAAAACAGACTGACCACAAAAAAGCACTGAGAATATTCCAAAAAAGAAAAACACCAACCTTCATCCGTGATACGCCAGCCAAAAATGGCACGAAAGGACGTAACGGTCCAATAAACCGAGCAAGAAAAATGCTTTTATTACCGTGTTTTTCAAAGAAAAGTCTACTTTTTTCTAAATGACTCGTTTTGAAAAACTTGCTATCCTCCTTAAAAAAATTTGTGCCACGTGTACCAA
>CAYTZJ010000039.1:0-4529 GCA_964442475.1 uncultured Candidatus Saccharibacteria bacterium | reverse complement strand
CAACCATTTTGATATTTTTGATTCCTTCCATCGCAAGATCTGAGATGCCCCATTGTTTGCGACCATAGAGTTCGCCAGCGCCACGTTGTGCAAGATCAAACTCTGCGAGCTCGAAACCGTTTTGTGCAGAAACAAGCGCATTGAGTCGATCAATTGTTTTGCCAGATTTGTGATCGGCAAAGACGTAGCAATATGCTTGATGCGTGCTTCGTAAAACGCGACCACGAAGCTGATGGAGTTGTGAGAGGCCGAACCGTTCGCCACCCTCGATTACGATAACGGTTGCATTCGGCACGTTTACACCGACTTCAACAACAGATGTGGCAACAAGAATATCGATCTTTTTTGCTTTGAAATCGAGCATGACTTTTTCCTTTGCATCAGTGCTCATTTTGCTATGAAGGATTCCAATATTGTATTGAGGAAAAACTTTCTTCTTGAGTCGTTTTGCTTCTTCGGTAACAGACTTGAGGTTCAATACTTGCTCCTTGTCTGGATCAGGTTCATGGATTCGTGGACAAATAATGTATGCTTGTCGGCCAGTTTTGAGTTCAAACCTAATTTTCTCGTAAACTTTTTCTCGTCCGTCAGGTAGCACAATTTCTGTAATTACAGGTTTTCGTCCAGCAGGCATTTCGTCGAGCAATGTTAAATCCAAATCTCCGTAAATAGTGAGAGCAAGCGTGCGGGGAATCGGAGTTGCTGTCATTGAGAGTAAGTGTGCCGCGAAATCTTCCTTCTTTCGAAGTTTTTGTCGTTGTGCGGTACCGAAGCGATGTTGTTCGTCGATAATAATGTACGCAAGATTTTTGAATTTCACAGTTTTCTGAATCAATGCATGAGTTCCAACAAGAATCGGAATATCACCACTCTCAACCCATTTCAAAAGTTGTGTGCGAGAAATATCAGTTGCTTGTGTCGGGTTTATTTTTGAAGGAAATTTTTTGCAGCCCGAACCAGTGATCAAACCGATATTGATGTTCATGTATGCAAAGAACTGAATGAATGATTCGAAGTGTTGTGTGGCAAGAATTTCTGTCGGTGCCATATATGCAGTCTGAAGTCGGCCGAACTTTTGGTCGGGTGGAGGAGTGGTTGTTGCTGCGTATACAGTGGCGGCAGCAACTGCAGTTTTTCCAGAACCCACATCACCCTCAAGCAGGCGTGACATGGCATGACCGCTTCGCATATCAGAAAGCACATCGGCAATTGCATGACGCTGAGCATTAGTTGGGGCAAAAGGGAAACGCTTCACGAATTCTTCAATTTCGGCTGGAGACTTGGTGATACGAAATGCTTTTCTTTTTTCGTATTCAAGGCGCTGTTTTTGTTTGTGAAGTTGAATGATAAAGATTTCTTCGAATGCAAAACGCTTTCGGGCCGAAATACTGTCGGCTTCGTTTTGTGGTGCATGAATCCAAATCAAACCAGAATCAAGTTTCGGCAAACTGTAATGTTTCAAAATATAGTCAGGAATCGGATCAACTAATTCTTTCAAAATTCCTGATGCAAAAATTTTATTCATTGCATGATAGAACCAACGCGATGTAATACCACGACTTTCTGGATACACAGGCAATCCAAAATGAGATACGTCACCACTAAAAAGGGACCCACCAGAGGCAACGAGTGTTTCTTTGCTTTGCTTAATTTCTGGATTCGAAAGATAGAGTTTGCCTTTGCGGTCACTGACCTTGCCGCGGACTTCGACTTGGTCATCTTCGTGAACCATCTTTGCGATGTATGCCTGGTTGAACCAGATAATATTGATGGAACCACTTTCATCGGTGACGGTTCCTTCACCCATAGGAATTTTCTTCACCCAAGCTTTGCGAGTTTTGAGATTGTGAATGCGACCGTAGATCGTTACGGTTTCTCCTTCTTGAATGTCAGAGATTTTTTTTACTGTTGTCTCGGTATCGTAACGAGTTGGGAAGTGATAGAGGAGATCATAAATAGTTTCAAGCCCAAGTTTTTTGAGTGCACGAACTTGAGTAGGGGCGAGACGGAAATGTTTTACAATCGGGTCGGTCAATTGCATGCGGGAAGTGTACCACCTTCACTTCAATCACACACCTTAGTTTTTTCGTATACCGGTTGTTGTTTCAATAATTCTAATTCGATCTTCTAGATTCTCAATACGACGTTCGTGTCCACCAACCAAGATGTTTTCGATCCGGTTAAAACGATCGTCCATTCTATCGAGACAATGTTCAATGCCATCGAATTTTTTAAAAACTAAGTCAAAATTGTTTTTCACAACAATTATAAAATCCTCAAAAGACGCTATAAAATTGTCGAGTTTTGCTTCCATGTTTGGTGTGTAAATTATACTTCTACTAAATTTAGCCGTGCAAGAAAATATAGCAGTTCAACATTATTTTTTGTTTAAGAAAAGATACATCTGTAATTCTCATTCCATAAAGCCGTCATAACTCATATAATGAACACATTCAGAATCAGTATGTTTAATAAATTCTTAATTGGTACTTTATTAGTAACTTTTTGTATTCCAACATTTGCACTCGCAGCAGATGATTTTGAAGTTTCTGGTTGGATTCCATACTGGCAGGTGAAAGCTGGAACTCGAGATGCGGCAGATCATCTTGTTGTATTAACTGAAATCAATCCGTTTGCTTTCGTTGTGAAATCAAATGGTCAGATCGAGGACGTGGCCAAGCTTCGTAAAAGTGATTGGACGCGCCTTTTCAAAAAAGCTCGTTCTAAGGATGTAAAAATTATTCCGACTGTAATGACGAGTGATACTAACGGTATACATGAGATTTTAAGTAATCCGGATACACGTAAAGATCATATTCATGCAATTGTTTCTATGGTAAAGAAGGGAAAATATGACGGCGTTGATATTGATTATGAAGGTAAGAAAACCGAAACCAAGGAATATTACTCGTTGTTTCTCAAAGAACTCAAAGCAGAACTCGGCGATAAGATTCTTTCATGCACAATCGAGGCTCGAACACCACTGAATTCTTTATATCGAACTATTCCTTTAACGATTAATTATGTAAATGATTATGCTGTGATTGGTCGTTATTGTGACAATGTGAAGATCATGACGTACGATCAGCAACGTGCCGATCTCAAGCTCAATGATGCACGAAAGGGTTTGCCGTATGCACCTGTGGCGGATGTTGACTGGGTGCGAAAAGTTGTAGCTCTTACCGTTCAATCAATTCCAAAAGAAAAAATTCGACTCGGCATTCCAACCTACGGAAGAATTTGGGAAGTAGGAGTAGAACCACAACAGTTCAAAACATACAGTCAGATCAAAGCAACAAATCACGCACCAGCTCTTGAACTTGCACGTGATCTTGGGCTTGCACCAGTTCGTAATTCTGCGGGAGAGCTTAGCTTCGCATATATTCCAGAAACAACGACCGACCCCATCTCAACTCTTATTCGTGCTACGGCAAATTCTGTCGTAGGTGGTACTGAGAATTCGAATACGATAGCACTTACCGCACTAGCGTTTTCAAATTCAGCGAAACTTCCATCTAGATTCAATATTGTGTGGTGGAGCGATGCCGAGGCGGTGCGACAAAAGGTTGCTCTTGCAAAAGAGTTTGGTCTTGGTGGTGTTGCGATTTTTAAAATCGATGGAGACGAAGATCAAGCACTCTGGGATGTTTTTGAGTAGTTGCAGCTATATTTTCTTAATTTCAGTTTTTGTTTCGACAACCCTTTTAGAAAATTTTGTATTTTTCGGAAATATTTCCAATGACAGGTAGCGGTCGCATTCGACCCGAAAGGGTATGCAGAATACCCACGCACCAGATAGCCAGGAGGGCAATATTGAGAACGATGGCAAGAAGATAGAGTCCGAACCAGGCTTCGATGATGTATACCGCAAGTGACGCCATAAAGATGCCAAAGCTTTGTCGGGTGTGAAATGCTACGAATTCACTTGTGTGACGGGTAAAAAGTAATGGAATGAGAAAGAGAATGTACCCAAGTATTGCCCAGGTAATGTCTTTTTTGGTGTTAGTTTTGGAGTGAGCTGGGGCCGGAAGCAGTTTGAAATCGGGAGTAGTTTTTGCGGACAGGAAGACCTTTGAAAAACCGACTGGTTTGAGGAGTTTCTGCTCAGGCTTTCTATCGGTATTGAAGGGGTACACATCAATCATGTCGGTAGTGTAGCAGAGGAGTACGAGAGCGCAATATTGCTTTGTAGTTTTATGATGCTAGGCTAGTGCGGGGCACTTTTTAGGAGGCAGCATGGAAAAGGAACGAGTTCGTCGGGTGCTTGAGTACTATCGGTACGTGCTTGTGCAAAAGGGTGCTACAGGAAAGAACTACCCGCACTCAGATTTGATTTCGACCGAACAGGCAGCGCTTGATCATTGCTTGAACATGATCGACAAGGTCCTCGTGTTCATTCAAGAAGATCGAATGGACAAGGTGTTTCGTTGGCTCGGCTTTCTGCAGGGTGTGCTGTGGATGCAAGGGGTTTTTACCCTCGAAGATGTTAAGAACCATAATTGGAAAGAAGGGAAAATTCCCGAGATTCC
>CAYTZJ010000038.1:0-5263 GCA_964442475.1 uncultured Candidatus Saccharibacteria bacterium | reverse complement strand
GAACCGAAAAGTCCTTACGAAATAAAGCTATTTTGTAGAAATTCCAACTAGGGTGGCTAGAGGGAATCGAACCCTCAACTTCGGCTCCACAAACCGAGGTTTTACCACTAAACTATAGCCACCATATGAACTCAAAGCACTTTAATAACTAGCCACCATAAATTTACACATAGGCACCTTACTAGCTAGCCACCATATAATCTTCAAAGCACTCTACTGACTAGCCACCATTTCGCGCGCTTTTAAAAGCATCGCTGTGCGCAGGAGAGGACTTGAACCTCCATGCCCGATGGGCGTTACCACCTCAAGGTAGTGCGTCTACCAATTTCGCCACCTGCGCATAAAACACAAACTAACCCGTTAACTCACCATAACTGCATATATAAATACAACACTATCAGCACGCTATTTCTAACACGTAGACAAATACTACGTAAAAACAAAAGCTTTCACAAGCAAGCACAAAGAGAAATTACTTAACTTCTACTGGAGCAGCTTCAACCGCTTCTGAAACTTCTGCGGCTTCTTCTGCTGGAGCTTTTTCCGTGCGGATGTTTCGCATAACACGGCGAACTTCCTTAGCAGCCTTGTCGCGTACATGGTACAGCTTCGCACGGCGAACTTTTGAACGCTTAAGAATGTCGATCTTGTCGATCATAGGAGAATAGAGTGGAAAGATTTTTTCTACACCAACACCACTTGCCACCTTTCGAACTGTGAAAGTTGCACCAGCTTCTGTGCCATGTTTTACAGCCAAAACCAAACCATCAAAAGCTTGAAGGCGTGTCTTGTCTTTTTCTTTGATTTTCTGCCACACCTTTACAGTGTCACCAGCACGAAGACCGAGCTTTTTTCGCTCGTCTTTGTTCAAAGTTGAGATTTTAAATGCTTCTGCCATTAGGAGAACAATGTAACACGGAGACGGTTTGCCCGCAACCCTTAGCCGTTCTTCGGGGTTTTGATGCTAGGTCGGGCGGGCTTTTTAGCTATTTTTGAAAATTTCTAGAGCTTTTTCAAAATCTTCTGGGTACGGAGCAGTGACCGAAACCTTTTTGCCCCCGATGCCTTTAAACGAAAGCGTATACGCGTGAAGTGCCTGTCTTTTGAAACCAAGGAGTTGAGGTTGGTTTGGAGCATACAATGCATCTGAGATCACCGGATGATGAACCGCCTTGAAATGAACACGAATCTGATGAGTTCTTCCCGTTTTTGGCTCTGCTTCAACAAATGTGATGGCATTTCCATCAACCTTCGCCTTCCCCATTACTCTATAGTTTGTAATAGCTTCGCGCATTTCTCCCCGGGCGCCACGTTGCGCAGACCATTTTCGAAAATCATTTTTACTTCGACCGATCGGACGGTTAATCGTGTCATCATCCTCCGGCAATGTTCCATACAAAAAGGCATGGTACTTTTTATCCACTTCCCTGTTCTGAAATTTTTCCTTGAGATCCTTAAAAGCTTTTTCATTCTTTGCAACCACAATTGCGCCAGAAGTTTCTTTATCGAGACGATGAACAATTCCTGGGCGAAGGATCTTTGTGGGTTGTGAATCTGTTGAGGGATCCCCTGCTGAAACCTCTAACGGTTCACCAACGTCCTTCATTTCTGGACGATGTTCGATAAGCCAATCAGCCAAAGTGTAATCTTTGGTCTTTCCATCAGAGTGCACAACAAGCCCCGCAGGCTTGTTGAAAACAATGTAGTTGTCGTCTTCGTGGAGAATTGTAGGTTGCATGGCTTGATGCTAACTAAAAAACCAAAAAACCGCCATCCCACATGTTAAATAAACTAATTTCCCCACTTGCTTGAATACATGGGTGAAAAACAGACTTGTGTAAGGTTATACTCACAATACAATAAATAACGAGGTGGTTGGTCATTCGTAGCTAAGGCTAAAGGGAACAAGGGTCCCTAATACCTTATGATCTCATTGCGAGCAAAGCTTAGGCGGCTTCGATGACCACCACCTCTTTTCTCAGCGACCTGTTCTAAGTCGCTTTTTTTATTAAGAATTAATCTATTACAAGTTCAGAGATCTTTTTTATCCAACCCATAACTTTCAAGAATAATTTACTATCATTTACACAAATATCGAATGTTCCATATGGCAAACTGTCCATTTTATTATTGCCTGCCTTACTTGGTTTTGAGTATGTCTTATAAAACTGACCTAGGGGTATCCCAGAAACTTCAGCCCAATATATTTCTGCCTCTCTAGCATTTAAATGAGAATGAGTGTGTATGTGGCCTCGAAATTTCCCATCCTCCACATTGAAGATATCCTTAAAAAATTTCATCATTACTTTAATAGTCAAAGGATCGCTATTGGAAAAAGAAAGGATTCTCCTACCTCTTTTTCTTCCCTCGGCCCAATAAAGCATTGAACCAATGAGCCTAAGATCGTCTTTAGAAATTGATTTTATATCCTTTTTTGCATCGTTAAGAATGGCGTTTCTCTTATTGAGCTCATTCCTTAAACGACTCAACCTCCTCTTTTCAACAACCTCCCCACCGTGTTCCCGTTCCTTTAACTTAAGAATTTTTTGATTACTCAATTTTACATCCCTTACCCACAAACTCACACTTCCCTTTGACACACCAACAAGATTGGCGATTTCTTTTATGGATCGACCCTCCTGTCTCATCCCTATTGCTTTTTGTTTCTCGTTTGCTTTCATGATGTATACTACATAAGTGTATCATGGGGGTTCAAAGATTTCATTTGTAAATAAAGAGAAAAATGGTTACTATTTCTCTACGCGCGCTTAGCTCAGCTGGTAGAGCAACTGATTTACACTCAGTGGGTCGGGGGTTCAAGTCCCTCAGCGCGCACCAAAACGATGGAGAGACGTCCTCTCACCCTCAACACCTCCCCTTCACCAAAACCCACAAAAAGCATATGCTGAAATGGGTAGTACAAAAGGAGGAGGTTGTATGAAAACGACAACCGCATCGAAACACCACTCAAATTCAATAAAAAGGAGTAACGACCAGAAGATCATCCGGAACATTTCATGGTCACACGCAGTAGAGATCACGGGACATTGCACACGCAACAACCAAGAATCCGTTGTGTTGCGTTTTGGCACATGTGGGCTGGGTAATGTGGTGAAACTTCAATGTGAAGCCGATGTGAAGTTTCGTCACTGTTGTCAATTCCCCACAAGCCACACACCAGCATGGACACACCCCGGCTTCATCGAATGGACCAACGTCCTCGGTATTAACCCCACCGAACTGGCAAAACTCATCATCAAGCACAGCCAGCTCCAACCCGCATAATGCGGGTTTTTTGTTGTACAATAACCGAACTTATAATTTAAATTTCAAGCATGAATAAAAAGTGGAACATTACATATTGGATTTTTACAGTATGGCTTTCCTTTGGTTATCTTTTTGCTTCATACACAGAGCTTGTTCGATGGCCCTCAGGAATTGAGCTCATGAATCATCTTGGATATCCAACTTATCTTCTCACCATTCTTGGTATTGCAAAGCTTCTTGCGGTCATTGGTATTTGGCAAAAATTTTCTCCCACTCTCCGTGAATGGGCATATGCAGGCATCACCATTAACTTAGTTGGCGCAATTGCCTCACACGTAGCAATCGGTGACGGTTTTGGATTTCTACCAGCGGCGTTTAACCTCGTAATCGCAACGATTTCATATATCGCACTAAAAAGACGAAACGGAGAAAGGATTTGGTAAAAGGAAATTTTGAAACCAACAAAAAACCCGGGTTAATCCGGGTTTTTCTTTTATGTGCCTTTGGTAGGAATCGAACCTACATCAATGCCTTAGAAGAGCACTGCTCTATCCATTGAGCTACAAAGGCGTAGCAAAACAATAGCAATGCTACAAAGATGGGTCAATTTCAGCAGGTGGCGACGCCATGAATGCATCGTACTCTTTCTGGCGAGCTTCAAAAAAGTTTTGAGCATCAAGAAGGACTTTTTTTGTAGCAACGGTCTCGTTATCCTGAATTTCGCCATCAGCCGCAAAGAAATCACCGCGATTAATTTTTAATAAAAGATAAAAATCAAAACTAATTATGATTAAAATGAGAACTGCAAACACGGCGACCATCATCATCCAATCATGTTTTACGCGTTCTTCCCCAACCAACTTTGGTTTAAAAAATTTTTTACTGACACCTTTTTCTTTTTTGAAAAAATTTATTTTCATTTGAATTTCAAAGCCGTCACATGAAATGAACCACGCCAATCACCGTCTCCCGCTCCTTCATCTGCAGTATTTTTAACAAGATTCATGTTTTTAATGGCAATTTTGTAAGGCAAATGTTCAATGTAGTTTATAAATCGCATTGTTTCTGCCCATGAACCCCTTGTTACGAGTCTCAGATTCATGATTTGCTTATCATCATTTTGATCTTCACTTCTCGCGACAACATCAACCGACTGAACAGAAATTTCTATCCCCTGGCTACGGGCATTTGATTCAACACTTTCAATAAAATCAACAAAATCACCACGAGGGATAATTTTTGCCGTAACAGATCGAGCCAGTGTTTTTAAATCATCGGGACTGTACTTTGAAAATTCCTGAACCTGAGTTTGAAGAGAACTAACCTCCTTTTGTAAGTTTGAAATTTCTGTACCTGAACTACGAATAACATGAAAGAACCCGTAATTCCCCACGGCTAAAACCACAATCAGAGTTACAAAAACGATTGGCAGACCTTTTGAAGAAGAGATTTTCATTTATTTAATAGTAACAAGCATACTAAATTCTATGTCTTTCTCTTTTGCAAAATTAGAAACTGGCAAATCAACAGTACTAAACTCTGTTCGAGCTTCCATTAATCGACCAAACGATCGGAGACTTTCGCGATCGGTGGCAATTCCAGTAAGAGTTATGGTGGCCGGTTCTGGATCACGCTCATTATCAAACACAATGTTTTTAATTCGAATATTTGCTGGTTTGCTCTCAAAAATTTTTATGAGTGAATATATTGAATTTTTTTGAACAAGCGGTTTAAGATCTTGAGCATTACGAGAAGCTTCTATTAATTCTTGTGTTACCTCACTTGGCTGAAGTTCGGTATCAAGAACTCGTCTCACATGATTGAGTTCATTTTTGACCTCTCCAGCCTTTGTTCGAGACAAAAAATATGAGGGTACCAAGAGAATAATCGATACAGCAAGCACAACCACAACATGTGTAGACCACATTATAAACTTACGATTTTTGTACTCTTTTTCGAGACGCTTCTTTTGTTCTAAAGGAATAAGATTGAGCAT
>CAYTZJ010000037.1:0-5344 GCA_964442475.1 uncultured Candidatus Saccharibacteria bacterium | reverse complement strand
CCAATTTTTGCAAAATCTTTCTTAAAAATTACTTTCATAGTGACAACAGTATAGGAGAATTTACTTTTTAAGCAAGTAATTAAGTGCGGCGTTAAATTGAACATCTCGACCAGCCTTAACATCTGACTCAGCTGGAACAACTTTTACATCAGGCTCAATACCCTTGAGACTAATAGAATTACCATTTGGAGTAAGCCATTGAGCTATGGTTACCTTGAGTGATGAATCTGGGGTGATCTTTATTAATTCTTGAACTGATCCTTTTCCATAAGATGTATTTCCAACAAGAGTTGCAATTCCATTTTCCTTAAGTGCTCCGGCCAAAATCTCAGATGCTGATGCAGAACCCTTGTCGATCAAAATCACCATTTTCAAAGAATCAGGAAAAATGTCATAACCATGACTTCGATGTACCACTTCTTCACGACCGTCTCGATATGATTCCCGAACTACAACATCACCCGCTGGCAAAAACCACGATGCCATGTCAACCGCAGCCTCAAGATAACCACCTGGATTACCGCGAAGATCAAGTATAAGTTTATTTGAACCAGTTCGAACAAATTCTCTGAGAGCATTTCGAAAAAGATTTGGTGAGGTAGCAGAAAAGTTATATAAACGAATCACAAATACATTATCAGCGCGCATTTCATAATCAAGAGTTGGAATATCTATCACTGCACGGGTCATTGTTAATTCAAACGGATCTTTAACTCCCTCTCGAAGTACCAAGACAGTTACCTTTGTTCCACCCTTACCCCGTATAAGCAACACAGCTTGGTCTGTGGAAAGTCCTTCGGTACTTTTATCGTTGATTTTGAGAATTTTGTCGCCTGGTTTGATACCAACTCTGTATGCAGGGGTATTTTTAAGTGGTGCAACAACAGTCAAAATACCGTCACGAACGTCAATTTCCATTCCAACTCCTTCAAAATTTCCTGCGATATCGCTTTCAAAAATTTTTGCTTCCTCTGGAGGTAGAAAAACTGTGTATGGATCACCCAAAGAATTCACCATACCGCCAATTGCTCCCCATATTCTTTCTTGGCTTGTCGCCGGCTTGGTAGAAGTTGAAGAAGAGATAAATTTTTCGTCTACAATTTTCCACGCTTTCCAAAACGGTGCGAAATCTGCTGAAATTTCTGATGGCGGAATCTGATTCGTAACTGAATTAATTGATACATTATCAGACGCATTGCGCTCTCCAATCTGTACACCAATAAAAAAAGAAGCTCCCACAATAATAAGAGCTGTTATGGAATACGTCAGACGTTTTTTGCTATCAAGCATTTACACTATTGTCTCAAAATTAGTAGGTTCAAGCAACTCTCTTCAGGGCACGTCGTAAATCCCTGCGAGGATTTCGTCTCGCCCTCGCGCCGTCGCGTTCCGGGAGTCCCTTCAGAGAGTTGCTCGGGAAAAGAAATACGATACATTCAATACAAATGCATTCGTAATGTTATTATTATTTCATGAAACTCCACAACACACTGTCAGGTAAAACAGAAGAATTCAAACCAATATCAGGAAAAACGGTACGGATGTATAACTGCGGACCAACTGTGTACAACTTTGCACATATTGGCAATCTCCGAAGTTATGTCTTTGCTGATACATTAAAACGAGTTCTTAAATTTTCTGGGTATGCTGTTAATCAGGTTATCAATATTACTGACGTTGGGCATCTAACAAGTGACAGCGATACTGGTTTTGACAAAGTTGAAGAGGGCGCAAAAAAAGAAAAGAAAACGGTCACTCAGGTTGTGGATTTCTACACTGATGCCTTTCTTCTTGATCTAAAAAAATTAAATATTGATACAAATGACACCCTTTTTCCAAAAGCAACCGAACATATCGCAGAACAAATAGATTTAATTAAAACATTAGAAAACAAAGGATATACGTATAAAACATCTGATGGTATTTATTTTGATACAAATAAATTTAAAGAATATGGGAAATTAGGCAACATAAAACTCGCAAATCTTGAAGAAGGTGCTCGAATTGGTATCAATCCAGAGAAAAAGAATCCGACAGACTTCGCACTGTGGAAATTTTCACCCGCAGGAGAAAAACGCGAACAGGAATGGCAAAGTCCGTGGGGTGTTGGGTTCCCGGGTTGGCATATCGAATGTTCTGCCATGGCTATGAAGTATCTAGGCGAAACCTTAGACATTCACACCGGAGGCATCGATCACATTCCCGTTCACCACAATAACGAAATTGCTCAGTCAGAGGCCGCTACTGGAAAACAATTTTCTCGGTTCTGGATGCATGGAGCATTTGTAAATGTTGATTCTGGAAAAATGGCGAAATCAGAAGGTAATTTTATTCGACTTATTACTCTCGAAGAAAATAAAATTCATCCACTCGCCTACCGTTATTGGCTACTCACAGCACATTACCGCTCACCAATTATGTTTAGCTACGAAGCAGTAAGAGCTTCTCAAAACGCCCTTGAGTCATTAGTGCGAAAAATTGCCCAAGCCCAAAAACAGAAAAATTTCTTTAAGGATTTGTTTGCAAACACAAAAGACACACAGAAAAAACTCAAGGAAATTCTCGGTAATGATCTCGATACTCCAACCGCTATCGCTTTCCTACACAAAACAGTAGACGAAATAATTTCCAACAAGAAGAATATTAAATCACTTGATTGCTTTGATGAAACGCTCGGGCTTCGAATTGCAGATTTGGCTCGATACACCTCGAGTGTTCCAGAAAATATCAAGAAGTTATCAAAAGAACGAGAAAAAGCTCGTGCGTCAAATAATTGGATTTTAGCGGATAAAATTCGAAATGAAATCGAAAATACTGGCTATTTTCTTGAGGATAGTAGCGATGGTCCAAAAATCTTTAAATCCCTTCTTCATTACAATCCATAACCTATAAACAGTTTGTAAACGAAAATGGAAAAATTCGCTACAAATTTTCCTCAGCGCTCTGTTACTATTGGTGGCATGTCTGGCGGAAGAAACAATCTACGAATTCCACCTCAAAACCTCGAAGCTGAGGCCGCACTTTTGGGTTCAATCATGCAACGACCTGATGCAATGTATGAACTCATGGATATTATTTCTGCTGAGTCTTTTTATTCAGAAAGACATCGACTCGTTTTCAATGCAATGATGGAGCTCTTTAAAAGAAGTAGCCCGATTGATCTACTTTCTGTTTCATCGAAACTTAAAGAGAACAATCAACTTGATCAAATTGGTGGAGGATCCTTTTTAGCTGAACTCGTGCAGGGTGTGCCAAGTTCTTCAAACGCAAAATACTATGCCGAGATTGTTCAAAAAAAATACATGATGCGACGACTGATCGAAGCATCTGAGCATATTGGAAATCTTGGATATGAAGAATCGCTTGAACTTGAAGAAATTCTCGATAAGGCAGAGAAAAAAGTTTTTGATGTGACCAACTTTTCTTCAACTCATAAATTTATTGAACTAAAAGACGAACTAACTGAAGCGTGGGAACGTATGGACAAACTTCACAACTCTGGCGAGGGTTTGCGAGGTGTGCCAACTGGCTTTGCGGAGCTTGATAATAAACTTTCCGGTTTTCAGAATTCTGACCTAATTATTTTGGCTGCTCGACCTTCTATGGGAAAGACTTCTCTGGCACTTGATATTGCTCGTCAGTCTGCTGTCAACCACGGCACACCAGTGGGAATTTTCTCTCTTGAAATGAGTTCGCAACAACTTGTAGACCGCATGCTCGCTTCACAAGCTAACGTCGACGCATGGAAACTTCGAACTGGTCGTCTTAGCCGTGAAGATGAATTTGAATCGATTCGTCAATCATTAGACGCACTTTCAAAAGCTCCGATATATATTGATGATCAACCAGGTAATAATATTCTTAAAATGCGTTCTATCGCACGCCGACTTAAAAGCGAAAAAGGTCTTAAGCTCTTGGTCGTCGACTATCTCCAACTCATGGTTCCAACTAACAACAGAAATTCGGACAATGTTGTTCAGCAGGTCACAGAGATCTCACGCTCTCTCAAGAATCTTGCCCGTGAGCTTGATGTTCCAGTCCTTGCCCTTTCCCAGCTTTCTCGCGCGGTGGAGCAACGTGGAGGTCGTCCAAGACTTTCTGATCTTCGAGACTCAGGCTCTATTGAGCAGGACGCCGACGTCGTTATGTTTATTCATCGTGAAGATAAATACAAAGAACAAGCTGAGAAAAATAACATTGCTGAAATTCTCATTGAAAAGCATCGAAACGGTGAAGTTGGTAAGGTTGAACTCTATTTCAACGACAAAAAGGTTACATTCCAGAGCCTGCAAAAAGGTGAATTTGGCGGAGCGGAAAAAGAGTTTGCTAATTTCTAATACATGAACTCATTCAACCGCCTGGTAGAAATATTTTCAGAATTTCCCGGTATCGGCCCCCGACAAGCCAAACGGTTTGTGTATTTTCTTTTAACCAAACCAAACGGCTTTAACAAGGACCTAACCCGACTGATAGAAGAACTAAAGCAAAACACATTAACTTGCACTTCGTGCTATCGTATTTTTACTAAAAACACCTCAGACTCCCCCGTCTGTACTATTTGCTCAAATAAAAATCGGGATCGATCAATCCTGGCTGTAGTGGCTCGAGATACCGACCTTGAAAGTCTTGAAAAAAGCGGTTCGTTCAATGGTCTCTACTTCGTCCTCGGTGGTGTTGTGCCAATTCTTGAATCTGACCCAGAGAAAAAGGTTCGGTCTCGAGAACTTTTTAATACAATCCTGACTCGATTTCCGAGTGAACTAAAAGAAGTGGTCCTTGCCCTCAGTGCCAATGCAGATAGTGAAAACACTGCTGACTATATTATTAAACACCTTTCAACATTCAAAAATCAGGGTCTTAAAATCACCCTCCTCGGCCGAGGTCTTTCTACGGGGACTGAACTTGAATACTCGGATGCTGAAACGCTGAAGAATGCTCTCACAAATAGGAAATAAAAAAACCACCTTTCGGCGGATTTTTCGGTGCTGAGAAGTGGTGGTTACAAAATTACTTAATTTTTGCAATTTCAACCTTAGAGAACGGTTGTCGATGACCGTTTTTCTTGAAATATCGGCTCTTTTGCTTGTATTTGATTACAGTTACCTTTGGAGCTCGGCCAGTTGCCTTGTAAATTGCTTCTACCTTTGCACCTGTAATGTATGGGGTTCCAATAGTTGTGTTTGAACCATCATCGACGAGGACAACTTTGTCGAATGTTACCTTGTCTCCAGCTTTCATTTCGCCAGGAAGGAGCTCAATGGTAATAACATCACCAGATTTTACCTGATATTGCTTACCCCCCGTTTCGATGACTGCAAACTCTTTCATAGGGTCTTATTCTACA
>CAYTZJ010000036.1:0-5531 GCA_964442475.1 uncultured Candidatus Saccharibacteria bacterium | reverse complement strand
CTCCGCCGCGAAGCGGAAAAAGAAATGGAAAGGAAATTTTTGGTTTTGCTTCGCCACAAGGAAACTCCACAAAGGGCAACAAAATTATCACATTGAAGCCCATTTGCTCCATTTCCTTGTGGCGACCGAGGCGCGTGCCATAGCGACGTTTAGTGGTAACTCTAGAGTTCGCGAACCACACACAACCGCCTACGCATAGCCCGCTTGCATTCGCTCGCGCTGGCTGCTTCGGCGTTGTGTGCGTTCGCTTGATGGCTTCGAGAGAGTTTAGTGGTGACTCTAAAGAATATGGATTGTGCTAAGGCACAAACAAATCTGTATGTGCTTGCCCCACCCACCCTATGCGCGCACCAAAGTCCGTCCGCTAACGCGGACGGCTCCCGTTTAATTTTGAGTTGCAGTATTAGAAAACTGTTCTTCAAGTATTTGATAATGCTCAGGAAATACAGTTTTCATCATCTCAAGTAAATACTGAATATTTTTTTGTGCCTCTGGCACTAGTGAAGGATCAAAACCGTCACCAGTGATATGTGATTGATCATTGGTAAACTTATAGATCGCAGTTTTCTTATTCTCATCAAAAACAAGTTTTTCCATTTTCTTGTACGAATTTTCGCCATTCGGTACTCTGAACATTAAAAAAGTATCAAGGACTTTTCTGGCAACATTCGGTATATGGTAAACGGAAGCGATACTCCCGTCAGTTTCAAATGTATACAAAACCTTAAACAAGTAGTGGTACTCACTCTCGTGATCTTTCAACTCTTTATCGAGTTCTGAAATAAACGCTGTTCTTCCGTTGGTTGCAGAATACTGATTTTTAATCATGTAATACTTATGACCGCTAGTTCTATTTAACCAATTCAAAATCAGTTTTAAGAAACTAAAATTATGCGTGAGTATAAATACTTGCTTTGCATCTTTCACTGCATTTTTAAGAAACGCAAATGCTTGAAACAAAGAGTTTGAATCAAGACTTGAGATGGGATCATCTACAACAATTATGCCGTTGGCTATGTCAAAATTTTGGTCTTTCAAATGCACGACAAAATACACGAATGCAATAGCTGTTTTCTCTCCCTCACTCAGATTTTTCGCAATGACTTTGTTTCTCTTTACAACATACCCGCCCTCAGGGGACACTTCAAACATGATTTCAGCTCTTCCTAAAAATGTTTGTAATTGCTCATTAAGAGTACCGCACGCCTTATGTTCGGAAGATATTTTCCCTTTGTTTTCAGTTATTTGTTTCTTTAATTTGGTTATACCCAAAAGAGCATCAGTGCCATCGCCGTTCTCAAGCTTTAAAATTTCCTTACCACATTCCTCAATTTCTTTATCAAGATTTTTTACTTCGTCAAAAATCTCACTCAAATGATGATTTTTTAATAGCTCAACAGCTTTATCTTTTTCTGTTTGGAAATTATCGCTTTTCTGATTATGCTGCTCGATCGTCTCATTAACGGAATTAAGAGAAGTTTGAAAATTATTGCTCAACGATCTAGAAAAAGATACAATCTCGGTAGTTTTTTGTTTTTTAGTATTCAAAATATCAACCATTGACGATAGCTCAGCACAATAATTTTCTTTTTCCTGATTGTAGGTTATAGCTCGTGATGTAAATTGTGTTTGTAAATCAGTATAAAATTGAGCCTTATTTGGAAGTTGGGCATTTCTAACTTTTTGAATACTCTGTTGTAGATTAGTAACTTTTATTTCTATCTTTTCCTTTAGTTTTTTGTCAGCCTCATTAAAATGACCCAACAATGCCTCAATTCTTCCACTCGGAAGAGAAGAACCACAAAACTCACATTGTTTACTTTCAGTTGTGTGTAAGGTCAACCCTTTTTCTACCCACTCAGAAATATTCTGATTTTCAGTAAGATGACTGATAACATTTATCTCTACTGTTTCTTTGCATATATTTGAAACTTCTTCATAGAGAGCAGTTAAACCGAGATCTCCCTCAAATTCAATTTCTGGTATCTTATCTTTCTGCTCTTGCTTGATGACTGCTTGTTGTTTTGTAACCTCATCTGCGCTCAAAATTTTCTTTTCCGTTAAAGTTGCAAAATCCTTTTCAGCGTCAGGTTTTCTATAATTTCTAGTAGATGAACCAACAAGATTCGCACCAATTATTTTTGCTACTTCAGTAAATTTATTACCCTTGTCGTTGTCTTTTTTTATTTTTTCAGCTTCTTTAGAACTTTTTTGGGTTTCAAGATTGCTCAAGGTGTTTTCATCAACCTTAATCTGATCAGCAATTTCTTTGTTCTCTTCTCCAAGGATAAAAATAGGATTTGCCTTTCCGCTAACTAACTGCACATTCTTCTGAATGTAATCCTGATTGAATACGCGAACCTTTTTGTTCAGTTGTGTATTTTCTTTGCAATTACCATTTTCGTGTTCAATATCGTACTCAAGATCAGAAAATTCGGACGTATTGCCAACTTCTAGACACGCAAACAGTTTTGAGAGTGTTGTCTTCCCAGAACCGTTCCAGCCGTAAAAAAGGTTGTATTTATCAAAGTCATCTAAATTATTATCCCATGTGTAATCAGAGAACAATCCAAGATTTTTAATTTTCTTTAGCTTCTTTATCATAACTTCTGAAAGACAAACAAATGTTCGTGCATTATCAGCAAGAAATTTGATTCTTTTGACCTTGTAACCCAAAAACCCGTTGCTTTACAATTAAATTGTCTTTTTATAATGTCCTCTTTCAAAACAAAACCTGTATCTAGAAATTTCTGCATTACCTTGAACGCGAGAGGTTGGTACATTTTGTTTCTGCGCGTATCTCCCATAAGAATTGCGCAGTATTTACCTTTCTTTAAAACCCTAAACAATTCTTTTGCAACTTTTCCTATTTCATCAACAAAAGCATCTATGTCGTGTATGCCCGATAAATCTTCTTCAATCTTACCATCGCTATATTTTATGATGTCTGCGTAAGGAGGATGAGTCAAAACAAAATCAATTTCATTATCTTTAATGAAACTCATATCTCTTGCGTCGCACTTCACCACTCTTTGTTTTGCTCTATTTTCAACTTCAAATTCAAGAGATTTTTTCGTTCTCTCTAGTGCTTCCTCATTAACATCAACACAAGTAATGTGACGATTTAAAATTTTGGCTTCTATCGCCGTTGTTCCTCCACCAATCATGCAGTCTAACAAGTGATCTTTTTCGTTCGAGTATCTCAAAATAAGATTACGTGCTACTTCTGGCGACCAGTTCCCACGCCAATCTGACTTATGTGTCGCCCAATTACCACGACGAGGAAAAGCCCACACCGTCGTGCATTCTAATTCAAATTCATCAGGATGGAGTTTCTTATCTGCCATATATTTACCATACCAATTCACTCAAAATCCCTGCCTCGAGCATGTTTAGATTAAAAACATATTCATTGTGATTGTATGTTTCTTCAAGCGGTCGTTTTGTGGTATGCCAACCAAGTCCATCAGTGACCCAGACAAAATCAATGTCTTGCGCTTTAAGTTCAGTGTAGAGGCTCTTAAACTCGCCACAAACAGCTTTTAGCTTTGATCCGCCTCCATTGTAAAAGTTGGCTTCAAAAAGCTTTAATTTGTTTGTTTTTGGATTGTAAATTGCAAAATCAAAACTTCTTTCCGATTTATCTACTTTTACATCAAATCCCCATTTACCTTTTATGGCGCTTGCACGGGCTTGTGATAAATACTCAAAACCATTTTTGTTACAAAAATCAGCAAGAAACGATCCAACGATTTCTTCCATAAGTGTACCACCTCGATTTTTTCGACCATTACTATCAAGACCCACCTCAACACCCATTACATAATCGACGAGGTTTTTGATTCCGTCTTTTTGGAAAAGTCGCGCAAGACCAGATTTATCTAAAAATTCAAAGTATTTTTCAGCATCTTTTTCTTTGCCAGAAAAATCAAAAAATTCTGAGTTCTTTGTTTCTTTATCAAAAATCTCAAGTTTGTTTTCGCGCACCGCTAACAGGACAGGCAATGCTTTAACAATGTCAGGATTCGAATTGTAAAGTTTATTAAATTCTTCCTTGAGATTTTCTTTACCAAGCAGATAATTGAGTTTATTTAGAGCTATTTCT
The DNA here is from genome assembly GCA_964442475.1 of uncultured Candidatus Saccharibacteria bacterium. Taxonomy (GTDB): domain Bacteria; phylum Patescibacteriota; class Minisyncoccia; order Phycocordibacterales; family DATGWK01; genus JAHFLV01. The sequence continues at coordinate 1,426 of CAYTZJ010000036.1, read as the reverse complement.
AAATCGGAACTATTTGAAAACACCTTGCTCCAATTCACAAAATAATCCCAAGTTTTGATTGAGCTTTTAAAAGTAGAAACTAAATGATTAAAATCTTTTTTCATAAGTAATTTGTTATAAGTACCTCTGTAATTTTTCCCCGACCAGAGGCTTTTGAATTGATTGCGCGACCAGCAACAATTTTGTTTATTTTTACACCTTTAATTCCAGAATATATTTCATTGATAAATGGAGTATCCGAATTGGACAACATCACAAAACAACCACGTTTATGCAATTCTGCGAGAGTATCGCGTAATTCAATCTGCTCTTTTTCTAAAAAGGTTTCTGCTGTGTAGGAGGTGAATGAGGCCGTTTTGCTTACAGGGAAATATGGGGGATCAAAGTAGATAAAATCTCCTTTTTTGGCTCGTTTCAAAACCGCTTTGTAATCTTGATGTTTTACTGAGGTGTTTTGTAGGGATTTAGAAACACGACGCAGGTTTTCATCATCACAAATCAACGGATTGTTATAGCTACCAAACGGAACATTAAAACCCCCTTGCTTGTTTACCCGATACAAGCCATTAAACCCAGTGCGGTTTAAATATATAAAACGAGAAGCAATATCAACATCAGACAAATCTTCAACTTTCTTAGCACGGATTTTCAAATAGTATTCTTTTTCGTGCCTGTGCTTCTTAAGAGATTTTATAAGTTCCTCAACATTATTTTTAATAACGTTGTATGTAATAACAAGTTCATTGTTCAAGTCAGACAACACTGCCTTTTGCGGAAGTAAATCAAAGAAAACTGCACCGCCGCCAACAAACGGCTCAAAGTAAGTATTCGTAATAGGGTCAAAATCTTCTGGAGGATATAACCCAAGATCGCGGAATTGTTTGAGTAGTTGTCTTTTTCCACCAACCCATTTTACAAACGGCTTTGGTTTTTCTTCGAGCAACTTTGCAATGTCTTCAAACATACGTTCCTTACTTGCTGAATGAAAAAGGCGACGTGCGTAAATAGCATTTATTGAAAAAGTGTCTGCAATTTTTGTAATAGTTTGGTTTTGAGTGGTCATAATTATTTTAAAAGTTGATCTACGCTCGTCCCTAGCACTTTGGCGACCTTTTCCATTGTGCTAATTGTAAGATTTTGTTTGCCATTCTCAACATTACTAATATACGCCCGATCTAACCCTAACTCACGGCAAATATCGCCTTGCGACATGCCCTTTTCGAGTCGTATTTTTTTCATGTTTTCGCCGAATTTTTGCGCTGTGGATTTTGCCATATTATATAAAAACTTATCAACATAATTATTATAGCACTCTCTTGTGTTTTGACTCAATGTTAAGTTATAATACAAGTGTGCAAAACAATATAATTTTGACTACGGCGAAGCAAAACCAAAAATTTCCTTTCCATTTCTTTTTCCGCTTCGC
>CAYTZJ010000035.1:0-6054 GCA_964442475.1 uncultured Candidatus Saccharibacteria bacterium | reverse complement strand
TCTATGCTGGATTACTTAAGGATTACGGTCAGGATGTTCTCAACATCTCTCATAACGTTGAAGCAAAAGAAAAACGATCAGCAACCAAATCTCGTTCTCGCGCAGCAGCTTTTTCATATGTAAGTAAGGTGGATGGCAAAATTGAGATTCACAAAACCTGGGCAGAAACTGAAAAAAGGGTAAGGGGCGCTAAGGGCGCACTCTATAAGAAGGCATTAAGTCCAACAGAAGAAGCGGAAATTGTGAGTGATTTTAACTCTCGTTAATTTTTTCTTGATCAGCATCCTGAGAAAATCTTTTCATGAAAACTCGCGTATTTCGCGGCATGGGTTTGTATTGGCTCGTCCTCATTTTTGCTTTGGGAATTGTTGGATACGAACTTGGACCATGGAAATTCTCTCACAAGGAATCAGAACTAGAGCAATTTGTAAGTCAGAAAGTAACGATCGAAGGAGTATTGGTGGAAGAGCAAGAGAAAAGAGACTACAACACTCGGGTCAAGGTCCAAATTAGGGAAATAAATAAGAAGCAGATATCTGAAAAGAATAAAGTCCTTGTTACGACAACGAGTCCAAAAGATTTTTACTACGGTGACCTCGTCACGATTCGTGGTCAGTTTATGAAGCCAGAGAATTTTTATACCGATACTGGTAGGGAGTTTGATTACGTCGGGTATCTTGAATCAAACAATATTAAGTACCTGCTTAAGAATGCATCAGTACAAGTACATGGTAATGAACCACCAAGTTCTATTCTCGCTCGATTGTTTTGGTTAAAGAGGCAGTTTGTTGATTCACTTAAGAAAATGCTTCCCGAACCAAAGAGTTCTCTTGCCGCCGGGATTCTTATTGACGGAAAGCAATCTATTAATGGGGAACTGCAAGAAAAATTTCGAAAGACCGGTTTAGTTCATATTGTCGTACTTTCTGGCTACAACGTATCGATCGTTGCTGAGGCAATAGGGAAGGCATTCTCATTTTTACCAAGATTTCTTGGAATTTCTTTCTCAATGATAGGAATCATTCTATTCGCACTTATTACTGGTGCATCAGCGACCGTCGTTCGTTCGTCGATTATGGCTATACTTGTTTTGTTATCACGACTTTCAATTCGCAAATACGATCCTGTACGTGGTTTATTTATTGCTTCATTGCTTATGCTTATCCAAAATCCAAGTATTCTCATTCATAGTCCATCATTCCAGTTATCATTTTTGGCAACATTTACAGTTGTAAAAGTGGTTCCGTGGGTTGAGCGGTTTTCATTTATTCGATGTATTCCGGAAAGGTTTGGTTTAAGAGAAATTGTTATTTCAAATGTGACAGTTCAGCTTTATTTATTGCCAGTTTTAACTTGGATGACTGGTTTTGTTTCTCTTGTTTCTTTGCCAGTAAATATATTGGTTTTGCCTATCATGCCGCTTACTATGCTTTCGTGTTTTGTAACGGGTTTGTTTGGATTTTTTCCAAAAATTATCGCTCTGCCTTTGGCTTTTGTGTCGAATGTCTTGCTTTCATACGAGCTTGGTATTGTAAATTTTTTTTCACAATTTTCATTGTCTCAAATTTCATTTAACCTTTTCTCAACATGGATGGTTGTCGGGTTTTATATAATTACCATATTGGTATTTCTTTATCCTCGCTCAATACGTTTTTGATCACGTTTTTGATCGAGAGTGGTTTTACACAGTTAGCACATTCTGCTTCTAATTTTGAGTTATAATTTTTGAGGATCACTTACTGTACTTTTGTGCCGAAAGGCATTAGCAAGGAGCTCTGTATGAGTCCATCGTCAGTAGAATCGGCTGGAAGTTTGGGGACGTCCATTCAGGTGTCCTCAACAACGGTGGGTCTGTACGGTCAACCGGTGAAGCTCGAACCCGCTTCGACGCAGGAACCTGTTGGGGATGAACAGCAAAAACCCCTCACTATGTCCATTGAGGGAACATCTTTGTTGTTCTCATCACCACCTTCTTCTTGAACCTGCACTCGTTTCCGCCCCGTCCAGTACGCCACACGTGCTGGGCGGGTTTTTATTTTATCGATTTGCTACTTCAAAATTTTTTTCAATAACTTCCCAGTTGAGATTTTCAAAATAGGCTTCAGCGTATTTTTTCTTTTCGGATGGAATATAGTCGAGCAAAAAAGCGTGTTCCCACATATCAAGACCAATAATCAACTCAAGGCCATTGAGTTGTCCAAGGTGCTGTTCGTCTACCCATGCATGAGTGAGTTGTTTTGTGTGTGTGTCCCAATACAGCATTGCCCAGCCAATTCCACGCGTTGTTGCAACCTCCATAAATTTTTTGAGCCACATATCATATGAACCAAATTGTTTTTCAATTTGTGCCTTAAGGGGTCCATCAGAAAGTGGTTTTGCTCCACCCTCAAGACTTTTGAAGTAGTATTCGTGATTTCGCATGCCATTAAACTCGAAAGAAAAACGTCTCTGAAGTTCAGCTTCGGCAAAAGCATTTTTTTCGTGCTCTTTGTTGTATTCGGCAATTTTTTCACCAATGAGGTTGGCGTGTTTTACATAGCCAGCGTAGAGTTTGATATGACCATCTATTGTTTTTTGAGAGATTCCCTTAAGTTCCGGTATGTTGAACGTCAGCTCTGTGTATTTGTTCATAATTTCTTTGATTAGTTTTTAATAAGATTTTGTAATGCTCGGATTGTATCATAGAAGCGTAATGAAGAACTTTTTTGATACAAAAACTAAAAGAATACTATTAGGTATTGTTGTATTGTTTTTGATTTGTAATGGTGTTGTGTGGCATGCCGTTTACACAGAAAGTCAAAGAAAAGAATTAACCGTTGCCTTTCTTGATATCGGTCAAGGAGATTCGATTTTTATAGAGACTCCGAATGGGAATCAGATTCTTATTGATGCGGGGCCAAATGCCAGGGTTTTAAGTGAGCTTGGTAAGGTGATGCCGTGGTATGACAAAACAATAGACATGATTATTGCTACTCATCCTGATCAAGACCATATTGGTGGTTTTGTTGAAGTTTTGAAGAGATACAAAATTGAATATGAACTTGAACCCGGAGTAAAAAGTGAAACTCAAACAAGTAAGGTAATCCATGAGCTTATAAAAAAAGACAGTGTGAAAACTTACGTGGCTCGAAAGGGTATGAAGATAGAGTTAGATGATGGAGTGGTTATAACAATTCTCTATCCAGACACAGATGCGTATGACATGAAAACAAACGATGCTTCTATTGTTGCTCGATTAACGTATGGTGAGACAGAGGTGATGCTTACCGGCGATGCACCCATCAAATCAGAAAAAGAAATTCTTGCCTATAAAGAAAATATTCAGAGCGATATTTTAAAAGTTGGACATCATGGTTCAAAAACGTCTACAAGCATGGAATTTGTAAAAGCTGTGAATCCTACATATGCCGTTATCTCAAGTGGGCGGGGGAATAGATATGGACATCCAAACCAAGAAACACTTGATGTTTTGGCACAATTTCCGGTTGAAGTTTTAAGAACAGACCAGATGGGTGCGATTGTAATAAAAAGTGATGGAAGAAAGTTTGTATTAAAAAAATGAAGCCCAGCACCACTTTGCATTCAAGCAAAAGTGGTGCTGGGCTAAGTTCAGGTTCTGACAGGCTGGCGCTTACGAGACTTCTTGGGCTGCTTCTTGAACTTGATTCCGTGATTTCTCATGTGCTCTTCGAAGTGTGTGTCACAGAACACGGGTGTTTTCCTTTCACTGCGTTGCAACATGCTTGCAAGAAAATTCGGATCACACTCGACACAGAGCTCACCTCCATCGGCAACGATTTCTGTACAACCCGGGTGAGCACATCTGGTCTTCTCTGCCATTGTTTACTCCTTGTTCCACCTCTCCCTCAAAAATCCTAACATAACTACATAAAACAAAAACCCCCTTCGGGGTGGGTAATGTTTAGATTATTCCAGCTTTTGTCAAAGATTTGAATGCACCCTGTTTATTCATAGTTTTGATGCCTCGAGTAGAAATCAGAACACGGACATGCTTTTTGAGCTCGGGAATATATACTCGGCGTTTTTGGAGGTTGGGGTATCGGCGGGTTTTTCCGGTAGGGTTAAACTGCGTAGCTCGAGTTCTGTTGCTGAAGCCACCACCAACCACTGAACCTTTTTTTGTAACTGGGCAAATTTTAGCCATTTTTTCTTATTAACAGATGTCCGAGCATGGTATCATACGTATTAAATTAATCAAATGTCAGTTGAGGCCATTTTTCAAATTGTGATTTTGATTTTCTCGGTTGTTGTTCACGAGGTTGCTCACGGCTATGCCGCATATCTTTTGGGGGATCATACTGCTAAGTATCAGGGTAGGCTAACACTTAATCCACTTAAACATCTTGATCCATTTGGTTCTGTTGTTTTACCACTCATCCTTTATATTTCAAACGCTGGCTTTATGATTGGTTGGGCAAAACCGGTACCGTTTAATCCATATAACCTCAAAAATCAACGGTGGGGCGAGGCCATTGTCGCTGCGGCTGGTCCATTTTCCAATATTTTAATTGCTGTGGTATTTGGATTTTTGCTCAGGCTTGCAATTATCTCTGGATTTGCAGACGAGCATATCATTCGTATTACAAGCTACGTAGTGCTCATTAACTTGGTATTGGCGGTCTTTAATCTTATCCCAATACCACCCCTAGATGGTTCAAAAATTATTTTTACCGCTTTCCGACTTAATTGGGGTCCAACGCGAGTCTTTCTTGAACGTTTTGGAATCATTTTAGTTTTGGCTTTTGTGTATTTCTTTTGGCCAATTGTTTCTCCTGTAATCATTCATTTGTTTGGATTTATTACTGGACTTATATAGGTTGTTGCGTGAATTTCCATAATCTAGTAAAGTATCCATCACAAAGCTTTTGAGCTTTTATTTTTTATTCGCCCGTACTAAAAAGGTGGCGAGACATAGAATGGCTACAATCAATCAATTAGTAAAGCGAAATCGCGTTAAAACAATCCGAAAGTCAAAAGCGGTGGCTCTTACTCGTAGTTTCAATACACTTAAGAATCGACCTTCATATTTTCCATTTCCTTTCAAACGAGGTGTGTGCATCAAAGTCACAACAAAAACTCCCAAGAAACCTAACTCCGCTATCCGAAAGATTGCCCGAGTTCGACTCACTAACGGTATGGAAGTCACTGCTTACATTCCCGGCGTTGGTCACAATCTCCAAGAGCATTCAGTTGTACTTTTGCGAGGTGGTCGTGTAAAAGACGTTGGACTTCGATACACAATCGTTCGAGGCAAGCTCGATGCTGGTGGTGTTGAGGGTCGCCGAACAAGTCGAAACCCATATGCCGCAAAGAAACCTAAGGACAATAAGTAACATAAACAATTTCCATGCGACGAAAGATCAAGCGAAAATTTAAACTTCAACCCGATTCAACCTTTGACTCACTTAAGGTTTCAAAGCTTATTAATTACGTAATGCAAGAAGGAAAGAAAGAAACTGCTCGAAAGGTGGTTTATGATGCTATCGAGACAATCAAAGAAAAGGCAAAAACGGAAACTCCGATCGAAATTCTTGAATTGGCTCTCAAAAATACCGCTCCACTTATGGAAGTTCGATCACGACGAGTTGGTGGTGCAAACTACCAGGTTCCTCGAGAAGTTCGCCCAGAACGTCGTCAATCGCTTTCTATGAAATGGATTGTTGATGCAGCACGTTCAAAGAAGGGTCAACCAATGGCTATCAAACTTGCCGATGAAATCATTGCCGCTTCAAAGAATGAGGGAGAGGCGGTGAAGAAACGAGAGAATACTCACAAAATGGCTGAAGCCAACAAAGCCTTCGCTCACTTTGCGTGGTAAACTTTTCGCATTTTCCGGTAATTTCTTTGTTGGCTAAAATTTTTACTCCTGCGCTGTATCAGTAATACAGCTTAGTCATAAAAATTTTTCCGGCCTCGAACTTCCACGGAAAATGTGAAAAATTTGGTAGAGATGAGATAATAAACGTTCTGCAAAATTATTTTATTAGATTTGAGATGTTAGATATAAGATTTGAGATAAATTATGAACAGCGA
>CAYTZJ010000034.1:0-6367 GCA_964442475.1 uncultured Candidatus Saccharibacteria bacterium | reverse complement strand
TTAAATGCTCAATGTCTATCTTTTTCTTTGGAACAATACCGTTCGCAACAAGAATTTTTTCAAACTCTGCCTGTTCAATGGTTTCAACCTCAACAAGTTTCTGAGCAATGGCATCAAGTGCCTTTCTATCTTTTGTTACAACAGCGATCGCCTTTTCAAAAGCTTCGTTCATAATTCTTGAAACTTCTGCATCAATATCCGAGCCTACCTTTTCTGAATATCCCTTGTCTTCAACCCCCTGTCCAAAAAGCGGTCGTCCTCGCCCTCCCTCAAGTGCCAATGGACCAATTTTGTCTGACATGCCATAACGAGTCACCATGTCTCTGGCAAGCGCAGTAGAAACTTGGAGATCGTTTGACGAACCAGTTGTGAGATCATCAAAGATTAATTTTTCTACAACATAACCACCGAGTGAAACAGCAATGTCATCGAGGAATTCTTTCTTCGATTGTAATTTTCGATCTTCGATTGGTAGTTTGAGTGTGTAACCTGCCGCACGACCTCGTGAAATGATCGAAACCTTGTGAACCGGATCGGCATATGGCAGAACAGATGCGATTAACGCGTGACCCGCTTCGTGATATGCAGTAATTTCTTTTTCTTTTTTAGAAAGAATGTGACTTTTTCGTTCTGGACCAAGCATTACTTTTTCAATAGAACGAATGAGGTCATATTGAGTAATTTTTGTGCGGTTTTCTCGAGCAGCAAGAATGGCACCTTCGTTCATAAGTGAGTAGAGATCGGCACCAGAGAATCCAGGTGTTCGTTCTGCAATAACTTTCAAATTTACATCTTCACCAAATGGTTTTTCTTTTGAATGAATTGTCAAAATTTCTTCCCTATCCTGTCGGTCTGGAAGATCAAGAACGATCCGACGGTCAAAACGACCAGGTCGAAGAAGTGCTGGATCCAATACATCCGGACGATTAGTTGCCGCCATGACAATCACTTTCTCCGTTGGTTCAAAACCGTCCATTTCCACAAGAATTTGATTAAGAGTTTGTTCTCGTTCGTCATTGCCTCCACCAGCACCAACTCCTCGAACACGACCAACCGCATCAATTTCATCGACAAAGATAATTGCCGGTGCAGCTGATTTTGCGAGTTTGAAAAGATCACGAACCCTCGACGCACCCACACCCACAAACATTTCTACGAATTCAGAACCAGAAATTGAAAAGAAAGAAACTCCCGCTTCACCTGCAACTGCCCGAGCAAGAAGAGTTTTACCAGTACCGGGAGCACCCATAAGAAGCAAACCCTTTGGAATTCGCGCACCAATTTCAAAAAACTTTTTTGGATTTTTTAAGAAATCGACAATCTCTTTAAGTTCTTCTTTCGCTTCTTTGTTTCCAGCAACTTCTTTAAATGTCACTCGCTGCTTTTTGTCATCGGGAGAAATCATGCGAGCCTTGGACTGACCAAAAGAAAATGCTTGCATACCCGCACCACGAACTTGGCGAGTCATAAACCAAAGGAAGAAAATAATGAAAAGAAGTGGAATAAGAATTGGTGCAAGATTCAAAAACCAGAATCCAAAGCCAGTACTACCTTTTACTTCTATAGAAACATCACCAAGTTGTTTTTGAGTAAGACCATAATTGGTTAGTGTTTCTGTAAGACCAACATTTTCTTCTTTTTTGGAAACTTTTTGAGATTTGTCCTTATACAAAACCCTAAGTGCATCGCCTTCAATAGTGACCAACTCAACTTTATTTTCCTTGATATCTGACGCGAGAACAGAAAGTGGAATTTCTTCAGTTTTTGTACTTCGACCACCGAGAAAAGAATAGCCGCCAATAATCACCAGAAATACAAGAAATGCTGTGAGAATATTTATCCAAAAACGATTACGTGGATCTGTACCCCCCATCTTTTTCTTGAGTGTGACTTTGGTTTTTTGTTTTGGTGGCATGATTAATCAATAAGATGCAAAATTAGTAATCTGACCACGGAATGATATCCGATTTTACATAAAAAAACCACCAACTCCTCAGTTGATGGTTCATGGTTTCCACTTAAAACATGTGCTCACGAATATCTTCAAGCTAAGGATATGTAATCCTTAGTCGATTTCTCCCGTGAGTTTACGTGTGAGGCGAGACACAGTTCTTGTCACTTGCTGCGTCTTATCCTGAGAAGTTGGCGGCTTTTGTTTTTGACAACAACGGTTACCGCAACAACCACGACCGTCGCGACAAGCATGGTCTTTGACTTGGGTTTTTTCGACTTTTCCGTCTGCCTTACTTCTATCTGTTCGACACATTGATCATTCTCCTTTGTTTTCTTTGACCGCGCTTTGCGATACTTGTTGACCCAGTATCCCGCCACAAAGACGGGACCAAGGGGTACAACAATGATTGTGACGACACTGAAAGCCAGCTCACGGGCCAAACCCCTGGGCTTGTCTGTCATCTTTGCCTCCCTGCTAAAGATCATGACCAGACAACAAGTCCAGCCTTTGCTCTGTATAGAACCCTAACAAGTACAACGATTTTTTCAATACATTGTTTTTGCTATAGTTACCCTATGTCCGATTTAGTTTTCAATAAAAAAGCTGGTTTCAACTACGAAATAACCGATACCCTGACTGCAGGAATCGAGCTTTTTGGATTTGAAGTTAAAGCCTTGAGAAAAAACCAAGGAAGTCTTGATGGTGCATATGTGCTTGTTCGTGGTGGTGAAGCGTATTTGATAGGAATGCAGATTCCCCCATTTCAAATGAATAACACTCCAAAAGAGTATGATGAGCGACGTGAGCGACGTCTTTTATTAACAAAGACAGAAATAAATTCATTGGCTGGACACAAGAACCAAGCGGGTTTGACAGCAGTGCCGATTTCAGTGTATAATATTGGCCGAAAGATCAAGGTAAAAATCGGTTTGGTGAAAAGCAAAAAGAAATTTGATAAGCGTGAAGTAATCAAGAAACGCGAAACCGACCGAGATATTCGCCGAGACTTTAAAGATAGATAGTTTTTTGACAATCTGTTGCTGACCATTCATTTAAGGTTTTTCTGCCGCCTACGCTAAAGCTACGGCGGGCTCTAAGATTTTCTACTGCGCTCTGCGCAGGAAAATCTTGAGGGGATGATCGGCCTAGACAGGAAATAATAAACGTTCGTGCGACGCGGAGCCCTACGGCCTCCTTAAACCCGTGGAAAAACAACTGCAAACAATTCAGTTGCAAAAGCAATTCGTTCACCTTTCGTGAACAATTTCGCTTTCTCTTACGCTACGGCCTAAGGGACGGTCAATATGCCTAAGCTTGTTCAGCAGATTGATTGATATAACTTCAAGCTATAGGAACTCGCTTTTCTCGACGAGAGCCTAAACAATAGAGAATCGGTGTACTGATATTTTGGTTATTTTTTAGCCAGTACACTTAAACTTCAAAATATCCTACGCGCTGTAGACTCAACGTTTGTTACTTTTTGCACGGCGGTTCGATTCCGCCCATCTCCACCACTCCGCTCCTGCTACGCAGGAGCTTCGCGGTGCAGGCACCTGCAAAGCCGTTCTTAAGAAATTCTTGAGGGCGGTTTTTGTATTGTGCGAAGTGGTGTCCCGCGTAGCCTTAGCGTAGTGGGACACATAAAAATGTTTTGCACATATATTCTACAAAGTAAAAAAGATCAATCTTTTTACATTGGTCATACCACCAAACTCAAGCAAAGATTAAGACTACATGCACAAGGTTCAAGTTTATATTCCAAAAACAAAACTCCGTTTGTTCTTGTGTGGTGTGCATTTTTCAAAAACAAGAATTTAGCCATTAAATTTGAACGATACTTAAAATCTAGTTCGGGATTTGCTTTTAGAAATAAGCATTTAGTTTAGTTTGTCTTATACATTGACAACTAATAAAAGTAATGTACTATAAACAAAGAGTTTTGGATCATTCAACAATCACCACCTCAAAGAGGAGACGAACATGGCTGACGATGGAAACGATCAGGGTAATCTGCTTGCTGACAAACTCATGACCAAACGTACTGTTGTGTTGTCTGGCGACATAACACGCAAAAACGTAGAACATGTTGGGCAACGCATCATTGAACTTCAAACACGTTCCAATGATCGAATTAACCTCATCATCGACAGCGGCGGCGGAAGCATAGATGCCGCCTTTGACATTTGTGACCCTATGTCAGTCGTAATCACAGCCCCCATACGCGGTATCGCCCTGGGGTTGTGCGGATCGGCAGCTACATACATCATGTTGCACTGCACAGAAAGAATTGGTGCTCCCAATTCACGTTTTATAGTACACTCAGGCTCGGTTCATCCCTCAAAGATTGGCATAGATGAACATCTCGAAAAAAACCTCGAACAACTAGCGAAGAGTGCTCGAGCAACAGAGGAAAGAGTCCTGCAAATGTACACAAAACGACTCACTCCGAAAATTTGGGGGGAGAAAAACCTAGATGACGCCGAGCGTCGCTCCTTCGTCAAAAAACTCATCGAGCGTGGTGATCAACAATTCGACTACCAACTCCAAGCACCAGAAGCTATCGATGTTGGACTCATCCAAAAGATTGCAACCGAAAAAATCGATATCTTCTCCGTTCAAAACGAGCAACGCACATAACAGCACCACTCACCCGTTCCAACCCCGCACACATTGCGGGGTTTTTCTTTTATCCCCCTGTTAACTTCCCCACTTCTTAAAAAAAGTGCATGGTATCATTACATGAGTTAGGTCGAGATTTTGTAAATATGAAAATTCACATGGGTAATAAAAATAAAGTGTGCGAACACGATCACCACAGCGTGATCCCAGTTCTTTTTATCCTTTTTGCAATCAGCTTCCTTCTGCAATACCAAGGCATCCTTGCTCCTCATTCAATCGACATTATCTGGCCAATTTTGGTAGGAGTCGGTGGTATGGTGATGCTCATCGAGGATAAATGTGGCTGTTGCTAAAACATAAAAACAAAAAACGTCGGTAACGGCGTTTTTTGTTTTTGCATATATAATTTTAAATATGCAAGAACAACCCTTTCGATATTTTTTACATGGTCATGAAGCATGGAGTGCCATGCTTGCTGCCTGTTTAAACGCCCGTGAATCAATTGAAATCGAACAATATATTTTTGCTGATGATGAAATCGGCAGACAATTCATCGAAGTACTCAGAGAACGGGCTTGGGCGGGAGTAAAAATCAGAATTCTTTGCGACACAGTCGGTTCATGGTCACTTTACACCTCTCAACTCCCAACTGTTATAAAGCAAGACGGTATTGAAGTGCGTTTTTTTAACACCGTAAGCCCGTGGCGAATTAACAATTTTTTTTCATGGTTCTTTCGTGATCACAGAAAAATCATGATTGTCGACAAAAAAATTGGGTTTACGGGTGGTATTGGCATACAAAACAAAATGCACGATTGGCGTGACACCTGCGTAGAAGTTCGTGGGCCAATCGTTCAAGAAATGATTTTTACCTTCAATGAAATGTGGGCCCAAGTTGCAAACCGTGACCTTCTTTCTCGAATTCAAAAAGCTCGAAATTATACTCGCGGGTTTCGTTTTATTACAGGTGCACCATATCTTGGAAAAAGATTTCTATACCTTAGTATCATCGAAGCAATCAGGAGTGCAAAAACATATGCCTATATTACAACTCCTTATTTTATCCCAGACCAAAGACTTGCTCGAGTTTTAAGACTTGCTGTTAAAAGAGGAGTCGACGTTCGAATTTTATTACCCGGCTTACCCGAAAATCCAGATGCACAATTTACACACAAAACCCAAGAAATTGTTCGCTATGGAGCATATTCATTTTATGAATCAATGCTTCGAGCCGGAGTTAAAATATATGAATACCACAAAAGTTTTCTTCACTCAAAAACAATGACGATTGACGATGAATGGTCTACTGTTGGAAGTTTTAATCTCGATAGTCTTAGCTTTTTTTACAATTACGAAGCAAACATTGTAAGTACCGACCAAGAATCTTCTCAGACCATTAAAAAACATTTTTTCGAGGACTTAAAACTTTCAAAAGAAATTAAAATGGAAGAATGGCTGCAAAGACCCTTCTACCAAAAATTTAGAGAACTTCTTGTAACCCCAATCAGACCATTCCTGTAGGAGTTGTATTTTGAGACCTTTCTTGCTATATTTTCCACACAACAAAATCCACTTTGGCTACTATACACGTACGAATTAATCATCAAATTAAAGCCCCAGAACTCCGGGTAGTTGGCGAAGGTGCCGAGAACTACGGGGTTCTTTCCCTTTCAGAGGCTTTACGCAAGGCTGAAGAGCTTGGTCTTGATCTTATCGAAATTTCTCCAAATGCTGTCCCACCAGTTGCAAAAATCATGGATTATGGTAAATTCCAGTACGACGCAAACAAGAAGG
>CAYTZJ010000033.1:0-6409 GCA_964442475.1 uncultured Candidatus Saccharibacteria bacterium | reverse complement strand
CTATCGATCTTCTGCTAGTATTTAGCCTTACCGGTTAGTTCCGGCAAATTCCTCCGAGGTATTCGTGTCTCGAAGTACTCAAGAACAACTACAAAAGAGACAAATTAATTTCACTTACGGGGCTATTACCCTTTGGAGCTGCGCTTTCCAGCGCATTCAGTTATCAATTTATTTTTTAACTCTTCTCGTATAAATACGAAGTAATCGTCTTATAACCCCCAGCAACATTCCCACGAAACATTGATTTATTTCTAAATCTCGCGTCGTGAGAATGTAACTGAGTTTGGGCTCATTCCTTTTCGCTCGCCGCTACTTAGGAAATGTGTCTTGCGACATTGTTTTCTATTCCTCTAGGTACTGAAATGTTTTACTTCCCTAGGTTTGCTCCGTCCAGTCAAGCTGGAACGGTCACTGCTCATCGCAGTGGAGTTTCCTCATTCGGAGATCTCCGGGTCAAAGGTTGCTTAGCACCTCACCGAAGCTTATCGCAGCCACGCTACGTCCTTCATCGCCTGCAGAAGTCAAGGCATCCACCATATGCTCTTAATTTCCAATTAGGAAATTAATGCACCACAATTGATTCAAAAATTTGTTTACGAATTTTTGAATCCGCCCCGGATTAAATCCGGGGTCTTTTTACACCCTGTTTTCTGACATCGTCAAAAAACAAAGTTACCTGTTTTTCGTCATGTTCCGTCGGTTCAAGAGGAACATGACACGGCTTCGTATTTACTCAATACAAATCCGTTTGGCTGTCTGCACATTCGAAAAGACCCACTTGGGTTTACTATGTGCGACAGGATTTAGTTTTCAAATTTCGATCAATTCAGCTGTATCTGTATTTTCTGCCTCTCTGGAAAATTCTTTTTAAAAATCCTCCAGAGAAACAAAAAAACCGCGAGAGCGGTTTTCGATAATAACCAAAAAATGGCGTTCTCTATTCCGCTGTAGTTATTAAGTTAATAAATGTATGCATATAAGGGTAGAGATAAGTATATTCATATATATAAAGCTGTCAAACGATATAAACAACCTCTAAAAACTGAGATTACTAGCCCCCTGAGAGAACCTTCCAAATACATAAAAACCCCGATTTTACGGGGTTTTTATTATAAACAATATTTTTGTTTTCTGACCTATCCTTTGTGTGAAATTTCTTCCTTTGTCTTCTCGATAAATCGTGCTGCTGCTTCTTGGCCACCAAGTCCAAATGAAAGACCAAATGCCAATGAAAGCGCAACGACTACGCCTGTAAACAATGTCTGAATGAATGCAGCAGCGATGTTGAGCTGAAGCAATGCAGCAAGAATACCAAAGATCCAAATTGCCCACTTTGTGAAGCTACCGAGGAATCGAGCAGCTTTGATTTCTGCTGTTCGTGCAGATGCAGTTACAACTCTTTGCATCACATCACCAATAACTGCAGCCAAAAGAAGAATGAGTACTGCAATGATTACCTGTGGCAAATAATAGAGCACTACACCCTGAAGGAATTGATTAACTTGCGTAAGATGCAATACATCAAATGCTGCAACGAGGAACACAACAATAATGAACCATTTTACAAGATCACCAAGAAAAACACCTGAATTTAGATTGATGCCGCCTCGGCTAAGTACGTCTTCAACACCTGACTTTCGAAGAACCTCATCGATCTTTAGTGAACGAATAATTTGAGCAACAACCCGACCGATAAGAGCACCGATGAGCCAGCCGATAACAATAATAAGAATTGCAACAACAAGATTTGGTACAAAAGTGATAACACCAGTCCACAAATCTTGGAACGATTGTGTGAGAACCGCTCCCCAAGTTTCTATAATCATGATCTCTGTTGATACAGTATAGCTGTATCGAATTAAAAACTAATAAAGTCTCATCCAAAGAACTTACATATATATTATACCAAGCTCTAGGAAAGAGTTGTCTGGACTTTCCCCACACCGATCTTGGTGCTGTTTGCTTGTATACCAAGCTTATTGATGAGTTTTTTGTGTGGATAATCGAGAATGTCCCTGATGAGTTTGTCGTACATCGTGAGACGATATTGAAAATCTTTTGTTTCGAAAAATGAATACGTAAGATCCTTACCCAACTCAGCTTCAATATCTTTTACTGCCGAATCAATAGCAGCTCTTCGAAGTCCATCACCGACGATAAATATATCTACTCGACTGTCTTTTTCCTGAATAAATACACCCGAAATTATAAGGAGTTTAATATTTCCCGTTCGGTTGAATTTTCGAACAATCATTCTGTCCTGAAGTGGACTTACAGTAATTACAAAGTTTTGAAGAGCTGGTAGATACGGAAAAAGATCATTCAAAACCCAACCCTTCACTCTTCTTTTTACAATTCGTTTTTTGTCTCCTTTTTTCTTTGGTTCAAGTTTTACTTCTTTTGAAAAAATACGGGTTTTTATGAGTCCAATTTCATTAAGCAGTCGTGTATTTGAACGAGCGTCTTGCTGAGAAATTTTCGCACGATGCATTACATTTTCCAGATCAAAATATGTGTCTGGGTTAAAAAGAAACAACCTCATAATTCGAACCTTTGCCACACTGCCGAAAAGTTTTTCCAGAATATCCATGTTTTTTGTGGTTCGAAGTATAGCAAAAACACCCCCAGACTTCTAGAGGTGTTTTTGGTTTTGCATTCTGTCGAAAGGTGATGCTTAAATTATTTAAGTTCTACCTTTCCGCCTGCTTCTTCAATTTTCTTCTTCAAAGCCTCAGCTTCTTCTTTCTTCATACCGTCCTTCAAGTTTGATGGAGCAGCATCAACAAGATCCTTTGCCTCCTTGAGACCTAGGCTCAAAGCCTCTTTAACTGCCTTGATAACACCGATCTTGTTAGCACCAGCATCAGCAAGTTTTACGTTAAATGTAGACTTTTCTTCTTCTGCAGGTCCAGCAGCAGCAGGACCAGCAACGGCAACAGCAGCAGCTGAAACGCCGAATTTTTGCTCAAGAAACTTCACAAGTTCGTGAAGATCAAGAACTGACATTTTTTCAATGCCCTCTACGATATCTTTGAATTTTGATGGGGTTTCCATATGATTTCAATAATTTGATTAATTAGTTTCTTTTTTCTTCGCAATCTCACTAAGCGAAATAACAAGTCCTTGGAGTGGCGAGTTGATAAGGTTTACAAACTGAGCATGGAGAGTCTGCAGTGATGGAATCTGAGCCACCGAAGTCATCCTTTCTTTGTTTGCAAACTTACCTTCGAAAATTCCACCGAGGATAGAAATTTTATCCTCAAGTTTCTTTTGGAAAGCATACACACCACGAGCGGGAGCAATTGCGTCTGTACTGTACACAACACCAAGTTCACCCGCGAATTCAGGCTCTTCACCCTCAACTTTTGCTTCCGCAAGTGCTTTGCGAATGAGAGTTTTCTTTGCAACAAAGTAACCAACGTTTTCTTTATTTAGAGTTGCACGAACATCGTTTACATCGTTTGAAGTCAACCCGTGAAAATTTACGAACACAACAGAAACAGAATTTTTGAATACATCGTTAAGACGTTTCAAAATATCTGCTTTCTTTTCCTTTGTAATTGCCATAATTATTTTTTGTTTTTAATAAAACAAAACGACCTTTATTTTTCTAAAGGCCGCCGAATTCGCATAAGCGGAGTGGTTTTAACCTCGGTAGACACCTTACGGCTTTAACCCTTTCGGGATCTACTGTCTTTGGCCTTAGGGTTAGAAGTATACACAGCTAAAATCTGATCGTCAATTATGCTGGTATCATGCTACTTACAACGAGATTTACAATCAAACAGACAGCCAAAATCGCCAAAAAGGTTAGAAGGAGTTTGAAGAAACTTTTGTTGAAGTAATGAGACATGTTTTTACACTATAAAATTTAAATTTGAGTAAAAAAGAACAAATCAATGTCCGGAAAATCTTTAATTGATTTTTCAACATATGAAACAACCTTTTGACTTTCCTTAATTTTGGGATTAAGAGCTAAACCAGACTTTGCATATTGTCTGGCTAAATCAAATTTTTTCATATATATATATCCCACCGCCTTCATCCAATATGGTTGCGGACTTTGTGGAACAAGAGCACTAGCAGCATCAAGCACTTCTTGCGCTTCTTTTAATTTATCTTCTTCAAAAAGTCTTTGATAGATCAACACATCAGCCAAACCAAGACGAGCTCTGAAGTTATTCGGATTGTTTTTTATATATGTCTTGTAGCTATCCTCAAAAATAGAAAGTTCATTTTTTAATAATTTTACTTTTTGAGGATCATTTAAAATATCAGGATTTTGGGCTATTCCTCGCTGAAAATCGGTTACAGTTCTCCAAAGGAAAGAATGTGTATCCATTGGTGAACCGAAGAGGGTTTTATAACTTGGAATTCTTTTTTCTGGAGAACCAATTTTACGAATATACCCGTTTGTAATTTCAGCATTCAAAATCGGAAACCAACCAACAAGCAAAGACCAAGAAAAAAATACAATCAGCACGCCAGATATTAAATACTTAATTTTTGAATTAACAATAAACTGTGAATCCTTACCTTTAATCGAAGCCATGGTTCGACCCAAGATTACAATCGCAGCAACAAACATGAAAGCAAGTAATGGATAAGAAACTGTTGTATCAAACGCAGTCTGGAGTTCTAAAAAATGCATTGAAAAGTACACAATCAGTATTGATGCAAAAAGACGATCTGTGTTATCAGAAGAATTAAGCGCTGAATACAAGAGAGAAAAAATAACAATTATATAAACCAAAATATAAAGAGCGAGTCCCAAAATGCCATTGTCTACAACCTGATCAATAAATATATTGTGTGCACGATCAAACCAAGCCTCCTTTCCATACTCGTCTTGCAAAAGTCTATTATCGTAATTCTTTTCAAAAACTCGCTCAAAATTATCTGCTCCGAAACCCAATAAAGGTTTCTGTTTTATAGATTTTTCAGACATCTCCCACACTAGTGGTCTAGCAGCGGTCGATTGGTTTAAATAAACCTTTCTCAAAAAACCACCAGGAGATAAAAGAGAATATGCACATATAGCCACGACACACAATGAAACACCGAATGAAAAATAAGCAACGCGATGTCTAATCGTCTTATCTTTTATTTTAGAAATTAACCAAATAAAAAAAAGACCAACCAAAGAAATCAAGACAGCATAGGTTGAAGATCTTGCTTCACCAATAAATCCATTTGAAAAATCTCCGAACCAAATCTGACGATTAATAATATATGGGTTAATTACAAGAGTGACCGGGATAGCGTACATCCACCATTTTTTGCTAATTGATTGCAATAAATAATAGAGAGAAAGCAAAAATGTGGCAAAAATATACATTCCAGCAAACGTAGAATTACCAAATGTAAAACCATCCGACGTATAATTTTTGAACAAAAACCCCAAACCTTCTGGTCCTAAAAAAGAAAGAAATGAGTACAAAGCGGTTGAGATAATGATTGTCAGTATCATTCTATTTTGACGATCACGGTTGGTAGAAATGCCCCAAAACACAAACATTACTAAGCCTAAATTTAAAAAATACCAAATACCCGTCATTCTGGTTGCTACCGACCAAAATGAGGTTGCAATACTTAAACCAAGAAATCCAGAAACAATGACAAAAAGAAAATAGACCAGTAATGAATTTAAAATTATAGATTTGGGAAAAGATAACTGAATTTTTTGTTGTAAAATCCAAAATCCCAAAAATAAACCTAAAATTGAAGCGAGCAAAATTAGACTGATCGCTCGAGTCGCCGTGCCTCCATACAAAAAAGATTGGAAATTAATAAATGGGAAGACAGCAAAATAAAAAATCAATAAATAATCAGCACATTTCCAAAACAGCGAAGTTTTTTTGTTTGTATAAGTAGAAATATTCACAGTCTTTATTATAAATGCTTTTAATTTCTAGACAACAAAAAACTGGTGTAACAAAAAACCGCCCCGTAGGGCGGCTTTTTGTTTCTAACAATGTTAGACTTTCGAATCAAAACTAGTTAAGACCAATGTATGAAGTCTTAAAGTCGTCAAGATTTGAAGTGTATGCATTGTCAGGAGTTGCATCTGTTGAATCAGTATCCCATGAAACACCTCCAAGTACAGCTCGGAATTGTCCAGCAAGGCCAGCTGTAGGAAGCTGAACTGTTGTGGTAATTTCGAATGTCTCAGAATCACCCTCTTCGATGGTGTAGAGACCTGCTTCATTAGTATCAGTGTCTGTAAGGTTAGTGATTGTAACTGAAGTACCACCAACTGTAGCTGTTCCCGCTCGATCAACGTGAATTGATGTCTTTCCAGTTGTTACACCAGAAAGTGTAGCGTCAGCAAGTGTTGATACATAAACAGTATCTCCAACTGCTGTAACTTTGAATCGGATTGTGAATGTACCGAGATCATCGTTAGAAC
>CAYTZJ010000032.1:2300-6896 GCA_964442475.1 uncultured Candidatus Saccharibacteria bacterium | reverse complement strand
TACCAAAACAGCTATTGGTGGATAAAAATAGAAGCTCAAAAAATATACCTCAGGAAAACCAAAAAGTAAAATTAGAGAGGAAGATCAACTGCGAAGAAACCAGCACCTAGGAATAGAAGGGCAAGGCATATTGCCGAGATAAAAATCTTTGGCCAAATATCTGGAGAAGCGTTCCATGTAAATTTGTGTCTTTTGTACCATTCGATCTTATTAAGTGTGATTGCGATAATTGCAATGATCTGAGTCCAGAGACCGATAACAAAAAGCACACCAAGTCCAATCTGAACCTTTGCAAGGATTGAACCAACGGTCTGTGAACCGATTTTTTTATTGTTCCAAACCATGTTCCATGTTTCGGAGTCTATGTTGTGGTGCCTAATACCTGTATAAAGAAAATATGCACCCAGCACAATACGCAAAATAAATGGAGCAATGAGCCAGTATGTGAATAATTCTGGGAAAACCGAAAGCATGGGGAAATTATAACATTTATTGTATGATTCCGTCATGAAAAAACATTCTGTGTCGATTATATTGAACAATATTAGAAGTTCTCATAACGTGGGTTCAATGTTTCGTACTGCCGATGCGCTTGGTATCAATAAGATCTATCTTGTTGGTTATACTCCCGCGCCAAAAGATAAGTTCAATAGAGAAAATAATGAAATTTCAAAGGTGGCGCTTGGTGGGGAAAAGACCGTTGCATGGGAATCAGTAAGAGAAATATTTCCATTAATTTCTGATCTAAAAAAGAATGGCAATCAGATTGTGTCGGTTGAGCAAAATGAAAAGGCGGTTGATTATAAAGATTTTAAAATAATTCAACCAACGGTATTTATTTTTGGAAATGAAGTTGAGGGTGTTGGGGGTGATGTTCTTGATGAATCCGATAAAATTATAGAAATCCCAATGAGGGGAGAAAAAGAATCACTTAACGTTTCTGTTGCGTTTGGAATTGCTCTTGCTCGAATTCTTGATTTGTAGTTCTATCTGTAATCAAATCTGTATGTGTCGACAACTTTTCCAGCGCTATCAATGAGTTGAATAACATCCCGGTCCTTAATCCACAAGATTCCACGAACCTTAGAAAAAACTCGCCACTCAGATACAAAGAAATTTTCATCAAAACGATGATTTTTTACACATGTCGTGTAGTTAATATTTTCCTTAATATAATCTTCACATGAACGGCTAATATCCTCGGGATAATCTCTTTCTTTTGGAATGCGACAGTAGGGTATGGTGTCTAAATAATCTAGACATTTGTTATTTATTTGATTGGAAACGGGTGGAGCGTCTTTGTATGGACTTGGGCACTGTCTGCCTAGCGAAGGAAGAAAATTGTCATTCTGATCAAGATAACCGACACAAATGTTTACACGGAAGGATTTATTAATGGGAGAAATTGCGTGACTTACAACAACATTTGCTCTTCGGTCAGAGATGATAATCGGTGCATCACTTGGTAAACCAAAATCTGGAATATTGGCTGCTCCACCAATTGTCATCTCACCTCCTGTAACCAGACTTTTCAATTTCCAACCCGAAAGGACAACCGATTGACCAGGATCATTTTGAACATTAAGCACAGCATATTCGTTAAAGGTTCCAACATTGTATATGTTGGCAATACTTACACGATCAGCATATGGTGAAGCCTTTTCTGCGGCAATTTGTTCTTGAATTTTTTCATTAAGATCATTTGCGTCAATAGCAATGCGTTGCAGACGAACTTGATCGTTTTCTTGCTCGTAGTATGAGTTGTTGTAATAAGATGCGTTTTGAGGCGTATTGTTTTTGGACGGATCAGATGTAATTGGGGATTGAAAAACTGAACCACGAGAAACAATACCCACGATGATGAAGAAAATGATTATGAGAATTCCCAGAGTGCTATCTTTCATTATGAAAAGAGTGTTTGATGTGTGGGGCAGAAGTGGGCACTACGACTGCCAATCTTCCTTCGCTCAATTATGCCACCGCATCGTGGCTTCGCACAAACCTCACCTGTGTGTCGGTATGCATGATGTTTGTTTTGGAATTGACCGATTTCACCGTCAATATTTCTATAATCAGATTCCGAATCACCGCCAAAGTTAATTCCTTTCTCGAGTACGTTTCTCATTTCTTTGTATAAATTCTGGAGAAATGGTGGTGGAATTTTTGATGTTTTTGAAAGTGGATGAATCCCTGAAGCCCAAAGCATTTCGTCCGAGTAAATATTTCCGATACCTGCAATGACGCCTTGGTCCAAAAGCGTTTGTTTGATTGGCCAGTTGGGGCGGAGGGTAAGGCGCTCTTTGAATTTTTCTAAAGTAAAACTTTTTTCAAGTGGTTCTGAGCCAATTTCTGCAAGATCGGGATGTAAACCGATTTCTTTGGTAGGGAATACAAAAACTTTTGCGAACTTTCGCATGTCAGAAAAGGCAAGATGTTTCTCGTTTGAAAGAGTAAATACGAGTCGAATATGTTGATTAAACGGATCTTCGAGCGGGCCTTTTTCTGTTGTAATCCATGTGTTTTTCTTTTTATTAAAAGAATAGTGACCATAGAGCAAATGCCCAGTCATCTTCATATGAATGAGGATGGTGTGGTTGTTTGAAAGGGAAATGAGAATATTTTTGCCACGTCTTTGGGCCTTAAGAAATTTTCCGCCGACTACTGCGAGTTTGAAATCTTTAAAGTAGTGAACGTCTTTAATATTCTTTTTACCTGCATGAAACGAGCTATTGTAACTCGACCAAACGTCAGTTATAGAGAGATTTTTGAGTTTTCTGTTGAGACCTAGAACTGTGGTGTGGACTTCAGGAAGTTCGGGCATGGGGATATGGTATACCTTAAATCTGGAATTTCAAATCATTTGCTAAAATAAAGCCATGAAAAATTTTGCTTCAACAAATATGTGTAGTCATTGTCAGGGGCCGGTTGATGGATACAAATGTCCTGGATGTAAAAAGGAAATGACCGATTTTGATCATGATCATTGGCGCAATTGCCCAAAGGGCGAAAAGCTCAAATTAAAATGTCAGAAATGTGGCAACGCAGAACCGAATTGTAGTTGTTAGGGAACTCGTTTATCTAACACATTCTTCAACTCTTCCTTCGCAACCTGGGCATCACTCCAAGGAATTTTTCTGCCGTGTGCTTCCATAATATATGGATCGGTTCCTTTTCCGGAAATAAGAATGACGTTTCCAACACGTGCGTATGAGATCGCTTTTGCAATTGCTTCTCGTCGATCCATTATGATTTCGCATGGCTTGTTAACAATCGCTACTCTCATTTCGTCAACGATTTTTTTTGGATCCTCGTCGTATGGATCCTCGTTGGTAAGAATAATTTTGTCACAATATTGATCTGCGATTTTTGCCATCTCGGGTCGTTTCCATGTATCGCGCCCGCCCCCGGTATTGCCGAGAATGCAAATTTTTCTTTGGTTTGGAAATGCTCGGTAGAGCTTTTCAAGAGAATCAGTAGTGTGAGCATAATCAACAACAACATCGAAACCCTGACCAAGGTCAATTTTTTGTACACGACCTTCGATTGTTGTTATATTTTCAATCCCCTCAGCAATAACATCAGTAGCAATGCCAATTTGTTTTGCTAGGGTGGCTGCAGCTAGGGCATTGTAAATGTTGAAAAGACCGATAAGTTTTGGTCGGAGTTGCATACCATCAAAGGTGAAAAAGGTATCTTTGTCTTCAGTTGAAAACGGTTTTGCGCCTTCGAGTGAATAGGTAATTTTGTTTTTTACATCAAGATCAAGAAACATCTGAGCATTTTCGTCGTCAGCGTTGATCACCATGAATTTGTTTTTCTTTTTTGATGTTTCGAGAAGTTTGGCAATAGAAAGTTTGGCTTTTTTATAATTTTCATATGAACCATGAGATTCAATATGCTCTGGAGAAAGATTGGTGAACACAAATGCATCAAGATCGATCCATTTGTGACGAAATTGTCGAGCGCCCTCTGATGTCATTTCAACCACAACATGAGTACAGCCGGCCTTTTTTGCTCGAGACAGAAAATTTTGCATAAAAAATCTTCCCGGCATCGACATTTTGTAAAGATTTCTTACTGAATCATTTCCAATTTTGAAACGAATGGTGTTTGAAAGTGCTGTTTTGTACCCAGCTTTTTCCAAAATACTGTTAATGATTTCAGTTGTACTCGATTTGCCCTTGGTGCCTGTTACACCAATCACATACATACTGCGAGCAGGGAAGTTGTATAGTATTGCTCCCAAAAAAGAAAGAACATAATGATACAGTGGTTGTAATCTTTTAAAAACTGACTTTGGAATTATTTTTTTGATTATTAAAAGCATTATTTTGTTGCTGACCCCAGTAATTTGAGAGCTTTTTTAACTTTATCACCCGCAGAGATATTTTCGCCGGAAATTTTTTTCAACACATCGCGAGATTCTCGTTCAGAATAGCCAAGTGATTTGAGTGCTTCAAGAGCATCAGTTTCGCCTCGCCGATCGCGCGCATGATGCCGCCGCGGCCTTGTCCCACGGGCAGCAGCAATGGCTCGAGATCGCCATGGCGCTCGCCGGCAAGCCGCGGCTGTTGCCGCTGGACGAGCCGACCGGCG
>CAYTZJ010000032.1:0-2290 GCA_964442475.1 uncultured Candidatus Saccharibacteria bacterium | reverse complement strand
GACACTGCTCGTTTGAGTGAAAGGGGATTAGAGACGTTCACAATACCCATGGCTGTCTTCGGTCCGATACCAGAGACGCCAATGAGGAGCTCAAAGAGTCCCAGCGCGTCTTTGTCTGCAAAGCCATATATATCGAGGGCGTCTTCGCGTACTACCAGGTGGGTCCAAAACGATGCTTCGTGTGAGTGTTTGAGCCCCCTTAATATTTCGTCTGTTGTATATACCTTGTATCCCACACCATTTACATCGAGGATGCAGTATTTAAGACTTTTTTCTATAATTTTCCCTCGTAAGTAGGAGATCATGTGGGCATCATATCAAAATTTGTCTCTTTAGGGCACATGTGGTAAGGTATTGCAACACAAATATGCCGATTACAACATCAGCCAAAAAAGCCCTTCGAAACTCTCGCCGAAAGCGAGACTTCAACATGGCACGAAAGACAACCCTTACAAACTCAATCAAAAAGTTCCGAAAGCTAGTAACTGCGGGAAAGATCGATGAGGCAAAGAAAATGATGCCAGAAGTTGAACAAGCTATCGACAAAGCATCAAAAACAAATTTGATTAAGAAAAATAATGCGAGCCGAAAGAAATCTCGACTCCAGGCTCTTTTGAAGAAGGGTGCAGTAAAATAATCCTCTCAAGCTCAATCAAAAAACTCCCCGAACGGGGAGTTTTTGTTTAGGGGTTAATAAAATCGATAGCTTGTTTGAACGTGGTGAACCAGATAATGTGGGTTGCAACTGCACCAACGAGGAAGCCGGTAAGAGAAGATGCAACGGTTCGACCAATCTTGTAGTTGTAATCTCGCTTTTCGTACGAAATAAAATCTCTAAATAAATTTTTCATATATATAATTATTTCCAAATAACCTTCTAAAGGCAATGGCGATATTAGAATTATTTTAATAATAGCATTAAAAAAGTCATCAATTGCTACGAGTAATTTTTTCGCCGTCACCTAAGATTTTCCCCTCATGGGGTCACGCATAATTTTCTCGTCGCCACTCGCAAATTTGTCCGACCCCACCTCAGCTGTTTTGCTTACTGGCAAAACATGCTTTCGGCCGGCCCATGAATCGAAAAATCCAGCGCTGGCTGGATTTTTCTCTCGTGTGCCCTCGATAGGAATCGAACCTATATTTTGAGTTCCGCAAACTCATGTTCTATCCATTGAACTACGAGGACCTTGTCCGCCGAGGCCGTCAGTTGACCGGATGGCGAAGGTGGACGTGCCGACAATTTACTACAAAACCAAGGATTTATCTAATTTTCTTAGAAACCAATGTACTCCATGATCAGTTCAAATAGGGGTTCTTGTTGCTCAATTTCTGCAAGTTTAGTTCGCAAAAAATCCCTCATATCCTCTTTCTCATCTTCAGACAGAGAATCAAGTGGAACAACAAGATGGGGCATGATTAAACGCTTGGTTCGTATTAACATGCGACCGTTTTCATGATGTTCGATCCAGAACGATTCGAGATTTCCATACGTGAAATGAAAGTTTCCGATAGTAATGCCAGCGTCATTAATTTCAATATCGTGCTCTGCCGGAATACGAGAAGCGTGCATGATGAGTGTAAAGCCGGCGATAATAATGAGTATTCCAAAAAGAATATTGCTAAAAATAATTGCAGTAGCCGCAGCTGCAATAGTAATGATGCCGACAGCCCAGTACCAATCTGTCGTTTTGTGTTTGTAGTGGAACTCGGGTGCTCTAAAACGGAACGATGTCATAAATAAATTGTAGCACGTAGAAAAAACAAAATTTCAAGACTTTATCCCTGAACGAAAACTTTAAAACCACCGTATGCCATTTTCTTCATGTCAAAGGGCATTTCTATTTTCTTGCCATCTACATCATGTGATTTCATGTTTTTCATTACCCTTGCGTTTACCTGGTCGCGATGAGCGCGGGATTTGTACGTGATGAATGAAAAGAAAACTATCTCATTTTTCTTTGCGTTGGTTAGGGCCGGGAAGGGTAATGCCCACGGTGCATTCATATCATCTGCAACACATTATTTATAATCTATGGCACCGTATTTCTTCCACATTTGTGCACCCTCTAATGCCATTTTCTTATAAGCTGCGAGTTTGTTTTTCGGAACTACGAGTACAAAACCGTCTACGTATTTTTCTTGTGTTGCCATGTGTGTATTTGATTGGTAATGATTAATTATACTTATTTATTGAATTAAAATGACCCAGCAAAAGCTGGGCCATTTTAAATTGGCGGAGGAGGTGAGATTCGAACTCACGACACCTGTAAAGATGTGACGGTTTTCA
>CAYTZJ010000031.1:2862-6928 GCA_964442475.1 uncultured Candidatus Saccharibacteria bacterium | reverse complement strand
GTGGTGCAAGCCGACGTATCGAAGACGGTATACCAGAAGTCTGGGCAATCCTCGAAGAGGTAATTAAGGATCGTTACGTACTCCTTAACCGTGCTCCGACATTGCACCGATTGGGTATTCAGGCTTTCAAACCAATCCTTATCGAAGGTAATGCAATTCAAGTTCATCCACTTGTATGTACAGCGTTTAACGCTGACTTCGACGGTGACCAGATGGCAGTTCACGTTCCACTTTCTGATGAAGCTCAAGCTGAAGCAAAGTACATCATGGCTTCAGACAAGAATATTTTGAAACCTGGCTCCGGAGATCCAGTTATTTCAAACAAAATGTTGGACATTATCCTCGGTTGTTATTGGATGACAAAAATTATTCCTGGTGAGGCGGGTGAGGGTATGGTTTTCGAAAGTCCTGAGATTGCTAAAATTGCATACCAGTTCGGTGGTGTTAATTATCGAGCAAAGGTAAATGTTTTGGCCCCAGAAAATGATCCAAAGTATTCTGAATTTGCAGGAAAAGTATTCGAAACAACAATCGGCCGAGTACTCTTTAACGGTATCCTTCCTGATGATTATCCGTTCCTCAATACAGAAATTAATAAAAAGAAAATGGTTGGAATTGTCGATGATATGATCACTCGATATGGTATTGAAGCGATTCCAGCAATCATGGACAAGATCAAGGCCTTCGGATTCCACTATACAACTCGATCTGGTGTCACATGGGGTATCGATGAAGTAGTTATTCCAAAAGAAAAACCAGAAGTTATTGCTCGAGCTAAGGCTAAGGCTGACGAAATTATTTCTCAGTTCAGTGAAGGTCTTATTTCTGAAGAAGAACGATTTCGAAAGAGTATTGAAATCTGGCATGCAGCAAAGAACGAAATCGAAAAATTCATTCCAGACACACTCGACAAGAACGGATCATTGTATGACATGGTGTACTCTGGTGCTCGAGGTTCATTCTCTCAAATCACACAGATGGGAGGTATGAAGGGTTTGATTCAAAACACTGCGGGAGAAACTAATGAGTTTCCAATTCTTTCTTCTACAAAGGAAGGACTTACACCGATCGAATACTTCATTACAACTCACGGTTCTCGAAAGGGTCTTACTGACACCGCACTTAATACTGCAAAAGCTGGTTATCTTACTCGACGACTCTTTGACGTTGCACAAGACGTGATTATCACAGAAGAAGACTGTGGCACAAAAGAAGGTATTAAGATTTACAAAGAAGGAGCTTCGGGTATCGAAATTCCTCTTTCAAAGAACATTAAGGGTAGATATTTGGTTGAAGATCTCGTTATTGATGGGAAAATGGTTGCAAAGAAGGGCGAATTCATCACCAAGGAACTTGCGTCAGAAATCGACAAAACCAATCTTTCTGAACTTCTTGTTCGAACTCCGCTCGCATGTAAATCAACTCAGGGTATTTGTGTGAAGTGTTATGGTGCTGATCTTGGTACTGGCCGACCGATTAATCTTGGTGAAGCTGTTGGAACTGTTGCTGCTCAAGCGATTGGTGAACCGGGTACACAGCTTACAATGCGTACCTTCCACTCCGGCGGAACCGCATCTGTTGGTGGAGACATTACGCAAGGTCTCCCTCGTGTTGAAGAAGTTTTCGAGAAACGAAAGCCAAAAAATCCAGCAATTGTCTCTGGTGTTGATGGTATGGTCACAGAAGTGAAAAATACTCCAAACGAGAAATCTATTTGGATTATGCCTGATATTGCAGACCGAAAAACCAAAGATAATGCTCCAATTGAATATCCCGTTTCTCATTCTCGTATGATCCTTGTGAAAATGGGTGACTCAGTAAAGAAGGGCGATATTATCACTGACGGTTCTGCGGATCTTGATGAAATGTTTGCATTTGCTGGTAAGGAACGAACAGAACAATACATCATTAAGGAAATTAGTAAGTTGTATGAACTTCAAGGAGAAAACGTTGCTCGAAAACATATCGAGGTTATGGTTCGACAAATGTTCAATCGCCGAAAAGTACGTGACCAAGGTGACACTCATTTCTCAATTGGTGACACGGTAGAACTCACTGATCTTCTTGAAACAAACAAGAAAGCGAGAACAAAGGGTGGAAAAGAAGCAAAAGCTGAGGCCCTCATTATGGGTATCACAGAGGTTTCTCTTTCACGACGTTCGTTCCTTTCTTCAGCATCATTCCAGCACACAACCCGAGTTCTCATTAATGGTGCACTTAAGGCACATGAAGATCATCTCGTTGGTCTCAAGGAAAACGTTATTATTGGTAATTTAATTCCTGCAGGTACTGGGTTTAAGGGAAGTGTGAAGCATGACACTATTAAAAAAGTAACTGAAACTCGCGAATCGGAAGAATAGGTCTTGACAAGTGGTTTTTTGTGCTGAATCAGAAGCAAAAAATTGGAATCTCGCAAAAACTAAAACTTAAATCTAAATTCAAATTTTCAAAAGAATTTGAGATATAAGATTGAGAGACTATGTCTTCTTCTGTTGAAAAAATCAAAGAGAAACTGACGATCACTGATGTGGTTTCGTCATATCTCAAACTTGATAAGGCAGGTTCAAGTTATAAAGGAAAATGTCCGTTTCATAACGAAAAAACACCGTCATTTTTCGTTTCGCCTGATCGTGGTACGTATTACTGTTTTGGATGTGGTGCTAAGGGTGACATGTTTACTTTTGTTGAAGAGTTTGAAGGAATGGAATTTAAACAAGCACTTCAGAAATTAGCTGAACGAGCGGGTGTTGAATTAGTTCCAGAAAAAATAGGTGAACGAGACGAAAGAGATCGATTGCTAAATACGATTGAAGAAGCAGTGTTGTACTTTGAAAATGAATTAACAAAGTATCCAGAAGTTCTCCAGTATTTAGTAAAACGAGGCATGACCAAAGAGACTATTTCAAAATGGCGAATTGGTTTTGCACCACATGAATGGCGAAGACTTCATGATCACCTGATTGGAAAAAAGATTTCTGTTCAAGATATGCATGCGACAGGCCTGGTGAAAAAGACAGACGGAGAGAATAAATACTATGATGTTTTTAGGGGTCGGATTATGTTTCCGATTTTCGATCAATCTGGAAGACCAGTAGCGTTCTCGGGCAGAATCTTTATTGATGATGGTAAATCACCAAAATATTTGAATAGCCCCGCTACCGTTCTTTTTAACAAATCTGAGGTTCTTTTTGGTTTTGATCGGGCAAAGACTGCAATCCGAAAAATGGACTATTCGATTTTGGTTGAAGGTCAAATGGATTTGATTCTTTCGCATCAAGCTGGACTTGTAAATACGGTTGCATCTTCTGGAACTGCAATTACAGAAATTCAATTACGGAAACTTCAGCGCATTTCAGAGCGAATTATGTTTGCTCTTGATTCTGACAGTGCCGGATTCAATGCTACAAAACGAAGCGCTGAAATTGCATTAGAGATTGGTATGGACGTAAAAGTTGCAGTCCTTCCAAAGGGTGAAGACCCAGCTTCACTTGTAGCCAAAGATCCAAATTTGTGGAAACACGCACTCAAAACTGGTAAACATGTGATTGATTTTTACACAGAAACATTACTTGCAAAAAATCTCGATCGCAGGGTGTTGGTGCGAGAAATAAAAAATTTTGTTTTACCCTCAGTGCTTCAGGTTCAAGGAAAAACAGAACAGGGCCACTTTGTAAAAATGATTTCCGAGAAAACTGGAATCAAAGAAGATGCTATTTGGGATGATCTTAAATCGCTCACGAGAGAAAAAATGAATCCAAATGGTGAATCTCTTCGTAAAGAAATGCCAGCACTTGTTCCAAGACTTAAAGGAATCGAGAGTCGAATAATTGGTGTCATCAATTGGCTTGAAACTAAAAAAGAAAATGACAAAGCGGATAGCATTAGACGCACATTAGTTTCGGTGCTTGGCCCCGACCCCGCGCGGCAGGCCGAAGAATCGTTAGCGGGGGAGAAGGACAGGTTAATTTTCGAAGCGGAGCAATATTATGAAAACAGTGCGCGGTTTGATGAGGATATACAAGAACTTTTTATAAATTTAGAAGAGGAAAAATTAAAAGATGTGCTT
>CAYTZJ010000031.1:0-2852 GCA_964442475.1 uncultured Candidatus Saccharibacteria bacterium | reverse complement strand
AAAATATATCTGAGTGAATTCCAAGACATTAGCAATAAGCTTGCGGCGATAAGAAAAAAATAATTAATATGGCAGTCAAGAAGTCAAAAACAAAAAATAAGATAAAGAAAGTGGCTAAAGCCTCAAAGAAAACTTTATCGAAAAAAACTGCAAAGGTTGTTAAGAAGGTTGTTAAACCTGAACCTAAGGTTAAACTTTCGCCAATACAAGCTGCTAAGGCCAAAAAAATTGAAGACGCTGTAAAGCGACTTATTCATAAGGGTAAAGAACGTGGATTCGTTACTCATGATGAAATTTTAAAGGAATTTCCAACTGTGGAAGATGACATTGATTTTATCGGTGAATTGTATGGTCGTCTGAATACCGCAAGCATAGACGTTTTAGAAGGTGGTGGGCTTCTGGATATGGGTGTAGATGATACGCTAAAAAAATATACAGGCCATGAAAGTAGTTCTGGATACGATTCGATCCAAATGTATCTAAAAGAAATCGGTCAATACCCACTCATTAATGGTGCTCGCGAAAAAGAACTCGCGAAAAGAATTGAAGCTGGTGAAGAAGAAGCAAAAAATCTTTTGGCTCGGTCAAACCTTCGACTCGTTGTTTCTATTGCTAAAAAATATGTTGGCAGAAGTCCGGACCTGACACTTCTTGATTTGATTCAAGAAGGTAACCTCGGTCTTTTTAAGGCGGTTGATAAGTTCGACTGGACGAAGGGTTACAAATTTTCTACATATGCAACGTGGTGGATACGCCAGGCTATTACTCGTGCTCTTGCAGATCAGTCACGAACAATCCGCGTACCGGTTCATATGGTTGAAACGATTGCGAAATACAAACAAGTGGTTCGAAGACTTTCTCAAGATCTTGGCCGTGACCCATTGCCAGAAGAGGTTGCGACAGAAATGGATCTTGATGTTGATAAGATTTACCAAATCGAGAAGATTGACCAGAACACGGTCTCACTTGAAAGTCCTGTGGGTGAAGACGATGATGGTAAATCAACTCTCGGTGATTTCATTGCTGACGATAAAATTCTTTCTCCAGACCAAGAATCTGCTCGAAGAATCATTGCCGATCAAATTAAAGAAATTCTTGATGACCTTCCACAAAAGGAACGTAAAATTCTTGAAATGCGACACGGGCTTGTAGATGGCATCACTCACACACTTGAAGAAGTCGGTAAGGAGTTTGGTGTCACCCGAGAACGTATTCGACAGATCGAAGCGAAGGCTCACGAAAAAATTCGTCAACATCCAAGTATTGCACGGTTACGAAACTACTATTAAATAAAAACCCCGCAACCATGGCGGGGTTTGTGCTTGGTGCACAGGGAACTTCTTGGTTATCAATGAAAGCCGTGTTCTGGTTTCTTGATATCTGAAACCAGTCCCACCTTTCCTAGAATTTTGATGACTTGGTAGGTGATATCGAACTCGTACCAACGCCTGTTGCCGTGCGCGGCTGACCTTGGTTCACCGTGATGATTGTTGTGGAAACTCTCACCAAACGTGAAAAGTGCTAGCCAGATATTGTTTCTCGAATCATCACCAGTTTCTTCGGCTGTGAAATTCCGATAGCCCCAGGTGTGACATGCTGAGTTTACGAGCCATGCGGCGTGGTAGGCGGCAGCGGTTCGAAGACCAATACCCCAAACAATCCAAGACATGGCAGTGTGTATGCCGCCGGACCAGAAGCCCAGTCCAAAAAGCAGAATCGTGAGTGCCACTTGCGGGAACCAGAAGTAGCGGTCAATGAAGACGAGACCTGAGTCCTTTTGAAGATCCTTGGCTGCATCACGAGGGTCGTTTCCAGCTGGGTGTTTGTACATAAACCAGAACATGTGCGCCCAACTGAAACCGTGCTTGGGGCTGTGCGGGTCACCGGGTTTGTCCGAATGCTTGTGGTGGATCCGGTGCGTACCAACCCACGTCATGACACTACCTTGAAATGCCAGTGTGCCACATAGGGTCAGGAAGTAACGGAACCATTGAGGCGTCTTGAAACTATTGTGAGTTAGAAGTCGGTGGAAGCACAGTGTGATGCCAAGAGCGGTGACGCAGTAGAAGAACACAAACAATGTGAGCCCCGACCAGGTGAAGAACGCGGGCAGACAGGCCATTGCGGCCAACACGTGGATTGCTGCTATCCCGATAACCACCGGGATGTTGAGCTTCCCAACTTTTTCAAACGAAAGCATATCAACCTCCCTTGTAAATGATGATAGAAAGAACGATTCAGCGTCTATTGTAGCACCGTGGTAAAATACGCCAATGAAAGAAGTTGTCTTCGAAACTCAGTATAAAAATCTAAATACCGAACAAAAAAGGGCAGTTGATTCTGTTGAAGGACCAATGATTGTTATTGCAGGCCCCGGTACCGGCAAAACCTCTATCCTTACCCTTCGAATTGCTAATATTTTGCGTAAAACTGACACGCAGCCAGAAAACATTTTGGCACTTACGTTTACAGAGTCTGGTGTGCATTCGATGCGCAAAAAGTTATTGGAAATTGTTGGAGCCTCAGCCTACCGGATACCAATTCACACATTCCATAGTTTTTGTAATGAGATAATCAAAAATTTTCCCCAAGAATTTCCTCGAATCATTGGTGCACAGCATGTAACCGATTTGGACCAGATTAATATCCTCGAAAGTGTGCTTGAAAGTACAAAACTTACTGCTCTCAAGCCATCGGGTAACCCTGTTTATTATTTAAAACCGATTTTGAATTTTATTAAAGAACTTAAACGTGAAGACGTTGATTCAAAAGAGTATCTCAAAATAGTTAAAGATTTTGAAAATGATTTGTTAAATGTTGATGATTTGAAACACGAAAAAGGAGTTCATAAG
>CAYTZJ010000030.1:0-7276 GCA_964442475.1 uncultured Candidatus Saccharibacteria bacterium | reverse complement strand
TCGATGATCCGTCGATCAAAAAATATGCCTATGGTGGCGAGAGTTCTTCGTACGACTCGATTCAAATGTATTTGAAAGAAATCGGTCAGTATCCGCTCATTTCTGGTGGTATGGAAAAAGATTTGGCGAAGCGCATTGAGGCGGGTGATATCGAAGCGAAAAATTTGCTCGCGCGCTCAAACTTGCGTCTCGTTGTTTCGATTGCAAAAAAATATGTTGGTCGCAGCCCCGATCTCACACTCCTTGATTTGATTCAGGAAGGAAATCTCGCTCTCTTTAAGGCCGTAGATAAATTCGATTGGACGAAGGGTTATAAATTCTCAACCTACGCAACCTGGTGGATTCGCCAGGCTATTACCCGTGCGCTTGCGGATCAGTCGCGAACGATTCGCGTGCCGGTGCACATGGTGGAAACGATTGCGAAATATAAGCAGGTCGTGCGCCGACTTTCTCAAGACCTTGGCCGCGATCCATTGCCGGAAGAAGTGGCAACAGAAATGAATTTGGATGTCGATAAGATTTATCAGATCGAAAAGATCGACCAAAATACCGTGTCGCTCGAAAGCCCGGTGGGTGACGATGGTGACGATGGTAAATCAACCCTCGGTGACTTTATTGCCGACGACAAAATTCTTTCTCCGGATCAGGAATCATCTCGCCGCATCATTGCCGACCAAGTGCGCAATATCTTGAACGACCTTCCACCCAAAGAACGCAAAATTCTCGAAATGCGCCACGGCCTCGTGGACGGTATTACTCACACACTTGAGGAGGTTGGTAAAGAATTCGGCGTCACCCGCGAACGTATTCGCCAGATTGAGGCGAAAGCGCACGAGAAGATCCGACAGCATCAGGATATTAATCGGTTGAGGAATTATTAGGGAAGATTATTCTTATATGGATGAGGAGGCCATAAAAAGACAAGCTGAGGAGTTTGCTAAAGCAAACAAGAAACGGTTAGCGCAAGAACTAACTGATACCTCGAAATATATTCCAGACGAAGTTCCAACTTCTGTTTTTATGGCGGGCTCTCCTGGTGCGGGGAAAACAGAATATTCGAAAAACCTCATTCAGATTTTAGAAAAGAATAAAAATCACAAGGTAGTTCGAATTGATGGTGATGAACTCAGAGATCATTTTCCTGGTTATACAGGAAGCAATTCAAAGCTTTTTCAGGGTGCAATATCTGTTGTTGTTGAGAAAATCCACGATATGGTGCTTGAAAATAAGCAGACATTTCTTCTTGATGGCACACTGTCAAAATACGAAAAGGCCGTAGACAATATTGAGCGGTCGCTTAGAAAATCTCGACCCGTTTTTATTTTTTACGTATACCAGAAACCAGAAGTTGCATGGAAATTTACGGTAGCTCGAGAAAAATTAGAGGGAAGAAATATTCCAAAAGATGTATTTATTACACAATTTTTTGATTCTCGAGATACAATTGACCTTGTGAGGAAAAAATTTGCTAACAAGATAGATGTTTTTCTTGTGAAGAAGAATTTTGAGACTCATGAGGTTGAAGACATTATTGAAATGGGTCCAGATATTCCAATTGATGATTATCTCGGTTTGAGCTATACTAAGGATGATCTAGATAAGTTATTAACATGAAAATACTCAAAACTCTATTTCAGGGCCAAAAAACTCCTGATATTGCTAAGTATAAAGGTCTTTCTGACTTTTTTTTGCATGCTCCTGCAGATGAGAAAAAGAAGGTAATTAAGGAAGCAGCCTACAAGTCAAACAAAGACCAGCTCGATGTATTTCGGAAGGCAAATCTGAAGGTTGGGACTCGGTAGTGTTGCTTTAGAAAAATCCCGATATTATCGGGATTTTTCTTTATTTTGAGGTAAAAAAATGATAAAATAAGCCCATTAAAATTCTATGGACCCACTTGGGGTCGCGGACGAAGACGGGGCTGTATAAGTAAAAACAAAACCACACACGACTGTACAATCATTCCGGACTTACTGAAATGATATTATGGCTAATAAGAATCTAACAAACGCAAAAAAGGTGAAGAACGATGAGTTCTATACTCAATACGTTGACATTCAAAAAGAAATTGAAGCCTATTTAGAATACGACAAGAATGTATTTCGAGGCAAGGTGGTATATTGCAATTGTGACGATCCTTTTGAGAGTAATTTTTTTCGTTATTTTGTACTTAATTTCAACAAGCTTGGATTGAAACGACTTATTACCACCAGCTACAAGCCATCTCCTGTAGCAAACACACAACTGGGGCTATTTGGTGACGATAAAACACTTGAAAAAGCGAAAGGACGTCCCAAGGTAACTGCTAACAAATTTATTATCAACCAAGTAAAAGATATAGACGGTGATGGCGAGTTTAATCTAAAGGATGTCGCTAAGCAATTAAAGGAAAATAAAAACAATGAGTGGGTACCGCTTGAGGGTGATGGTGATTTTCGTAGCGAGGAATCTGTCGCTTTGCTCAAACAATCTGACATTGTGGTAACGAATCCGCCGTTTAGTCTATTTCGTGAATACATAAAGCAGCTTGTTGACCACAATAAAAAGTTTTTGATCATTGGAAATATGAACGCAATTACCTACAAAGAAGTGTTTCCATTGTTGAAAGATAATAAGGTTTGGTTGGGTAATAATTACAAAGTTAATGCTGGTGCAATGTTTTTTGAAATACCGGAAAATGTTGCTAATCTGGAACAGGTTAGGGAAGTAAAAACGAATGAAAGCGGTAAGAAAGTTTATATTACACGAGTGCAAGGTATACGTTGGTTTACCAATATTGACCACGGGCGACGCCATGAACCACTTCAGCTTATGACTGAGAAAGAGGTAATAAAGTTTACAACCAAAAAACCTTTTGAGAGATATGATAATTATGACGCGATAGAAGTGTCTTTGGTCAAAAATATACCGAGTGACTACAGGGGTGTAATGGGCGTACCAGTTAGCTTTTTTGATAATTATAACCCTGATCAATTTGAAGTCTTGGGATCAAATAGGGGGGTAGATCAAGACCCTAATAAGATATATGGTAAAGGCTCTTATTTGAATGGAAGAGAAGTGTTTAAGAGAATTTTTATCAAACACAAGAAAAAATAACATGAAAACAACCCTAAAAAACACCATAACTGTCAAAGATGTCTGCGAGGGATTCAAATATAATGAACTTGAGGGCCGGGGGTTGTTTGGCTTATCTGGCAAGCTTACTATTCAACCCGAGTATCAACGTAACTATATTTATGCGTCCGATGGCGGCAAGAGAGAGATGGCTGTTATCGAATCGGTCCTTAAAGGATACCCGATAGGATTGATCTATTTCAATAAAGTTGACTCTGATGAATTTGAGGTGCTTGACGGACAACAGCGTATTACAAGTCTTGGACGATTTATAACTGACAAATTTGCCATTTTGGACGAGAGTGGAAATCCGCAATATTTTGGTGCAATGGCAAAAGACAAGAAAGACAAGATTTTGGAAACAAAACTACTTATCTACGAGTGCGAAGGAACAGAAAGTCAGATAAAAGAATGGTTTAAAACAATTAATATCGCCGGTGTTCCTCTTAATAATCAGGAGTTGCTTAACGCTGTGTACTCTGGTCCGTTCGTAACCAAAGCTAAGGAGGAATTCAGCAATAGTCAAAATGCCAATATTCAAAAATGGAGTGCTTACGTATCAGGCAGTGCTAATAGACAGGAGTTTTTGGAGTGTGCTCTTGATTGGGTTAGTAAGGGTGAGATCGGTGACTACATGAGTAAGCACCGTAAAGACAAAAATATTGATGAGCTAAAGAAACACTTTAACAAGGTTATTGATTGGGTCTCAAGCGTGTTTACCGATATAGAAAGTGAAATGCGCGGGCTTGAATGGGGCCGGCTTTATGAGGAGTATCACGAAAAGTCGTACAACCCAACCAAGGTATCAGCTGAAGTGCGTAAGCTCTACGGAGATCCGTACATTAAAAATCGCAAAGGTATTTTTGAGTATATTCTCGGTGGTTCTGTTGATTCAAAACTGCTTGAAGTCCGAGTATTCGATGATGCAACCAAGAAGTCTGTTTATACAGCACAGACTACTAAGGCTGAGAAAAAGGGTGAGTCAAATTGCCCACTTTGTGCTATCGGTCATGATACCAACAAGGAAAAGATATGGAATCTAAACGAAATGGATGCTGATCATGTGGCAGCTTGGAGTAAGGGTGGTGCAACATCAGTTAAGAATTGTCAGATGCTCTGTAAGACGCATAATCGGGCAAAAGGTAATCGATAGTTGTAGGATTTTTTATATGACCAATTTACTCCAGGGTGTTATTTTCGGATTCGCGTTTATTGGTATTGGCCATACTTTAATTTTAATTTTGGTCAACATTCAATCAAAGAATGAATGGAAAATAGACGTTAAACACGAACTTGCAATCACCCTAGCTTTGTTGGTAGCAGTTGTGAGTTTTGTTTTATTTGGAGAGTTTTAATTTGGGTGATAATTGCGAAATAAAACAAAAAACCACACAATAAATTACTGTGTGGTTCGTGACGCTGCTCACTCCTCTTTTGGCCTTTCCAAGAATTTTGCAGAGCCATCGTCTTGAATCCGCACCCATTGGTTAAGAGGTATTTGCACCGAACCATTTTCTCGCATACCTCTTTCAATGGTCTGAATCATGGATTCGGCTTCCTCGGCTGAGACAAAAAGTTCGTCGCCGCGTTTCTCCTCGCCACAGCATACGAATTTCTTTTTGCTTGCCACCGTGTATGCACCCGAATCACCGACAATCTGCGCCTCAATCATTGCGACACCACTCTGAAAGACCGTGCCGCAACGTTTGCAGGCATTCTTGATCCCGTTTGGGGGAGCGACGACGCCAAAGCGCATTTCGACCCTGTCTGCCATAGAACTATCTCCTTTGTGTAAGAGTTCTTCGCTTAGTTTATTCCCGTATCTTTTAATGACAAATTTTACAACAAATTAAACATATTTGTATCTTTTTGTTATATATGATAGATTGTGCCCATGATAAAAATACAAGACGTGGTAAGAGATATTGTTTATGGTGACGAAGAGGCTCTGTACGCCTTGTCTAAAGGTTTTATGAATCTTTCTGCGTATGCAAAGCAGATACGAAAGAAAGTGGAAGATCGGTCAAAAAAAGATGTTCAGACCCCCGGTATCGTGGTGGCTCTTTCAAGAGTACAAAAAAATTTGAAGAACATTCATCCGCTTGTTCAAGATATAAAACTAAACAACATAACAACCAAGTCACCACTCTCAGAAATAGTATTTGAAAAAACACCATTTGTTCTCAGTAAGCTTTCTTCTTTGTATGAAAAAGTGAAGACATCAAGTGATGATTTTCTCACGATGACGCTCAGTACAAACGAAATTACTGTTATTTGCTCAAGTCGTCTAAAGGAAAATATACTAAAGCATTTCAAAGAAAAACCTCTTATGATCGAATCTGGTCTTGCATCAATTGGTTTGTCTATTGATCCAAAATATTACCCGCTGCCAAATATCACTTTTTCTCTTATCAGAAGGATTGCTCAAAAAAGGATTGTACTTGCTGAGACGATTACAACGCATGCGGAAATTATTTTTGTGTTTAATCAAAAAGATCTTCCGGAAATGATGACTCTTTTCCAAGTAAATTAAACTCCAGCTTTCTTTCGCGGTATAGTTAGTCTCATGTTTTTGATTAGACGTACCAAACTCACAAAACGTGACTACACCCGCCACAAGCATGCGGCGCTTTTGTTGGCGCAGAAAAAAGTGGCGGAGTGGAATGCGTTCTATGGGTTTCGGGTCGGTAAGATCAGCGTGAAGAATCAGAAGACGCGGTGGGGCAGTTGTTCGAAGAAGGGCAATCTCAACTTCAACTACAAAATCCTCTTCCTTCCTGAACCATTGGCGGACTATCTCGTCGTTCACGAACTCTGCCACCTCGGCGAATTCAATCATTCGCACAAATTTTGGAATCTGGTCGCCCAAACCCTGCCGGATTATAAAGCGCGGAGGGTGGCGTTGAAGCGGGTGCGGGTGGGGTAGGGATAAGAAATTCTTGAGAGTTTCTTGAGTAGGGGTGGCGTATGGTGAGGGGGTCGTGAAAGTCAAACTCACCAAACATTTCCAGGATATGGTGCAATACCGCGGGATTGATATGTATCATGTCAAAAGCGCGATAGAGAAACCAGACGAAACTGAAGAGGTTTATGGAGGTAAAATTATGGTACGAAAAGCTATTGGTAGTCGGACAATCGAAGTGATATACTCTAAAAATAGTTTACGCTATAAGAGTAGTGAGTACGTGGTAATAACAGCTTATTATCTCTAAAAACATGAATATCAACTATGACAGCGTAGCAGATGTGATCTATTTTAAAGTAAAGGATATGCGGCCTGCTAAATCAATGAGAGTCAACGATTGTTTGATCGTAGATTTTTCTAGTGCGGGAGATATTGTTGGTATGGAACTTCTCAACGCATCTTCTGAGCAGGGGGTGGAACTACAAAAAAATATTAAGGATGGGGTACCAGTGAATATCATCTCTGCAACCCCAATCGCTACATAGAGGCCCCGAATACTGCCTTTAGAAAAACACCCCACGCGTGAGCTTGGGGTGTGGGGTTGTGTGACCGCTGTCGCAGTCACTTGTTCCATTCTTCTTCGAGCTTCTGCCATTCGGGATCGTTCTTGTGGACGAAGCGAAGGCACTTCATTCGTGTCGCCTCGATCGAGAGATAGGGACTGGGAACCAGCTCCCACCCCGATCGTCTGGGGTCGAACCCCGTTGATTGGCGGGGATTCGCCGCTTTGGTCGGGTCTGCAAAGTGGGAAGGGCCGATGACGAACGTTTGTCCTGGTCCCGCGCTCGTCACTTTGTACGTGCCGAACGGAATGTTCACCGTGTTGCCCTCGGCGATCACGAAGTCGTCGACCGCGAGATTTTTCATCTCAGCTTGGAATGCTTCCGCCGCCGCCCGTGTGTCCGGGTCGAGTCTCGCGGATTCGCGCGAACGATGTATGTGGAGCGGGATGATGATTGATGCTCCAATGACCAACAAGACCAGCACCGGAAGACACTCTCTGATTAGCTGCCGCATGAAATGCCTCCTCTATGAAAATCGTGCGAATAGCTCCTCGAAACGTTCGAGTGCTACGGAACTTTTCGTCTGGAAGAACGGTAGCATAAATAATGTATGAAGTCAAATTTTTTCAATGGGGGGTCGGGTAAATTGCGCGCAATTTTTATGAAAAAACACCCCGCGCGTGAGCTTGGGGTG
>CAYTZJ010000029.1:0-7477 GCA_964442475.1 uncultured Candidatus Saccharibacteria bacterium | reverse complement strand
CTAAAAAATGCATAGTGAATATTCTACCATTAACTAAATACATAGACCGAAGACTTTTTTTCGGATAAAATTAACTTCTATGAAAAAAATTTGGGGAACTTTGAAAACTCTTAAAAGAAAGCAGATCATGTGGGGGGCGGGAGTTTTGATAATCTTGATTGCTCTCTATTTTGTATTTGGTAGAAACGGAAATGCAAACAACAATACACTCATAATCCAGCGTGGTGACTTTTTGAAAGAAGTTTCTGTTTCTGGAAAGGTTGTTGCCGCCGAAAGTGTTAATCTTTCATTTGCAGAAACGGGTCGAGTCACGTCGGTAAACACAACCGTGGGCGCTCGAGTCGTTCAAGGTCAAATTTTGGCTAGCTTAACGACAGGAACTCTCTTTTCTCAACTTCAGGCCGCAAAAGCAAATTTAGCCGAACAAGAATCAGAAAGTGCAAGCACTGAAACGAGCCTCGAAAAGATCGAAAACGAACAAAACACCCTCGTAAAAAACGCCTATCAAAAGCTTCTTTCTAACGATTTAGCAGCAGTTCCTGCAGCGGATTCAAACACGGCAACTCCTCCAGAAATTTCTGGTCTTTATACCGGTGCTGAGGGGCGATACAAAGTAATCTTCCAAAAGCCAACCTCACAACTTGATTATGAAATTTTTGTCTTTGATGTAGAAAAGAATGGACCAACAAAAGTTCTTGAAAACGAACCTACTCCCCTTGGAACTAAGGGGTTGTACATTTCTTTCCCAGATAATCTTTCTTCCTACAAAAACACAATCTGGTATGTCACAATTCCAAACACAAAAAGCACAACCTATCTTGAGGCATATCAAAATTACCAAGAAGCAAAGCGAACGAGTGAACGAACTATCGAAGCAGCACGAGCTCGTCTCACTGTTGGTTCAAATGGTATTAGCGCCGCACAAGCAAGTATTGAAAGCGCACGAGCAGAAGTAAATCGAATTCAAGCAGAAATTTCCGAACGAACCATTTTTGCACCATTTACCGGCATCATTACCAAAGTCGATGCAAAAGTTGGCGAGGTTTCGAATGCCAATACCGAAGTAATCTCAATGATAAGTGATAACACACTTCAAATTGAAAGTTTTGTACCAGAAATCAATCTTCCCTTCATTAAGGTTGGAGATGTTGCAGTAGTAACACTTGATGCTTATGGAGACGAAGTTCCATTTGAAGCCAAGGTTGTCTTTATTGATCCAGCAGAAACCATTAAGGATGGTGTCTCAACATATCGTGCCAAACTCGAATTTACACAAAACGATACTCGAATCAGATCTGGAATGACAGCAAACGTTCTCATTACTTCAGAAAAAAAACCGAATGTAATTGTAGTTCCACAAAAAGCAGTTACATCTAAAAATGGCAAGAAAACAATTACACTTCTTGTTAACGGCCAGAATATTGAACAAGAAATAACCACAGGCAGTGTTTCTTCATATGGTGAAATCGAAATCACCTCTGGACTTTCAGAAGGAGACGTAGTTGTATTGCCGGCTGGCAATTAAATGTTTACAAATCTACCCCTCAACATCAGAATCGGTTTGTATCTGGCAATTCGCCAGATCAGACGCTCAAGTTTGTGGACTACAAGTCTCATCGTTTTTGTTATGGTTTTGACCTTTCTTAATTTAGTTGTTGTTTCCGGTATTCTTGTAGGACTTATTCAGGGTTCAGTCGAAGCGGCACGAACTCTGTACACGAGCGACGTTATTATTTCTACCCTTCCCGACAAGGAATATATTGAGAACAGTCAAAACATCATCTCTTTACTTCAAACACTTCCAGAAGTAGAAAATCTAAGTCCTCGATTTCTTGAAGGGGTAACTCTTGAAGCAAATTATAAAACCAGAAAAGAAACCGATAAACCCAATATTGCAGCAGCAAATATTATTGGTGTTAATCCAGAAGCCGAAGATACAGTAACAGGACTTTCTGGTTTGATCGCAGAAGGTTCATACCTCTCCTCAGGTGATTTCGACAAGGTGATAATCGGACAATACCTGCTGAAACAATACATCCCCTTTGACTCACCTGGCTTCCTTGCACTCGAAAACGTTGGAATAGGTACAAAAATTCGAATCAACGTTGGCGACGTTACTCGAGAAGTCGTTGTAAAAGGTATTTTAGTAAGTAAGGTTGATGAAATTACCCGAAATGTCTACATGGTAGACAATCAACTGAGAAACATGATCGGACGGTCTGATGGCAACGTTGACCAAATCGCTATCAAATTAAAACCAAACGCTGATCCGATTGCTATCCGAGAAACTTTGAAGCTTCGGGGTGTAGATGATTTTGCCAAAGTTCAAACATATGCAGATGCTCAGCCACAATTCCTCAAAGATATCATTACGACCTTTAGTATGCTTGGAAATGTTTTTAGCTCTATCGGCTTAATCGTATCTTCCGTGACAATTTTTATTGTTATTTTTATTAACGCAATCACTCGTCGAAAATTCATTGGAATTCTCAAGGGTATCGGCATCAATGGTCAAGCCATTGAAATTTCTTATATTTTTCAATCAGTTTTTTACGCAGTTTGTGGTTCAATAATTGGACTTTCGATTTTGTACGGATTTCTTTCGCCGTTTATTGCTGCCCATCCTATCGATTTTCCTTTCTCCGATGGAATCTTAGTGGCACCACTCAATACAACATTATTCCGCGTTGGCCTACTTGTTGTTTCAACACTTATTGCTGGCTACATCCCCGCCCGAATGATTGTTCGAAGAAATACTCTTGATTCAATTCTTGGTAGAAATTCAAAAAACAAATGATCGAAACAAAAAATCTCAAAAGAACATTTAAGAATGGACCGGTTGAAACCCATGTTCTTCGTGGTATTGATTTCAAGGCACATGAGGGTGAATTTATTGCCATCATGGGTCGTTCCGGAGCTGGTAAAAGCACATTTTTGTACCAAATTGGTCTTCTTGATGACCCAACCTCGGGTGAAATTATTATCGATGGCAACAAAACTCAAGAATTTAAACAAGAAGAAAGAACTTCATTCCGCTTACGAGAATTTGGTTTTGTCTTTCA
Organism: uncultured Candidatus Saccharibacteria bacterium; assembly: GCA_964442475.1. Classification (GTDB taxonomy): domain Bacteria; phylum Patescibacteriota; class Minisyncoccia; order Phycocordibacterales; family DATGWK01; genus JAHFLV01. The sequence continues at coordinate 4,415 of CAYTZJ010000029.1, read as the reverse complement.
AGATTATGCCCTTTTACCAGAAATGACTGCGCTCGAAAACGTTGCTCTACCACTTCTTATGCAGAACATGGACAAGAAAAGTGCGTATAAAAAAGCTGCCGAAGCGTTGAACAAAGTTAAACTCGGTGCTCGACTCAACAATCTCCCGAGTCAACTTTCTGGAGGAGAACAACAACGAGTATCAATTGCTCGCGCTGTAGCACATAATCCGAAAATTTTATTTGCCGACGAACCCACTGCAAACCTCGACAACGAATCCTCACGAACCGTCATGGCTATCTTTGAAGAATTACATAAGACGGGTCAGACAATTATTATGGTTACGCACGAAGAGGAATACGCCAAGAAAGCCGAAAAAACAATTGTACTTGATGATGGCTTGATTGTCTCAGAAAACAAAAACAGGCATTAAATTATTCAGAAACCAATAAAGTAATCCAATTATCTTGCGATATGTTACAATCCTTTCGTAACCAATTCACAACATTATGATGCCCAAAGTAACACAAGCGCTTATTGCAGGAGTAATTGCATTACTTATCCTTATCGGTTTCGGGGGGTTTAAATATCGCACTCTCGGACAAACAAATGCAAAACTTAGTAGTCAACTTATAGAAAAAGACAAACAAATCTCTGATATTCAATTCGAAAAAAACTCTTTGAGCGAAGCACTAACCTCTGAACAGCTCAAGAATCAAGAGTTCGAAAATCAAATCGATGACCTAACGCGAAAGGTTGGCGGTCTTGTTAAGTTGAGCAAAATTGACGAAGAACTACTTCAAAAATATTCAAAAGTTTTCTTTCTAAATGAAAATTATATTCCTCAAAGAGTTTCAAAAATTGATGAGGATTTTGTGTTTCCTGAAGGTAAGAAAATAGAGTTCTTGAGTAATGCAATGCCTTTTTTAAAAAATCTCTTGAATAAAGCTGAGGACGATGGTCTCAATCTCAAAGTGACATCTGGATATAGATCCTTTGACACCCAATCAGGCCTTAAAGCGTCGTATAAGGTCATTTACGGGGCTGGTACGGCCAACCAGTTCTCTGCTGACCAAGGATATTCAGAACATCAATTAGGCACTGCCGTAGACTTTACAACCCCCTCGTCTGACGCCAGTCTTGTTGGTTTTGAACAAACACCCGAATACAAATGGCTTCAAGAAAATGCCTATAGATATGGGTTCATACTTTCATATCCACCGAATAACTCGTATTACATTTTTGAGCCATGGCATTGGAGATTTGTGGGTGAAGAACTTGCTTCAAAATTGCACAGAGAAAAAAAGAATTTCTTTGATCTCGACCAGCGTGATCTCGATAAATATTTAGTTCGAATCTTCGACAATTAATTTAATTAACAAAAAACCGGCACAGACCGGTTTTTTGTTTTTTTATTTATTCTATTTCACCTGCTTCTTCAGACTCTTCTTCAGTATCAACGGTCTCGCTCGAAACCTCATCCCCCATTCCCTCAAGATCTTTTGTTTCGTCTTCCACGTGAAAAAATTAGGCTAATAATACATCAGATTATACAGGAGGCATTTATTAGGGCAATGAATGACTTTCCCCTATTTTTTGGTATATTTAACCCACAAATGGACAAAAGAAAATCAGCGTTTGATGCGTCGAAGCAATACCAACCTTCAAGACCCAACGAACATTTAATAGGAAAAATAGCGATCAGTTCTAAAGCAACTGGTTATTTCGAAGTGCCATCCGAAAATCCAAACACAGAGATTGATGACATCGAAATTGAAAGTTCGAATTTAAATACCGCATTACATGGAGATGAAGTAGAAATTGCTCTATTACCTCTCAAAAAAGGTGAAAAACTTAAGGCAGAAGTTGTCAGGATTATTTCTCGTGCACGAACTAACTTTGTTGGAACAGTTGAAATTAATGGCGGTATTTTTATTGTTCCCGACAATCATAGAATGTATCGAGATATCATCGTTAAACCAGAAAATTCATTGGATGCAAAAAACAACGACAAAGTCCAAGTTGAAATGCTTCCATGGACAGACCCAAAGAAAAATCCTGAGGGAAAAATAATTCGAATCATCGGTAAAAAAGGTGAACACAACACCGAAATGGAGGCAATCGTTATTGAAAGCGGATTTGAGAACAATTTTCCTAAAGAAGTTATCGAGGAAGCAGAGACAGTGGCAAATCGCGAACGTGCACGAATGGAAGAAGAAACAAAACTTCGGGCAGATTTACGTGACGTTACAACATTTACAATTGATCCATTTGATGCAAAAGACTTTGATGATGCTATTTCTGTAAAAGATATCGGTAATGGCTTGTATGAAATCGGAGTTCACATTGCCGATGTCTCACATTTTGTTCGTCCTGGTGGTCCCCTTGATGCAGAGGCTCGAAAACGAGCACTTTCAGTATATCTCGTTGACCGAACAATTCCGATGTTACCCGAGGTTCTTTCCAACGATCTTTGCAGTCTCAATCCCAATGTTGATCGTCTTGCCTTTAGTGCAATCTTTACAATGAATGAACATGGGGAGATTTCCAAGCGTTGGTTTGGAAAATCAACTATCAATTCCAACAAACGTTTTACATATGAAAATGCTCAGGAAGTCCTTAACAAAAAATCAGGAGATTTTTCAAAAGAACTTTTGCTTTTGAATAAAATTGCTTACAAGCTTCGAGCTGTAAAATTTGCTGCTGGAGCAATCGATTTTGAAACAACTGAAGTAAAATTCAAACTTGATGAAAGTGGAAAACCTATTTCTGTATACAAAAAAGAACGCCTCGATACACACAAACTCGTCGAAGATTACATGTTACTCGCCAATCGAGAAGTTGCAGAATTCATCTACCAATCTCATAAAGATAAAAAAGGGCTTTCGCTGTATCGAATTCATGATGTTCCAGATCCACAAAAGATTACCGATTTGGCGATCTTCCTCAAAGCCCTTGGATTCGATCTCAAAAATAAAGATGGCAAAATCATGAACAAGGATATAAATGCCCTCTTGAAACAAGTCGAAAATAGCCCGAACGCTGAACTTATCAAGACTGCAACGATTCGTTCAATGTCAAAAGCAATCTATTCAACCAAAAATATTGGTCATTTTGGTCTTGCGTTCAAATTTTATACTCATTTCACGTCCCCGATTCGCCGATATCCAGACCTCGTAGTGCACAGAATTCTCGAACAAGAACTTAAGGGTCATCCTGTAGATTCGAATGAATTTGCCAAACTTGAAAGAATTGCCCAGGATTCTTCAGAACGAGAGATTAATGCGTCTGAAGCCGAACGAAACTCTATCAAGTACAAACAGGTTGAATACATGTCATCTAGGGTCGGACAAATTTTTGATGGAAAGATTTCTGGTGTTGCAGACTTTGGAATTTTTGTCGAGGAAGCTGAAACGGGCTGTGAAGGCATGGTTCGACTTCGAGATCTTGGTTCTGATTTCTTTGTATTGGATAAGAAAAATTATGCGGTAATCGGAGAAAAAACTCGCAAAAAGTTTTCTCTTGGTGACAAGGTTCGTTTTAAGGTAATTTCTGCTGATATGGAAAAACGAGCATTGGACTATGTGTTTGTGTAACACATAAATTTTATGTGCAGTTTAGCGAGGTATTTCGGTTAAAGAAACTATTTCGAAAGTATCACGATCAATTTCGCTTATATATGTGACCCCTGCCTCTTGTGAAAATGATTGAGTAATGACTTTGACTATATCGTTACGAAGATCAACACTTTTAATTTCGCAGGAACCGTTGGCTGTGTGATATTCAGATACAGGAATGTGTCCAAGCAACACCAGATTTAATCGAGCAATTGCAATACAAGAAAGTGCATCGTATTTTAGGTCATTCACTTTTTCATATATCAGAATATTTTTTGTTTGAGACCACACTCGTGTCGCAGATAACATGATAAAAACGGCTCCAAGGAAACCAAGAAATGTAACCATGAGAATCGCTATGAAACCCTTATTCATCAATTTAATGGATAGGTTGTAGATCCAACTTTCATATCATTAAGATCTATTAAAAATGAATAAACCTTAAAATTATCAAGACGATTCATTTCAAAATTCACAAAAGAAAAATTATCACCAAGATTATTTCTTGAAATTTCGACAGAGTTTCTTGTTAAATCTGCCAGAATCCCTTCTATGAACAGATACAGACTCACAGTTTTAGTATCATTTTCAATGGTGATCTTCCAAATATATAGATCAAAAAACCATGGCATAAAACATGCCATAAAAATCGAAAGCACTCCGAGATAAATCAAAGTCTCAATTAGGGTTATTCCTCTCTTAGTCTTGTTCATATATATAAAGCTTATTACCAGCAGCAAAAACAATCTTATTATCTTTGAAATCAACCGGTACGGCTTGCGACGGCAAGTCAATACTCGCAACTGGATTTAGATCATT
>CAYTZJ010000028.1:1692-8579 GCA_964442475.1 uncultured Candidatus Saccharibacteria bacterium | reverse complement strand
AGAGATTGAAGTTCGTTGAGAACGGTTAAAGAAAATTAAGGATGAGGTTATAGAGCTCAAGAAATCTCAGATGTTCAAAGAACGCATCAAAAACAAAGTCCATCCAGTAATTGGTGAAGGAAGTCACTCAGCCAAAATTATGTCCGTTGGAGAAGCTCCGCGAAAGAACTAAGCAGAGCAGGGTAGACCGTGTTGTGGTGCATCTGGAAGAATCCTCGATGAATTACTTACTTCGATTGGATTGCCGCGCCAATCGGTGTATGTAACAAACATTGTAAAAGATCGACCCACAAATAATCGTGATCCACTGCCAAACGAAATTGAACTGTACGGCCCATTCCTTAATCGCCAGATCGAAATCATTAAACCAAGAGTGATTGCTACGCTTGGACGATTCTCAATGGTGTATGTTATGAACATGTTTGGTTTAGAATCTCAAATCGAGCCAATTTCTAAAATGCACGGTAAATCTTTCGATGCAAAAGCTCAATTTGGTAATTTGAAAATCGTGCCACTCTATCATCCTGCTGTTGCTCTCTATAATGGCAGTACCAAAATGATCTTAAAAGATGATTTTAAGATTTTGGCTAATTTGGTGTAATATTCTAGCCATGACATCTACAGAAATTCGCAAGCGATTTCTAGCCTTTTTTGAGAAGCGTGCACACGCCGTTTTGCCGTCTGCGCCGCTCGTTCCGGAGAACGATCCAACTGTTCTTTTTAATACTGCAGGCATGCAGCCGCTCGTACCGTTTCTCATGGGTGAAAAACATCCAAATGGTGACAAACTCGTAAACGTTCAGAAGTGTGTTCGAACAACTGATATCGAAGATATCGGTGACAAAACTCATGCAACGTTTTTCGAAATGCTCGGTAACTGGTCACTCGGTTCTTATTTCAAGGAAGAAGCCATCAGGTGGAGTTATGACTTCCTGACTTCAAAAGAAGAAGGTCTTGGTCTCGATCCACATCGCCTCTATGTCACTGTCTTTGAAGGTGATGCTAATGCTCCACGAGATGAGGAGTCAGTGGCTATCTGGCAAAACGTTGGTATCCCAAAGTCTCGTATTTATTACAAAGGAGTAGATGCAAATTGGTGGCCAGCAGTAAAGGGGAAAGATACATGGACTGGTCCTACAGGTCCCAATACAGAAATGTTTTATGATCTTACAGGAACTCTTGGTGAGCTTGAAACAAATGCTGACTTTGAAAAAGCTGATTCTGAGCAAAAAATTGTTGAGATTTGGAACGATGTATTTATGGAATATGAAAAGAAAGATGGTCTGATCGTAAGTAAACTCAAGAAACAAAACGTTGATACGGGTGCAGGCCTTGAGCGAATTGCCATGATTATGCAAGGTGTTGATTCTATTTTCGAAACAGATTTGCTTAAACCTCTTGTAGAAAAGATTCGATCATCTGCACAAGAACAAAATACAAAGGCAGAGCGAATTATCGCTGATCATGTTCGAACAAGTGTCTTTTTGATTGCCGATGGAGTTACTCCTTCAAACACCGATCAAGGATATGTACTTCGACGCCTTATTCGTCGAGCGATTCGATTTGCTGATATTTTAAAAATGCCCCCAGGAATACTTCCAAAGATTGCTTCTGTTGTTCCAGAAGTCTATGGTTCTACATACACAAATCTTGCTCCACAGATTGAGAAAATTACTCAGGTTATTGCTGAGGAAGAGCAGAAGTTTAGAAAAACTCTTTTAACTGGTCTCAAGGAATTTACCAACCTTTCAAAAGATGGTCATCTGTCTGCTGAATCAGTATTTAAATTGTTCTCAAGCTACGGTTTTCCAATTGATTTAACGATTGAACTCGCAACAGAGAAGGGAATTGTAGTTGACCAAGATGCGGTTGCGGCTGAAATGGTAAAGCATGCTGAACTTTCTCGATCTGGAAGTGAGCAAAAGTTTAAGGGTGGTCTTGCTGATACAAGTGAAATGTCAGTGAAGTATCACACAGCTACTCATTTGCTTAATGCAGCGCTTAAGAAAGTCCTTGGTTCACACGTTGACCAAAAGGGAAGTAACATCACCCCTGAACGACTTCGTTTTGACTTTGTGCACGACAAGAAAATGACCGATGAAGAAAAAAAGAAAGTCGAGGATTTGATTAACGAACAAATCAAAGCCGATCTTCCTGTCTCATATACAGAAATGCCACTCACTCAGGCTCGAGAAATCGGTGCTGTTGGAGTATTTGGCGAGAAATATGCTGATACTGTTCGTGTGTACTCTATTGGAAATGAAGGAAACTACGTTAGTAGGGAAATTTGTGGTGGACCACATGTAGAACACACTGCAGTTCTTGGTACGTTTAAGATTGCAAAAGAGGAAGCTGTCTCGGCTGGCGTACGAAGAATCAAAGCTGTTCTTCAATAGTTGAAATTGATTCTGTTATACTTAAGCAAATGCAATCTTTAAGCCTTCTAAAGGAGCACGACATAGTTCTTACAATTGGAAGCGGGCATGTAAGTGGAGCGGTTATTGAATTTAGTAAATCTTCAAAACCCAGGATACTTTTCACTCATGAATCACATTTTCCAGTAAAAAATGATGTTGATGCTGAGAGTTTGACTATGTACATGCTTTCGGCAGTTCATCGATGTTTAAGTGTTTTGCATAAAAATCATAAACATAAAATTAAGACAGTTGGAATCGTTCTTGCCTCTCCGTGGTTTTCTTCATTTTCTAAAACTATTGCAATTAAAAAACCTGTACCGTTTTTAATCACGAAAAAAATTATTGATGAACTTGTTTCAGAGTATTTTGATGATTTATCAAAAAAAGAAGCCGGAGTAAAAAATTTTTTGGTTGAAAAAAAAGTTTCTCACGTTCGACTTAATGGTTATGAAACTGCAAATCCATATGGACAAACGGCGGAAACACTCGATATTTCTGTATATGCTAGCCTTGCACCTGTAATCACAAAAGAACAGATCGAATCTGAAATTTATACAATTATTCACCCACAAAAAATCATTTTCCACACATTTCCCTTTGTAGCTTGGAATGTACTCGAAATGCTTTTTGCACCCAAAGAAGATGTTGTTTTTGTTGATATCGGAAGTGAAACAACAGATCTGCTTATCGTTAGAAGAGGCTCAATAGAAAAAAGTGGTTCATTGCCGATTGGAGTTAATCACTTAAACAGAAAAATTGCTGTTGGTTTGGATACATATCCTGAACTTGCACACAGTTTGGTTAATGTATACGCTGCCGATTTGGTAGAGGAAAGTATTAAAAAAAGAGTTCAAACATTTGTCTCAGCGTTTGGTGAAGAATGGGGTTTGCAGTTTTTTCAAATTTTCGATACATCAGATGGTGCAGGGCATTTTTTACCACAACGAGCTTATTTTGTTTCAGACAAATACATGCATACGGTTTTTAATGAAGTTATAAAAAAACAAATTGCGGATACTGTGGTTTTAAAACGGGATAACCTTTCTCAATTTGTCGACTTTAAAGAAAGTTCTGAACCAAATATTTTTTTGATTCTTGCGGCGATTTACGTACGCAAAATTACATGAACCTTTTAACACATCGATGTTTACAAGAGACCTGTTTATTTTGTAGTATTACATAAATGGCTAAAAGATTTGTACAAGATGTAGTTCCTTCTGGGCGTCGTTCAATTCGAAACATCCCCTTACCTGAAAGTAAACGTGGAGAATCAGAAAGCCGAGGTTCGGACGGTAGTGTTCGTTCTCGAAAAACTACTCAAGAAACTCCTGTAATTAGCGTTCGGCCTGAAAAAGCAAAGGTTGTTTCTAGAAAAACCGGTATTTTTTCACGATGGTGGGTTTGGCTCATTGCATTGGTAATTTTGCTCGGTATCGGATATTTCGTTTCTTATGTTTTTGTTTCCGCAAGAGTGGTTGTTGTGCCAAAAGAAATAACAACTCCCGTAAGTGTTGCTGGTTCTGCAAAATTAGATGCGGTTTCGAATGATTTGGCCTTTACAATTGTTACATTAGAACGAGAGGGAACAAAAGAAGCACCGGCTACTGGAGAGGAAAGGGTTCAAAAGAAAGCCAGTGGAAAAATCACTATTTATAACAACTCGGGAACAGCAGCACAGCAACTTGTTGCCAATACTCGCTTCGAATCTTCTAGTGGTCTCATTTACCGTATCCAAAGTCAAGTCAGTGTTCCTGGAACTAAAACTGTAAATGGAGTTACAACACCTGGTTCAATAACAGTGACTGTTTATGCTGATCAACCTGGTGAAAAATACAATATTGGTTTGTCTGATTTTACTATTCCAGGTTTTAAGGGTGATCCGAGATTTACCAAAATTACAGCAAAATCAGATCCGGGGTCTCCTATTAGTGGGGGATATATAGGCACAGTTAAAAAAGTAACTCCAGCAGATCTTGCTTCTACCAAAATGGCAATCGAAGCTCAACTCAAAAATGATTTGCAAAATCAAATTCAGTCTCAAATCCCAGATACTCATGTTTTATTTAAGAACGCAGCCACTTTTAGCTTTACAGAGTTACCACAGGGTGTGACCTCTTCTGAAAACAAGGCAATGATTAGAGAAAAGGGAACCATTTATGGGATTTTGTTTGATAAAAAAGCATTATCAAAATTTTTAGCTGATAAATTGGTGGCAAATGAGAATCGTGACGCTTTAGTCGCAAATCTTGATTCTCTTGCGTTTACTCTCGATAACGCAAATACCTTTAGTCCTACAGATACAAAAGAAATTAAATTTAAATTAAGCGGGACAGCAAACTTTGTTTGGAATGTCGATTTTGTTGCGGTTAAGGAGAGTCTCATTGGCGAAAAAAGGTCTAATATTAAGGGTATTTTGAGCAATTTTGAATCTGTAAATCGGGCAAAAGTCTCTATTAGACCAGTTTGGGTCTTGACCATGCCTCGAGATCCGAATAAGATTGCTGTTGAAATTGAGCGCGTGGAATAAGGCCAATATAGCGATAACCTGTTGACGAAAAAGGGCTTTGTCTGTTAGACTGTTGCTCTGCGATATTTAGTGATGCAAGACAACAAAAAAACCGTAAAAACTGTGTCTGGAATCGTGACAGAATCACTGCCGAATACGCTTTTTAAGGTAAAAATCGATGGTGATGAACACGAAATGTTAACGTCTCTTGCAGGTAAGATGCGACTTCACAGAATTCGTGTTCTCATAGGAGATAAAGTAGATGTTGAACTTGATCCCTACGGCGGAAAAGGTAGGATTGTAAAACGTTTGTAAAAACAATGAGAGTAAAATCATCAGTAAAAAAAATCTGTGCGAAATGCCAGATTGTACGCCGGAAGGGTTTTTTATATGTAGTTTGCAAAAGTAACCCTCGACATAAACAAAGACAAGGATAATATGCGAATCTTAGGTATCACCATTCCGGAAAATAAACGACTTGAAATCGGTTTAACGACACTCTATGGTGTCGGTCGATCTCGTGCGCTTGAAATTTTAGAAAAAGCAAACGTTGATCCAGGTCTTAAACCAACCGCCTTAACCGCAGATCAAGAAAATGCTATAAGGAAATTTTTAGGTGAGGTAAAAATCGAAGGAGATCTCAAACGTGAAATTGAAGCAAATATTAAACGACTCCGGGATATAAAAGCGTATCGTGGTACTCGCCATATGCGCGGTCTACCATCACGAGGTCAAAGAACAAAAACAAATTCCAGAACTCGGCGTGGTAATGTTCGAAAAACTATGGGTAGCGGTAAGAAGACTGTAGATAAGAAATAAACAAATAAATCCGATGGGTAAGAAACGAACAGTAGAAAAGGAAGAGAAGCCCGCAGAAGGTGTTGCGGATGAAAAAAAGGCTCAGCCTGTTTCTTCGAAGCGAAAAGTTGAAAGCGCACGACTTTGTGTTGAATCAACATATAACAACACTAAGGTTGTTCTTACTGATATGAACGGCAACACTCTTGCCCAATCTTCTTCTGGTGCCCTTGGTTTTGCTGGTGCGAAAAAGGGAACACCATTTGCTGCTGCAAAAGTTGGTGAAACTCTAGCACTTAAAGCCCAGACTCTTGGGGTGAAAGAAATTTCAGTTTTTGTTCGAGGTGTTGGATCGGGTCGAGAAGCGGCAATTCGAGGTTTTATTTCACGTGGAGCTGCAATTAGATCAATTTCTGATATCACACCAGTTCCACATAACGGTCCGCGACCTCCACGGCCGCGACGTGTATAACATTTAAATATTTATGATTATTGGACCAAAATACAAAATTGCTCGACGATTAAATGCTCCTGTTTTTGAGAAAACTCAAACTCAAAAATACGCACTTTCAGCGGCAAAAAAGACCAAAAAGGGCAAAAGCGGCGGTCCTCGCCAAAAAACTGCATTTGGTGAACAAATGGCAGAAAAGCAAAAAGCTCGATTCACGTATCTCCTTACAGAAAAGACGTTTTCTAATTATGTAAAGAAAGCAGTTAATTCTAAAGAAAATACTATTCCAACGTTATACGGACTTCTCGAACGAAGAATGGATAATGTTGTGTACCGAATGGGGCTTGCTACAACTCGTTCTGGTGCTCGACAAATGGTATCTCATGGTCACATTACAGTTAATGGAAAACGAGTCACGATTCCATCAATGCACATTTCTCAGGGTGACGTAATCTCTGTTCGTCCCGGAAGTTTGAAAAAACCTCTTTTTGCCGGAGCAACTGACAGAATGAAGGCTATTACAGCCCCAACATGGATCAAGGCTGACCCTGAGAAGGTTGAAGCTACCATATTGAGTCTTCCGACAATGGCGCATAAGACTGATACGATCTTCGATTTAAATACCGTAATCGAATTTTATAGTCGTTAATTAATTTTAATAATATGATTCATCATTCAATTGCTTTGCCATCAAAGCCCATGGTAGTCAGTGAAA
>CAYTZJ010000028.1:0-1668 GCA_964442475.1 uncultured Candidatus Saccharibacteria bacterium | reverse complement strand
TTGCGGGTATTTATGAGATCGACGGTCTTTATCCAGGGTACGGTCATACACTCGGTAATTCATTGCGCCGAATGATTTTGTCATCACTTCCAGGTGCTGCTATTACTTCGGTGAAAATTGCTGGAGTCAGTCATGAGTTTTCAACCATTTCAGGAGTAAAAGAAGACGTAATTACACTCCTTCTTAATTTAAAAAAGGTTCGAATTAAGATGCTTACTGATGAACCTCAAACCCTAACTGTTAAGATTAAGGGGGCACAACAGATCACTGCTGGCGACATCAAAGCTCCGGGTCAGGTTTCAATTCTTAATCCAGAACTTGTTATTGCGCACACAACCGATAAAGCTGTTGAACTTTCATTAGAAATTCCTGTTGAAAAAGGCTTGGGATTTGTTTCAAAGAATCATTGCAAAAAAATCGAGTTGATATCGGAACGATCACCGTCGATGCAGTTTTTACTCCAATTCGAAAAGTCAGCTACGAAGTAGAAAATATGCGTGTTGGTGACCGAACAGATTTCAATCGACTTCGAATTAATATGGAAACAGATGGAACAATTACACCTCGAGAAGCTTTGGAAAAATCTATTGAAATCATGATTAACCAACTTAAGGCTATCGTAGGTTTTAAGGAAGAAGAAATTATGTCTTCTGAAGCAACTCCAGAAGACACTGGTTCAACCAAGGAACTTGACCAAGAATTTCTCAAAACTCGAATTGAAACTCTCGAACTTTCTCAGCGCACTATTAATGCTCTTACAACAGCTAATATTCGAACTCTCGGTGGTCTTGTTCGAAAGAAAAAGAAAGATATTCTCGAAATTGAAGGTCTTGGTGCTAAGGGAATTACTGAAATAAAGAAGGTTTTGGAAGGAATGGGCGTCAATTTGAAGTAGCTACAGTACCGTGATATAGTTTTAAACCGCAATGAGACACCACAGCAAAACAAAAAAATTTGGACGAGAACGAAGTCAGCGAAAGGCACTGATGCGTTCTTTGGCTGTGTCACTGGTTCGTGATGGAAAAATTAAGACAACTGAAGAAAAAGCTAAGGCTCTTCGCCCTCTAATTGAAAGACTCGTAACAAATGGCAAGAAAGGTGATCTTGCAGCACGACGAAGTATCGGCGAGCTTATTGGTATGGACAGTGCTCGAAAGATTGTTGTTACAATCAGCCCAAAGTACAGTTCTCGAAAGGGTGGTTATACACGAATTACTAAACTCGTTCGAAGAGAGTCAGATGGTGCAAAACAAGCAATAATCGAATTTGTATAGTTCGATAACAGCAATAAATCTCATGGAATACACTATTGATACAGCAAATAAGGCACTTGGAAGAACTGCAGCACAAGCAGCTCATATTCTTATGGGTAAAAATAAAACTTCGTATGCTCGAAACAAGATTACTCCCGTTAAGGTTCATATTAAAAATGCTTCACAAGTGAAGGTGACTGCCAAAAAACTCGAATCAATGGTGTTTCGTCATCACACCGGATTTCGAGGTGGTCTTAAGGAAATGAATCTTGATCGATTTATCAAAGAAAAGGGTTATAAAGAACTTTTTCGACACACAGTAAACGGCATGCTTCCTAAAAATAAGCTCCGAAATGAAATGATTAAGAATCTTTACGTTACTGAATAATATGGAAGCCACAATTACAAAAAAACA
>CAYTZJ010000027.1:0-8843 GCA_964442475.1 uncultured Candidatus Saccharibacteria bacterium | reverse complement strand
TTCCATCTTCATTACCTGGTAAATCCACAACTGCTGCTTGAGTAATGTGTGAAGAATTTGATATATCCAACACAATTAAATCTCTAATATTTCCTGAAGTGGCAAGAAAGGCAAAATTATTATGAATTTCTATATCATTAATGTTGTGATTAACTTCAATACTCCCCTCCCAGGATAAAACTGAGTCAAAAAGATCATATACATGAAACTCATGGCCCGCAGTTCTTTTTGTACCAACATACACTTTCGAATCATACGAAAACAAACTCACTCCCTCGGGCCTTAATCCAACAACTTGAGGTAAGGTTGAAGTCGCACTCAAATCAAGATCTTGATCAGAAAAAGTAAAATATAAAAGTTGTTGAGACGAACTATTTTGAGTTGCCAACGTCAAACCCGTCATTGCATCAACCTTATTAATTCCGGTTCCAATATTTAATGATCGGGTCGAATTTGTATCATTCATTAACACAACAGCGATATCAGGATCATTATCAAATATTGGTTTTAAGCCAATAACAATTTGAGAATCCAGAATGTCTATAGAACTTATTGGATAACCCATATCCAGCTGACTAATTTCATGAAAATCTTCGATTGTAAATCTACGTGGCTGACCCCCACAATCTCCTCCAACCTTAATCGCTTCATTTAATTCTGGATTTAATAACATTGCAGAAAATGTTGAGCTGCTATATGCACCAGTTTTCCATTCAGATAAAGTCAAAATTACTGACTCACACTTCGTAAGGGGTAATTTTGTAATAGTTCGAAAAACACCCATTAAATGTAGTGCGGAACTTGGTAGTGATAGATTGTTCAGATACTTTAAAAAATCAGTGTTAGCTTGATTGTGCAGCAAAATTCTTCTTTTTGCGTCAATTGAAAGTTCAGAAATATTCCACTGAACTCCAACCAAAGATGAAAATAGAACAGAAAATAATGCTAGCGCAATTAAAATTTCGATCAGACTTATTCCCTGATTTTTCTTATATGATTTCGCCAAGGTGGTTTATTTTGACTGATTGATTGCAAGAAGAAATTGGGAGTTCAACAAAATCTGATTTAATATCACCCCTTCCAGATCTAAATACAATGTCACTGTCACTTAGAATTCTTACGTCATGCTGAGCATACTGAGCAGTAAAACGTGCACGTTCGATCTCTTCTAGTAGCAGTGCTTTTTCTCTTTCACAAACAATATGTTGGACCGCTGGCAAAACAAAAACCTGAGATGAAACCCCAAGGATTCCAATCAGAGCAACAACCAATAAAATTTCAATCAATGTAAATCCTTTAGACATTTTGAAAATGTGATGTGATGCCATAGATTGGCAAAATTATTGATACTGCGACAAAACCAATGAGTAAACTCATACTAATCATCAGAAACGGTTCAAGGGCCGTAATAAAAATCTTTAATCTATCGTTAAGATCAGTTTGAAGTATCTCTGCAACACTCTTTAAAGAAATTGAAATATTTCCAGTCTTTTCTCCCACCGAGATTAGTGAAGGTATGAAAGATGGATATAAGTTCTTCTTCTCCTTTAGAAAAGCAGCGAGAGATTTTCCCTGAGTTACCGCCTCACTTGCTTCTAAAAGAGATCTGGTATATTCACTTTGCTTTGTATTTTTAGCTACCTGAATCAATGCTAGATCTAATGATTCATTACCGTTTATTAATGTTTGTAACGAATCAAAAATTTGAATTAGAATCCTGCCCTTGATTAGTGGACCGATGAAAGGTATTCGAATGAGAATAATGAAAATAAAATTTTTGAATGATTTTATATTCACATAACACAACAAGGTTCCAACAGTGATAAAAATAAGTAATACAAGTATCAATAACCAATGCTCATCAATAATTTTCATTAAATAAATTAACAATCTTGTTGAAAATGGTAATGGAACACCCAAACTAACAAAGAGTGGTGTAATTTTTGGAAAAACAAAAAACAAAATGCCCAAAACCAATCCAAAAGTACCGATTAAAACAAAAGTTGGATACGCAACAGCGCTTAATATTTTTTTTCTAAAGTCCAAAACTCTTTCAACAAAAAAAGCTGATGATTCGAGTGATTTAGCAAGAGAACCATTATTTTCACCCAATCGCACAATGTTTTTTGTTGAATCACTAACTCTTAAAACACCCGGATAATCAAATGCGATTGCTAAATTTTTACCCTCTTCAATCTCTGATCTCCATTTTGAAAAAGTTTGTGCCTTTTTTTTATTTAAACTTTCATTTTCTAAAATAACTAATGCGTCACTTAGAGACAATGAAGCAAACAAGCACATGGACAATTTTCGGGTGAAGTCCGCCTCATCTCTAAGTGAAAATTTTGTTCTAAACATACATGTTTATACATTGCACACTACTGCAATCTCTTCACAGGTGGTAATTCCATTAATAACCTTATCTGCAGCGTCTTTGATTAAACAAACCATACCTTGTTCAATTGCAATTTTTTGTAAATCATCAGATGAAGGTTTTTCCATGATTTTATTTTTAATTTTTTCATCAACAATAAACGTTTCAGATAAAACCGTACGACCTAAGTAACCAGTATTCTTACACTGAGCACAACCAACCCCCTTATATATTTTAAATTTTGAATTACTAGATAAAATCCCTATACTCGCTAAATATTCGGATTCAATTTTCGATGGCTCAAACTCCTTTTTACATGTAACACAAATTTTTCTTACTAAGCGCTGACTAATAATCATTCGAACAGTTGAAGCAACAAGAAACGGTTCAACTCCCATATCGATCAATCTCGGTAGAACTGTCACCGCATCATTGGTATGAAGTGTTGAAAACAACAAATGACCTGTAAGTGCAACGTGGGTTGCCAATTCAGCGGTCAGATGATCTCTGATTTCGACAACCATAATCACATCCGGATCTTGTCTCACAACTGCACGCAAAGCGTTTGCGTAAGTCATGGATGTATTAATGGGAATTTGTGTAATATTGGGAACTGAATATTCAACCGGATCTTCAAGGGTTACAGTAGAAACATCTGACGGGCTTTTCTTTTGGAGCAATGTATACAGGGTTGTGGTTTTGCCAGAACCAGTAGGACCAACAACCAATATCATACCGTGCGGAACATCTATATTTTTAGAAATAATACCAACATTGTGTAAACTAAAACCTAACGTTTCAAGAGAATGATTTTGAAGAGTTGATGGTAAAAGACGTAGCACCCCCTTCTCACCATGTATCGAAGGAACAACAGAAATACGTATATTTATCGAATTATTCGATAGATTAACCCTAAAACGACCATCCTGAGGTAAAAACTTAATATCAGTTCTGAGTCCAGCAAGCACCTTGAGACGTGATATGACCTCCTCGTGCATTAATTTACTGTATCTTCCACCTGGTATAAGTATTCCGTCTGTTCTAATTCTAATTCGGCAATCCGCTCCCACGGGTTCAAAGTGAATGTCCGAAGCTCTTTCTGTAAACGCGCGAGCAATTATTTCATCTACCAGTCTGACTGGAGTACTTGAAATAAACTCTTCCCTTGTATGTCTTACAGATGATCGAGTTACCACCCCAAAACACTACTTTCCTTGAATTAAAATTTCGTTTAAGAAAATTTAAAACTTTAATCCAAGATATTTGAAGAAAAAATTAATTTTTAAAGCCTGTGACTCAATTGATTTCCATACAGGCTTACCTACGCCATGACCAGCATTAGTCTCTTCCTTCACATACACAGTTTTGTTTTCACTTAACTCTTGTAAAATTGCAGCAAATTTTCGAGCATGGAGTGGATGAACACGAGAATCATTTTCTGCGGTCGTGATTAAAAAACTTGGATAGGTTTTATTAAGAACATTGTGATACGGACTCCATTTGAGTATCGAAATTAAATCTTCCTTATTCTCTGGATTACCATATTCATGAACCCAACGAACGGCCATTCCAAATCTTGGGAAACGAACCATATCTGTAAGTGGAACTGCGGCACAGGTAGCTGCAAACAAATCAGGCCGTTGTACAGAAACCACACTGACCAACAATCCCCCGTTGCTTCCACCTAAAATACCCAGCTTGTTTGGAACTGTATATTTCATTTTTATTAGATACTCTGCCGCTGCAATAAAATCATCAAAACTATTTTGTTTTTTGTCTTTAATCCCATCTTCGTGCCACTTTTTGCCGAATTCACCACCACCTCGAATATTAGGGATTGCAAATATACCACCACGCTTTAACCATGGTATCCAACCCCTAAGAAAACCGGGCATTTCTGAAGAGCTAAAACCACCATACCCATACAAAACAAGCGGATTTTTCCCATCTCTTTCTATGCCCTTTTTGTGAACAATAAACATCGGTATTTGTGTACCATCCTTCGATGCATACCATTCCTGTAAAATCGTGAACTCATCAGGAATTATAGGATTATCCATCTTCCTGTATATGCTAAAAACTTTTGTTTCAGGATCAAATCGATATACCATTTTAGGAAAAGTGAAGCATTCAACTACAAAAAAGAATTCACTTTCTGTTCTTCGCCCCGAAATACCCATAAGTGTCGATAAACGAGGCAGTGGTAACAATCCGATTTGCTCGCCCTCGTAATCACAAATAATCACTTCAGAACACGCATTGTGCATGTAACTCAACAAAACAAAATCTTTTGATGCATAGATATCTTCAAGAACATCTTCAGTTTCTGAAGCAAATTCATCCCATTGATCAATCTGCTTAAAAAAGGAATGGATCGGAGACGAGATAACACGGTAATTATTCGCTTTGTAGTTAGTTCTCAACAACACCTTATCCTCTAAAAACCACACAGAAAAAACAGCTCCAATTTTTGTAATAAGTTGCACCAACTCAGAAGTTTCAGTTTTGTAAATAAAAATTTCGTTTTCCGTCCAATTATGCGAAACGTCAATACATAAAAATTTTCCATCGAGCGAGATCGAAAGACCTATCATGTCATCCTTCGGTCGATTCTCACCAAAAATAAGTTTATCTTCTTTTTCCTCTTCACCGAGTCGATGAAAATAAACTTTTTCATATAAATGATTCTCCATACCAGAAACATCTTTTGGACTTTGATTTTTTGTGTAATAAAATCCTGAGTCATCTGGCATCCAAGATACATTTGCTTTTCGAGAATTTAAAATAACATCTGACAAAAGTTCGTCCCTTTCAATATCCTTAATGAAAATGGTGGACATTTCGTCACCAGCTTTTGAAGTCGCATATGCAACATATTTTCCAGTTCTGGAAACAATCCAATTACTGATAAACATAAGTCCATTTTTATCTTCTGTATTTGGATCAAAGATAATCACGGATTCACCATCGAGACCCACTTTATACTTTAATACTCCTTGATCTTGCCCCGGTTCCCTTTCAGTATAAAAATATTTACCCCCAACAGATATAGGGTTGGAGAAACTCAAACTTTGAAAAGTTTGACTTATTTCGTCACTGATTATTTTGAAAGATTCGTCGTTTTCCAAATCTGATTGTGTACGGATGTTTTGTTCATTAACCCACATTTTAACTTCCTCTGTATTTCCTTCCAACCAGCGATATGGATCGGAAATCGAAATTCCGTGTATGGTTTCGCGGATTTTTTCTTTTTTTGTTAGTGGGGACATTTGAATGTGGAAAAATGGTCTGTTAAAATGACACTTACTTATCTTAAGTTATATCTAGAAACAACCTGACTCTTTTCGATCTGAAACGCATCTATATATCCCCGATTTCCCTTTGTTGATGCAATTTTTATTTTTTTGGCATTTTCCATGATCACAAAACCCGCACAAAACTTAGTCTTGCTATTTTCTAACCACGACAAAATTTGAATTTTATTTTTTTTCATCATAGTCAACAATTTTCTCAATTAGGCCACTTGGAATATAGTAGAACAGAGGCTTTTTTGTTGGGTGGTTCGCCAATTTTCCATTGGAATTGGTTAAAATGGTCTCGGGATTTTTTATAAGAAGATAATTCTTGCTTTTTCTTGCAAGCTTTCCTTCGGTGTAGACGTGTGTAGGTGTGTATAAATCACTTCCAATATATGCGTTCACGTCTTTCCAATAAACTCCAATGTTCTTAAACTTTTTCTTCATGTGTGATTTCTAGCTTTTTGATCGAGACGATAGTTTGGGTGGGGATCACAATACCCTGACAATACTCAATTTTGCCATCACGGCTTTGAGTGGGTTTGATCCAAGAAATCCCGAGATCAATAAATTCAGGTTCAATTCGTCGTATGCGTCCCACAGACAAAATTGATTTCGGTATTGAAATTTTTTTCTTCAAAAGATCCACGTAGGAATACGCCGCATCCTTATATTTCACCGCATATAAACCATCGATCTTTAATTCTTTCATGATAACAATGTATATCACATTATGTAAGAAAGGGCGTAGATGTGTCTACGCCCTTGATTTCAAGGTTTCGAAGGCCCCCTTCCATCTGGGAACCTGTCCACTCCAGATGAGCCCTTAGACTCCGCCCAATCCGGCGCAGTCTCGAAGTTACCAGAGTCCTTGCCTTCACGCACCCCAGAATCAGTTCTGGCATCATGGTGCGCCCTTGATGTTTCCCTGGAGCCCGAATTCGTGTCACGTGCCGCATCCTTTTTACTGTAACCTGACAAGGTGCACCCACTTTCATTCATAAGAACCAATTCTTCATCAGACTCCTGCGAAATTGCAGATCTATCTGTAAAGAACACCTGGATTCAGATTAAGTTATTCGATTTTGTTGTCGATATACAACAAACAACTAAACAATGAAAGACGATTTAGTAAACTTCTCATACAGTAGGTGCGGTAAGAAAAAATCAATCAGAGAGTTCATAAAATTTTTGTTGTTGTACCACAACAACAGTTTAAGACATATTAAAAAACTAATTTATCTTATCTGAGAAAAAACTAATTCGAGAAGAGGTGTAATTATACAATCCTAAATTATCCTTTCAACATATGAATTATACAAGGACGAGTACCGATGCCCAGTCTTTGGCACGATTATATCTGCTTTAGTATTTTTAAATTCTCCAGCCAATGAAATAGCTTTTGTGTTTGTTTTTTGATAAGAACCCCTAATCTTTTTTAAATCCTCAGTAACTTCCTCAGCTCGTTTCTTAGACATTTTAGTGGTTAAAAAATCTTTCATTTCTTCAAAATCTAATTCATTTAAAGGCGAGATCGATGCAAGGATGATCATTTTACAATCATGCTTTTTTGCAACCAGACAAGCCAAGATTGCACCCATTGAAAATCCAAAAATCACAGAATTTTTATCTACATCAAAAATTTGTTTAGAAATTGGCAGAGTCCAATCTGGATTTACAAGAAAAACTTCGTAGCCCTTAGCCCTAGCTACTTTTTCAAGTCTCCTGTACCTCGTCAGATTACAAGTTTGGCCGATTCCTGGAATAATGTAGAGTTTTTTATTCATTTTATTAAAAGGGGGCACCATACACACGTGAAAATTTGAAAATAATATTCATAACTTTTTCATTATGAAACAACTTTAGTAATAAAAATTGTTATAAATATACATAAATCAAATTCGCTTTCAAATGCGACCGCGTTTCTCATGAAGATAATCCCATACTCCTTGCTTAATAAACCAGGTAAAATATGCTGAAAAAGAATGAATATTTTCTCTACCAACCAAATTCAGACGCTCACTATATTTCTCTATCGCAAAATCGAAATACGTCCACCCCGCGTCCAGTGATTTTTCCCTAATACCTTCATCGATTTCAATTCTCTTATTCTTGTGGCATGTTTCTAAGAATTTCTGGACCTTCGACCTAACAAGTGGCAAAAGATAGTCTCTTAGTTTTTCTTCACCTTCCTCAGAGTTAAGAGCGTCTGTAATGAGGTTTATTTCTTTTTGTATGAATTCTCTATCAGAGTTCATTTTTTGAGTATATATTTGTAAAAGAAACCTGCAAGAAAAATCTTGCAGGTTTTGATTGACCACCAGACACTCCTACATGAAGTCAACCACGGTCGCTTGGGCCAATATCCTTAGCCCAAGCGGGTGGTTCCTTGGAGATTGGATCTCGGCCGTCGTTGTCCCGCGCATCCTCAATATAATCAGATCGAGCATCCCGTTCAGCTTCATTCTCAGAGGAAGTCACTTTGTCTCCGTTTGATCCAAAAATATCCTTCAGAATGCTCATTGCGACCCGCCTTTCTGTCACTTAAGTGACAATAAATAAAACATCCTACAACCTTTCATCGAATCTTCTAACCTGATGCTAATAAATGGGATTTTGTTGTCGATATGTAACACCCCCAATCACCTCACGCTCTTCCTTTAGTCAAAAAGTGTTGACCCCGCGAAACATAAAAAAGCTAGACTCGACCTATTGATTTCTAATACCTGTTGTTGTATGCTGACAACACATATTAGAAAAAGAAGGAAAATAGAATTAACTGTTTATATTAATCAACACATGCCACTTCAAACCCTCATCGAATTTGGTCTCAGTGAAAAAGAAGCAAAGATGTATCTTGCTCTTCTTGAGCTTGAAACATCTGGGGTCAATGAAATTGCTAAGAAAGCAGGTATTAATCGAAGCTCTGCATACGTGGTCATCGAATCACTCATTAGCAAAGGTTTCGTAAGCATGGCTACTGATGAACGTAATGTTCAACAATTTACTGCAACGGAGCCAGAGATATTTCTAAAAACAGTCGAGGACAATGAACGAAAATTGAAGCAAATCAAGGAGAAGATTGGGCAGATTGTTCCCAACCTTCGTTCCAAACACAAAAACCCACTGACTAGCCTGCACTACAATAACAATGGTTTTGTAATACAAATTCC
>CAYTZJ010000026.1:8194-9124 GCA_964442475.1 uncultured Candidatus Saccharibacteria bacterium | reverse complement strand
CAATTGATCTCGGAGATAAGACAACTGCTGAAATGAGCGGAAATGTTTTTACCGTAAAAGGTCCTCATGGTTCAATTTCTAAAAAATTCCGAAGTGATATTGCTATCAAAATTGATGGTAAAACAATTACACTTGAGCCAAAGCAAAAAACTTTGGAAACTCTGGCTCTTTGGGGTACATATGGTTCTCACATTTCAAATATGATCGAAGGCGTAAATACACCCTTTACACAAAAACTTATTATCGAAGGTATTGGTTACAAAGCTGATATAAAGGGCGACAAGATTGTTTTTAATCTTGGTTTTTCTCACCAAATTTCAGTCCAAATTCCCGAAGGTCTTACATTGAAGACTGATAAAAATGCTGTGATCGTAACTGGAGTAGACAAAGAAAAAGTGAGCCAGTTTGCCGCATACATTCGTTCTCTCAAAAAACCTGAACCATATAAGGGTAAGGGAATTATGTACGAAGGTGAACGAATTCGTCGTAAACAAGGTAAGAAGACTGTATAGTTCAACTGGTTTACTATAAAAATTTATGAAAAACACACAGTACAAAACCGCACAAAGACTCCGACGACGACTCAGAATTCGAGCCAAGGTTTTTGGTACTGCAGAGCGTCCTCGACTTTCTGTTTTTAAGTCAAACCGATTTGTTTCCGCTCAGATTATCGATGACGTTGCTGGAAAGACTTTGGCTCACACCACAACAGCTTCTACAAAATCAAAAACTGCTCTTGAGGGTGCTAAGGTTATCGGTGTAGAGATTGCAAAATTGGCGAAAGCAGCAAAAATCGAAAAGGTCGTCTTTGACCGAGGTGGTTACATTTACACTGGCAAGATTAAGGCGGTTGCCGAAGGTGCACGAGAAGGCGGAGTAGAATTTTAAATATTATGGATACCAATACAAAAACAAAGTCAGAGGGAATGA
>CAYTZJ010000026.1:7470-8184 GCA_964442475.1 uncultured Candidatus Saccharibacteria bacterium | reverse complement strand
ATGAAACATCAACAGAAGAAGTGGTTGCCCAAACTCCTACTTCAGATGTTTCTTCAACAAATACAGAACAAGTTGCAAAAGTTTCAACTGTGGCTGACCGACGACAACCTCGAGATTTCAAGAAAAATACTCGACGACCTGTTCGACGCGAAAGTCGAGTAAAGCCTGAGTTTGATCAAAAAATCATCAACATTCGAAGAGTTGCTCGTGTTGTGACAGGTGGACGCCGATTTAGTTTCAGCGTTGCCATTGTTGCTGGTAACCGAAAGGGAATGGTGGGGGTTGGTCTTGGAAAGGCGGGGGACACATCTCTTGCTATTGAAAAAGCATTCACAAGCGCTCGAACGCATATCATTGTTGTGAATCTTACGAAAAATCAGTACATTCCTAACGAAACTTCTGCAAAGTACTCTTAGTCTCGTATTACTCTCATGCCCGCACGAGATCGAGGTATGATCGCAGGATCTTCAGCTCGAACTGTACTCGAACTCGCTGGCGTAAAAGATGTTGGTGCAAAGGTTCGTTCTGGCAGTAAAAACAAACTTAATATTGCTCGAGCAACAGTTGTAGCACTTACTCAACTTTCAAAGCCTCGCGAAAAGGTTACTCCTGTAGTTAAATAATCACCATGCAATTACATCAACTCAAACCAAAAACTCCCCAGAAGGATCGCCGATATGTCGGTCGAGGGGGGAAGCGTGGTAAAACGGCTGG
>CAYTZJ010000026.1:0-7460 GCA_964442475.1 uncultured Candidatus Saccharibacteria bacterium | reverse complement strand
ATCGTCCAGGCAGCAGAGATAAGAGCAAAGGTCTGCCAAAACTTCGGGGTCGTGGTAAAAAAAGCAACAAGCGTATTTACACAAAACCAGAAACTGTAAATCTCGGTGATATTGAAATGGCCTTTAATGCTAATGAAATTGTAAATCCTACTACTCTTCTTTCTCACGGATTGATTCGACGAGAAAAGGGCTTGCTTCCGGTGGTAAAAATTCTTGCTGGTGGTGAACTTACAAAAAAACTCGTATTTGAAAAGTGTACGTTTGCAGTAACAGCAAAGGAGAAAATTTCGAAGTCTGGTAGTACAATTAAGTAACAGATCATGAATAATTTTTTCACAAAACTTGGCTTCATTATGCATGATGCCGGTATCCGAAAGCGCATCATCTTTACATTAGGTGCGCTTGTTATTTTTCGAACACTTGCGGCAATTCCTATTCCGGGCATCGATACCTCTCGGCTCGCCGCATTCTTTTCTAATAACGAATTTTTTGGATTGCTCAATATTTTTTCTGGAGGTGGACTCTCAAATCTTTCTCTCATCATGCTTGGCGTTGGACCGTTCATTACAAGATCCATCATCATGCAACTCTTAACAATCCTTTCTCCTCGCCTTAAGGCTTTGTATCAAGAAGAAGGAGAGATTGGTCGTCGAAAGTTCCAACAATATTCTCGAATGCTTACTGTGCCGCTTGCTGCAATTCAGGGTTACAGTTTCCTTGCCTTGCTTCAGAATCAGGGTGCGATCGGTGCATTAAGTCCGTTTGATACAGTTTTTAATATCGTTATTATCATTGCTGGTTCAATGCTTCTTATGTGGATCGGTGAACTTATCAATGAATTTGGTATTGGTAACGGTGTTTCAATTTTGATCTTTGCTGGTATCGTAGCGCGTCTTCCGGTCAGCATTAGTCAGTTCGCATATACGTACGATCCTGCACAACTTCCTTCATATTTAGGAATTCTTGCTGCTGCCGTTCTTGTGATTTTTGGTGTTGTGGTTATTACTGAGGCAGAGCGTCCAATTCCTATAACGTATGCAAAACGAATTCGTGGAATGAAGGTCTATGGTGGTGTTTCAACATATCTGCCATTACGTTTAAACCAAGCGGGTGTTATTCCGATTATCTTTGCACTTTCGATTTTGCTTTTTCCTCAAATGCTTTTTCAGTTTTTGTCACATTCAAATATTGATGTGTTAAGAATGATTGCAAATAAGGCTCTTGAATTTATTGCAAATCCTTGGGCTTACTCAGCACTTTACTTCGTTTTGGTTTTTGCGTTCACATACTTTTACACTGCGGTTACGTTTGATCCAAATCAAATGTCAGAGAATCTTCAGAAAAGTGGTGCGTTTATTCCAGGTGTTCGTCCGGGACAATCAACATCCCATTATGTTGCACGAATTCTTACTCGACTTACACTTTTTGGCGCTTCATTCTTGGGTATTATTGCGGTTTTGCCACTCATTATCCGTTCATTGACCGGTATCACAACCTTCACAATCGGAGGAACGGCGCTTCTTATCGTTGTATCTGTAGTTATTGATCTTATGAAGAAGGTTGATGCACAACTTTCGATTCGGGAATATTAATTTTTTCAAGCAACACTCTTTACGCACGTCATTTCTATTGGAATCTTGTCTTGCTCTCGGTTCGTCAGCTTTCGGTAGTCTCTTCTGAGCATTGCTTGAGGAAAGGGAATGCAAATGCAATACGTTGTATACTTCTACCATGAGCCCACAAACAATAATCTTTATAGGCCGGTCGGGATGTGGAAAAAGTACACAAGCAAAACTTCTTGCTGAATATATAGAAAAAACAGATACTGATCGTCGACAGATTTATCAAGTTGAAACCGGTGCAAAGTTTAGAAGTTTTATTACCCAAAACAATCTCACAAGCACACTTTCGAAGAGGGTTTATGAAAACGTAGAAAAGCAGCCCGATTTCTTAGCGATCACGATGTGGACTCAGGCATTTATCGACAATCTTACCGGTGAAGAACATGTAATGATTGACGGTGCACCGCGCTCTCTGCCAGAGGCCTATATTCTTGATGGGGCACTTAATTTTTATGGTCGCAAGGCTAATATTGTGTATCTAAATGTTAGCCGTGAGTGGTCAGAAAAAATGCTTACAGCTCGTGGGAGAGAGGACGACTCATCTGCAATGAAAATCAAAAAAAGACTTGATTGGTTTGATAAAGATGTTATCCCAGCGATTGAATTTTTTAAACAAGGAAAGTTTCATAATCTGATCGAGGTTAAGGGTGAACGATTGGCGGAGGAGGTTCTTGCGGATATTGTCGCTGGTTTAGAGACACAATGATTACCATAAAGACGAAAGAAGAAATAGAAATTCTCCGAGAAGGCGGACGGCGACTCGCGTCGATTTTGCGTGAACTTTCGGGTAAGGTTGCACCGGGAATTTCTTCGATGGAAATAGATCGAATGGCAAAGGTTCTTGCTGAAAGTGCTGGCGATATACCAGCTTTTTTGGGTTATAAACCTGAAGGGGTCAAAAAACCATATCCAGCAAGTATTTGTATTTCAATAAATGATGAAGTTGTTCATGGTATTCCAAGTGACAAAAAAATCTTTAAAGATGGCGACATTGTCACGCTTGATATGGGACTCAAACATCGTGGATTGATCACTGATGCAGCAGTAACGGTTATTGTGGGAAATGGTGATAAAGACGCTCAAAGACTTGTTGAGTCAACCAAAGCAGCGCTTCGAAAAGGTATTGCTGCTGCTAAGCCCGGAAATACCGTTGGTGATATTGGTTTTGCAATCGAAAGTTTTGTTTTACCGCTTGGATACGGACAGGCAGAAGGTCTTGCTGGACATGGTGTTGGGTATGATCTTCACGAAGATCCATACGTACCAAATACTGGTGAACAGGGCGATGGCCCTAAACTCAAGGTCGGTATGGTAATTGCAATTGAGCCTATGCTTACTGAGGGTGGAGATGAGGTGGTTTTTGACCGTGACCAGTATACTGTTCGTACCAAGGATGGTTCTAGAAGTGCTCAGTTTGAGCATACGGTAGCAATTACCGAAAATGGACCGCTCGTATTAACAGAGTAAATCTGATCTTGAAGCGTATTGTCTCTTTTTTCAAAATTCAATATACTTGGTATCACTTAATAAATTTTTAATATATGTCTACAAAGATTCATCCAAAGAAAGAACGGACACTAGTGATTGTAAAACCAGATGGGGTACAACGTTCACTTATTGGCGAGATCATTCAGCGTTTTGAAAAAGTTGGTCTCAAGCTTGTGGCAATGAAAATGGGTGTACCAACAGCAGAAATGGTTGAGCAACACTATACTCTCGATCCAAATTGGCGACGAATTACAGGTGAAAAGCGAATTAAGGCTGCCAAGGAAAAGGGTGAAAAGCCACCCTCAGAAGATCCTTTAGAAATTACTGCAGTTATTTTGAATCATTTAAAAAACTATATGACCAGTGGTCCTGTGGTTATGATGGTCTGGGAGGGCGCACATGCCGCTGCAATTGTTCGCAAGATTGTTGGTGGTACAGAACCGCTTTCAACTGACGTTGGTACAATCCGGGGCGACTATGTGCTCGATTCGTATACTATGTCTGATACAGACGGACGAGCAATTCGAAATCTAATTCACGCTTCAGGTAATGCGGCAGAAGCAGAGGGGGAAATTAAGCACTGGTTCAAACCAGAAGAAATCATTGATTACCGACTTGTTCAAGAGGGAATCTTGTATGACGTGAATCTTGACGGTATTTTCGAGTAATCTGAGGAGGTAACAGGGTCTGTGTGTGTTGTAGTAACTTTTTTCTATTGAAAATTACATTGGGAGGCATATAATTTGAGCAGGGTTATCACGGATATTTTCCAGATAACTTTTTTTAAGGGAGTCCAATATTCATGTGCTCGGATGAGCTCCTCGGAGTTCTGATAAGTACATATGAGGACACCCACCTAGATTCATTCTAGGGGAATATCCACTGATAATCCTACAAAGTCACCCCTCAAGGGGGTGTTTTTGTTTGAGTCAAAAAAATCAGAATAAAATGTAGTCTTTTGTTACAATTAACTGATGAATAAATCAAAGATCTCTTTTTATGGTGGAGTTGGAACGGTTACCGGTTCTAACTTCTTGCTTGAAGTTGGAGGTGTAGGAAAGATTTTGGTTGATTGTGGAATGTTTCAAGGTAGTGCTCAGTCGTATACTAAAAATGCTGAACCTTTTGAGTATGATCCAAAGATGATTGATGTACTTATGGTGACTCACGCTCATATAGACCATATCGGTCGTATTCCAAAACTCATAAGAGATGGTTTTCAGGGAAAAATTTATTCCACATCACAAACAAAAGATATTGCTTCGCTTATGTTCGACGATGCTTTGAAAATAATGGAAGAAGAGGCGCATAGAAATGGTACAAATCAAAAAATTTATGATAGATCAGACGTTTCAAAAGCTTTGGCGTTCTGGGAAACAAGAAAGTATCACGAACGATTTGAACCGATAAAAGATGTAACAGTGGAATTTTTGGATGCTGGACACATTTTGGGTTCGGCAAGGATTAAATTTACACGAAATGGTCGAACCATTATTTTTTCTGGGGATACGGGAAATTCACCATCACCAATAATTGGTGATTGCGAGCCAATAACTGGAGCGAATTATCTTGTTCTAGACAGTACATACGGCGACAGAACACACGAAAGTCGAGAAGAAGCAGAGGCAAAATTTTTTTCTGTTGTTTCAGAATGTATTAAAGAAAAAAGAACATTGCTCATTCCGGTATTTTCACTGGAACGAGCTCACATTATTCTCTATGCGCTCAATGATCTTGTTGAAGGTGGTCATATTTCAAATGTGCCTGTGTATCTCGATTCACCACTTGCGTCTCGGCTTTTACCAATTTATGCAACTTCCCATGATTTATTTAATGAAAAGGCTCGAGCTCAAATAAATAAAGGGGATGATATTTTTTCATTTCCCAAACTAAAAATTGTTCAAAGTAGTCTTGAATCAGAAATTATAGAAAAGACTGTCGATCCCAAAATTATTATCGCCGGGTCTGGTATGTCGGTTGGTGGTCGTATACCAGCTCACGAAATCAACTTGTTACCGAATCCTAAAACAACATTACTCATTACGGGTTATCAGTCAGTAGGAACCGTTGGTAGAGCTCTCGAAGAGGGAGCAAAACATATTCGTATTCATGGTCAACCAGTTGAGGTGCGCGCCAAGGTGGTTGGTATCGGTGGTTTTTCTGCACACAAGGATTCCGAGGCCTTAATTTCTTTTGTAGAAACAGGAAGAGAAACATTGGAGCAGATATTCGTAGTTCATGGTGAACCAAAAGCTTCACTTTTTCTTATTCAAAGAATTAAGGATTACCTTGGTCTAAAGGTACTCGCTCCAGAAAAAACAAAGGTTTATGAAGTCGATTTCTAATTTGACACAATATAACTACGGTGAGATGATATTGACGAAACGTACTTTCATATAAGGAAACAATGTGCGCACAAAGGGAGGGTGAAAACCTACAGAGATCGGCCATAATTAGCGAAGCCACAGTGGCGAAGCGGTGGCCGGTGAGGCATTTGTTGTTTTGATGTGAGGTTATTATGTCGATGCGGAGCGCAACGGGGACGGATTCTTCTACGTTGGGTGACCGAAAGGAGCCGGTCGCAACCATGGAGGGCAAGCCCAGAAAGGGAAGGAGGTCTGGAAAGTCTGGGGAGCAGGGGGTTGTGTCAAACCCGTTTGGTCTTGTGCTCATCGAGCGTTTTGAGCTCAAGCCCATCATCCGCACGTGTTCGATGAATTTGTTGTACCGGGATGAAAATCCCTACAAGATCGAGCACACCGGTCCGTCGCTCAGTTGTATCAGGAACAAGGAATTCCCAACTCAGAACGTGATGGTTTGTGTTTACGAACTGCCTGTCGACAAGATGGTTCCGCATTTGGATCTGATCGAGGGGTTGAATTGTGCTGATGCACTGTCCAACCCAGTCGTGCTCGACGCATGCCTTCGGCGTCCCGATCTGTTGGCTGAAAAGCAGGATCACGACGCGGACATCGTGACCAACTACGCCTATTTTCAGAATGGCAAGGGTCCCCTTGCGGTCTGTATCGAGCGGTGTGAAGACAGTTCGAACTGGCGTCTTTTCTCCCAGACTATGTACGAGCGCGGCGATCTTCGGCGCGAAGCCTATGGTCGGTGTCGTTTCATTGTGTGTTCAGAGCTCGGGAAGTAGTCCTGGCTCTACACGTTCCTTAATCAGAAATCAAAGCCCCCGGACTTGTCCGGGGGCTTCTTTTATTATTTCTATTTCGCTTAAACTTTTTTAAAAATTGGGACGTTGATTTTTCCTGCGAAAAGCGGATAATGTCCTGAGACGTACAATTTCCTAGTGTTAAATACAAAGGAGCCATATATGGCAACGAACCCGAACCCTAAATGGCGAGGGATTCATCTCCCGGGTAATCGGCTGCGGGCAGAGGAGGCGCTTTTTGGTGTGTTTCAAGACCTTGAAGATAGAGCAAGAGGGGTGCTTTTGGCAGCGTTTGAGGATTGCCCAGCATGTGTGGCTCCAGCCTTGTATCGTGTCGGTACAACTCTTCCATCCGATATTCGCGGTCATGCAACGAGTAAGCTTGAGGGGTATCCCGGAAAAAACCTTTCAGAGGCTCTTCTCTCGGATCCAGGTTTGGCAACGGACATTGCCATGTTTGCGACCAAGCGAGTTGAGGAGAAGCGACAAGAGGGCCGTCGCAGAGAGATTGAAAAGAGGAACTAATCGACCAAGGCCAAGACCAATCACACTGGTGTTCGATCACCCCGTCTACTGACGGGGGTTTTCTTTTATAAAAAAACACCCCTCGACTTCGCTTGGGGTGTTTTTTAGTTTACTTTACGCTCGCTACAATTCTTTTGAATGTTTCTGGACTATTTTCTGCAATTTCTGAGAGCATTTTTCTGTTGAGAACTTGACCTTTCTTTTTCATTGCACCGATAAACTTGCTGTACGTGATGCCGTTTTCTCGGAGCGCGCTGTTGAGCCGCACGTTCCAGAGTCTTCGGAATTCGCCTTTTTTGTCTCGTCGGTGAGCAAAGGCGTATGTACCAGCGTGAGAGATTGCTTCGTATGCCTGACGTTCTTTTGAACCTCGGCCATGACGATAACCCTTAACTTGTTTTAAAATATTTCGTCTTGTTTTGAGAGCGTTAATGCCCTTTTTTACTCGTGTCATATTGGTGTATTAAATTAAGAATTAGGAGTTGATGAGGTAGCGACTTTTTGATTTGTTACTCATAACAAAAGCCTCCATGCGTTTGCCGTTGAGTTGACTTCGTCGTGTTGCTCGGGCGTTGAAATGATTTTTACCCGGCTTAAGCCCTCAAACCTTACCAGTTCTGGTAATTTTGAGTCTTTTTAAACATGATTTATTTGTT
>CAYTZJ010000025.1:0-9185 GCA_964442475.1 uncultured Candidatus Saccharibacteria bacterium | reverse complement strand
AACACAATGCTGAAGCCTTGTCGGCTGTTCGAAAAGCAATTGATCTTCTCAAGGAAGACACTAAGCTAAAAATGGATGTGCTTCTCGAAACAAAATACAACATTGAAAATGAACTCATGTCTGCCTTTGAAAAAGAGGGATTGAGTTCTATAAAAACAGAGGATGGTGCAACTTGTAGCAGAGCAGTGAAACCAGGAATTAAAATTACTGATGAGTTCAGTGCCCTAAAATGGGCGCGCGATAATCATGCGGTATCAATCAACATGACCCTCACCTCTCAGAAACTAAAATCAGAAACTAAACTGCCGGCCGGCTTCGAACGTGTTGATATTGCTTACATAAGCGTTCGATCACCAAAGAAGACCAGCAAAGAAGAGACTGAACATGAATAAATTTTATGTAACATTTGCACCTACACACCCCCTACGCAATGGATGGGTAGAGGTTTGTGCGTATGATTACGAGGAAGCAGTGGATACTGTACAAAAAAGTTTCGGTTTGTATTACGACTTAATTCGTCATCTTGATCAAATAAACTTCACTCGTTTTCCTAAGGGAAAATACGGAGAGACATTGTATTCTTAGATGATGAAAATAGTCGTACCAGGCGAACTCGCTGATCTCAATAAGTACATCAAAGCAATCAACAGCCACCACATCGTGGGCAATCGATTGAAGCAGGAACAAACTGATATTGTTGCGTCTTCATGTTATGGGCAAAAGAAGGTGACACTGTATCCGGTTAAGATTATTTTTTCCTGGTATTCAAAGGACCAAAGAAAAGATATCGATAACGTAGCGTTTGCGAAAAAGTTTGTACTCGACGGAATGGTCCGGGCAGGAATTTTAGAGAACGACGGAAGGAAGCGTGTTGCAGGATTTGAGGACAGGTTTTACATCGACAAAAAGAACCCAAGAACAGAAATAGAAATTTAAAAATAAACACCAGAAAAATAATTAATTAAATATGTATCTAAACAAGGCGATGATCGCTGGCAATCTGACTCGCGATCCAGAATTAAAATCGTTACCAAACGGCACACCAGTCTGCAACATGAGTGTCGCAACAAACAGTTCGTATAAAAAAGCAGATGGAATAAAAATTGACAAGGTTGAATATCATAGTGTCATTGTGTTCGGAAAGGTTGCTGAGAACTGCGGAAAATATCTCAAGAAGGGTCAAAGTGTTTTAGTCGAGGGTTCGTTACAAACTCGAACCTGGGAAAAGGATGATGGTAGCAAGGCATACAAAACTGAAATATTGGCCCAAGGTGTGCAATTTGGATCGCGTAAAAACGCACAGGATGACAATAGCAGCGTAGAACCAGAAAATACGATAGATATATCGGATGGCAAAGATGTTACCCCTATAAAGCGGAAATCAGGTACGCGTGTCGCTCTTGGTGACCAGATCGAATACCCCACTGAAGATATTAATCCTAACGACATCCCATTTTAAAAATATGGAACAAACATGCACAGCTCGTGTGAAAGGTAGCAGATGTAATTTTCCGGTCGTGAAACATCCCCGACCTGATATCAAACGAGGCGAGAAAGATTTTCTGCTTTGTAAAAATCCGAAGTGTGAGCGGTATTACATTTGCGCCTGCGGCAAAAAATTTGGGCATCACTAATAAAGTTATACACAGAAAGAGTTCGGTTGGTACTAGCGCGTTAGTATATGATTCAAAGAATGAAAAAAGTAATGACGTTAATCGAGGCAACAAGAAAGGCAGGGAAGGCTCGGGTCTCTTTATTAACAAAAAAAGAACACTCCAAACTTGCACGTGATGCAGCTAATGCTCGTTGGGCAAAACACAAACAAAAAAATGAAGAAAAATATTAGAGATGTTTTGATTGAAAAGGAAAATGGTTTGAATTGCCATTATTGTAAAAAAACAATCGTTGATGAGTTTCCATCGGTAGATCACAAAATACCAACCAGTAAAGGTGGTACAAATTGCATAGATAATTTAGTACTTTGTTGTCGGTCCTGCAATTCTAAAAAAGGCCAGTTGACCTACAGTGAATATCTTCAGCTTGTGGCAATAAGAAAAAAGCTTCCTTCGAAAGTCCTTTTCTTTTACATGGATGAAAACAAAATAACTATCAAAATTAAAAAGGGTGTTCGATTAAAAGACGTCGCGGAGATAATCGATAAAGAAACATAATGGCAAACCGCAGAATGTTCGCCAAAGAAATAACAAATTCTTCTGACTTTCAGATGATGTCACCATCTGCACAAGCCCTATATTTACACATTGGAATGAATTCCGACGATGACGGTTTTTGTGAAGTTTTTACAATCATGCGCATGACCGAAAGTAAGCCGGATGATTTACGAGCCTTGCATGAAAGAGGCTTTATATACATCGTCGACAGTAAGGTTTGCATCGTAAAAGATTGGCACACAAATAACCATATTCAGTCTGATCGATATGTAAAAAGTAAGTACCTTGATGATCCAAAATACGGTGATATATACAAAACAATAATGGCTGAAAAGGTGGCCAACCTAAGCCGGTATTCTAAATGTATACAAGGTGTATCCAAAGTGGATACACAGGTTAGGTTAGGTAAGGTTAGGTTAGTAAAGAATACAGATACTATGTCGCCCGATGCAGACACAACATTCGATCAGTTTTACAATGCTTATCCAAAGAAGGAATTAAAAAAGAAATCGCTGGCTATTTGGAAGAGGGAAAAACTGTCAAAACATTTACCTGAAATTCTTGTCTTTATAGAAAAAGCAAAGCACACCGATCGATGGAAAAAGAATTATATAAAACAGCCACCAGTTTTCTTGAATAACGAATGTTGGAATGATGACTTAAGTACTTATGAGGATCGCAAAGAAAAAGGTTTAGAAATAACACGCATAAATTAAAATCATGGTATACGACGTAAAAATCGCAGGCTACCCGGATCTTCTCCGAATCGATGATCCAAGTGACATCACAAAAACAAGATGGGAAGAGTACCTGAAATCAAAAGTTGATGGGGTTGTGAGTATTTCAGGGTGGACTGGTCGACTCTCCGATGTTCGAGCATTCCGGCGTGTTGCTCCAAGTGTCGCGAATAAACCAGATTCATCGATGGCGGATTATCTCGAAGACCGTCGGAAGATTCTTGCGCTTACTCCGGAAGAGCGTGCAAAGCGAATGGGATTCTTTCGTTTGATGTATTGGATTTACACAGGAAAGAACAGTGAAGAGGTGAAAATAAAAAATCAGCCAATCGAGAAAATTGTTGAAAGATTTCAGTTGAAATATTTTCAAGTAAACCCTCGAAGAACTGTGTGTGACCCAAGGATGTACAAGGCATTTATAAAATCAAATAAAGCTCACACGTTTGGTTTTTCAACCATGGAGCAGATTGTGAGACAAGATCAGTTCGCCGCAAGAAACCTGTGATATAATTTTTTGAACATCATGAAACAAAGCTTTGTAGAAATAAGAGATTTAGGAGAAGCAAGCGCGCTCGTTGCACTAGGATTTATTTTGTGTGACCTGCAACCATCGAATACCGGGACATTCAAAATTTTTATTTTTGAAGAAACTCATCCAAAAGTTCCAACGCTTAACATCGATGAAGTGATTGAGGATTATCAACGCAGAAAGTTGGCAGTCGACGCGCAAACATTTTTCAGATCATTAACCGAAATGAAAAGAAAAATTTACAGCCATACAAATAAAATGGCTCTGGATCGGTAGAAATTAATATTTAAACAACACACATGGAAGAAACAAAACAAAACAAATTTAGAGGAGAACTTTCAGAAAAGTATTTATTCATTGCGTTTGAAGCACTTGGCTTGTATGAATACTACGGAAAACAATACGAAACTTTAAATAAACAGATCCAGGAAATGGAAGCTCGAGCGGCTGAAGCGACGAAACGTATCAATGACCTTGAAGAAAAAAAATCTGGTAATAAAAAAACGGCAGAAGAGAAAGCAATGATCGCGGGATTCAAGGATGATGCTAAAAAATATTCTGCCAGGGTTGCATCTGTGAGTGAATTGCGAAAAAAACTTTTCGAGAAATCAGCGAATTATCAAACTGAAGGAGCGATGGCTTTAGAGAAGTCAGAATTTTTTGATAATTTCAAATTAAAAACTCCAGAGATGATTGCAGCCGACAAAGAAAAGCCCGTAGAACCTAAACAATAAAAATATGGAATCAAAAAAAGCACAAAATGTTCGAGTGATAAAGGACGCAGATAGTCCTGAAACCCCAGAAGTTCTTGCTGATTCGATCATTCGAATTTCAAAAGGGTTTCAGCAATTAATTTCTAGCGGACTCACAAAAAATGCCTTAATTGTTTTGATTCAGGGAATGCCTGGTGTGCATCTTTCAAAGAGCGATATACAAACAGTGCTCGACAATCTTCCAAAGCTTGCTAGTTATTATGTTAAAAAATAACCATGGAAAACACCTCTTTTGATTTTGAGCTTGAGAAAAAATATCCGCACGAGATTACATGCAACAAATGTAAAAACATAATTGGATATTCAAGAAAGCTTTTGTGGCCAGGAGATCCAATCGAATCGAAATACTGCATTCGGAAAGATGGAACAAAACCAGTTTCAGGAATACTCATGTGTGACGAAGGATGCGGATTTGAAAATTACGAAATAAAAAAATGAGTAATTTTTTCCCAATTAAAGATTTAAAACGTGCTGATTATAATCCTCGAGTGATGCCGGACGCAGAAATGCAGGCGCTCATGAAATCAATAGAAACTCACGGATTCGTCGAACCGATCGTGGTCAATGTGCATCCAGACCGATACGGAACTATTGTCGGCGGCCATCAACGCCTCACCGCTGTTGAACGTTTACTCGCAAAGGATGCGGTTAAGGGTTTGGAAATAGAAAATGGTTTTTGGATGATACCAGCGTTCGAAGTTAACCTCGATCTCGAAGCAGAAAAGCAACTCAACATTGGGCTCAACAAAATCCACGGAAAATTCGATGAGGACAAATTATTTGACCTCATTCTCAACATGCAAGACTCCCCTACCCTCTCGTCAACCGGATTCACAGAGGGAGAACTGAGTGCAATCCTCGACAGGGGAGAGGGGAGGGAGAAGTCATCTGAAAGCCACACGTTCAAGACCGAATGTGTTCGATGTCTTGAGTTGAAACTTCAAGTGCTTGGACACGCGAAGAGAAGTGGCCACTCAATTGGATTCCAGGAAAACACGGATAAATAAAATGACACTGACGCAATTTATTTTAGGGATGGAAGTTTTGTGTGTCTTGTCTCTCACAGTTCTTTTTATAATTTTTTACGCAAGAAATTCTGATGAATAAAACAATTGAATCAACAGTGCTTGCACCTCGTGACGATGTATTCAGCGCAAAACAAATGGTGCAAAGTACGTTCTTGAGAAAAGGTACGAGATTTCCGATCTACGAAAAAACCGAATATCCACCGGAGGGCGGAATCTATGTGTTTTATAAAGGTCATCCATACCCAAAAAAGGGGTTTCCGTTTCCTGCAGCAGTTCAGGCAGCAGATGTGATGAAGAGAATTACCCGAACAGCGATCGAAGCAATTTCAGGAAAGGAAATGATTTTGCCTGCGCTTGGTTTCATGCTGCTTCCGTGGAAATTTAAAGTGAAAGTTTTTGAACGTGTTACCGCAAACTATGTTCGTGTCGGTACCTGGATTCTTAACGATTATTTTCTCGTAAAGAAAAGATACTCGATCCCGGTTCAGGAAATGCGATCGTTTGTGTACACATTCATGTCAGAAATGGGCATCACTAATTTAAATCCTGATTGGCAGGAAGTAGAAGGTCCGGATAGAAAATACCGAATGACTGCATGGAAATTTGCACGCATCATTGCAACTATTATCGAATACGATGATGCCTACCGGCTTCGAATCCAGGACCTCATGAGCGAAATAGGTACACACGCACTACGGGATGATCCGCGCGCAGAACTTAAACGTCTCTCGGAGATTTTTATAAAGAGAGAAAAAACTCAAGCAGCAAAATTCATTAATACGTTTATTAAAGTTCTTCGAATCGCACTACTCCATCCTCGAATAAAAAAGGCATTCATAAAGGCGGTCCGACACACAGATTTTAATAGGATGATTCTAGACAACGCTGATCGATACCACATACTCCTTCGAAACGATTATGATTTTACCGGACGAACCTTTGAGCAACGAAAGAAAATATATATTGATTTCTTTACTAAGTCGGTCTGCTGCAACGGAGATGTATTTGAAAGCGAACCCGGAAATCAGCAGTGTAAGAAGTGTTGGAAAAAATGTGAGTTCACCCAAAAATTCCCGCCGGAATCTGAAATTGTATAATCATGACGAAGCGAAATCCTTTTGAAGAAGACAAGATATACCTCCGAGGAAGAGAAAACTGGCTCATCCGGATGTATTACTATCTCGAAAACGGCCTGAACATTCTTAATGAATTTAGAAATTTATTCCTCGGCCTCTTCGGTCTCTACATTATTCTCAAGCTCGATAGCTACATCTGGCTTATTGTCATGGCAATACCGGCAATGATTATTCTCACATTTGTTGGCCACTACAACGTTCACAAGCTTTCAAAAATGAAAGAGTGGTTGGGGACTCGATTCTCGACGCACTATGGTCTTCTTAATTTCAATTACAATGAACAGCAGACGCATCTGCTCGAAGAGATTAGAGATTTATTAAAAAAACAAAACGAAAAAAAATGAAACACGAAATGTCACGTTTGGAGACAATCATGCAGGGTGTAAAAATAGGTATGGGTATTACCGGCTTACTATTCATGGTCCGGGTACTGCATCTTCTTTCCGTTATTGCAGCAAAGTAGTTATCCACTTTTACATTTGCAATCATACTAGCGCGCTAGTATACTAATCTGAGAGAGTTCGTTGAATACCCCACAGACATTCAAAGGTAGAGCAAGAGGAGCGCATCCCCTCCCTCCTAAGTGAAATAAGAGCCCGTGGATTGTGTGGGACGTTCAGCGAATTCTCGAGTTATTAAAATAGTAAATAAAAAAATGAAAAAATTTATAATCGCAGCCGTGTTGTCATTCGTACTCGTTACACCAGTGTTTGCACAAGTAAGTGAAAGTTCGCCGGCTTCTGAATCAGTGCACGCAACTGACTCCGTAAAACAAGCAGGAGTAATTGGAGAAGGATTTACTGGATCAACAGCCGTTAAAAAGCATTACGGTTCAAGTGGCAGTCGATCAGTTGAATACTCACAGAAACTTCGAATCATTGCTCTCTTGAATCAGTACATTGAATTGTTGATGAGTAAGTAATTAAGGTCGAACTACAGGGGTAAATCCTTGTGGCTTGCCCTCAATTTTGAGACAAGTTGGCAGCGTAGCCAAACCCAGTTCTTTTCCAGGAGTATCAAACATGTTTCGCACAGAACGTGAAAAGGAAATCGAGGATCAAACACGGGACGCCGTTCAAAGTGATCGGGAAGAACGCGACACCAGATCATCCAGTACATCACGGACACGTGAAGAAGAACCAAAATCTGAACGCGAACGTGATTACGAGAACGGCAAGTGGTGATTCCTCTCTCGAAGTTCCTCAACCAAGATTGTTGGGGAATTTTAAGAGGGTTGTTGATGGGGGAATAACTTGGTAGCTGGGCAGTAACCAAAACTGAGGCCTAAGGGAATGGAACGCCAATACTTCCCCACCAGCAACTCTCAAAGAGGTTCATTGATTCATGGGGTGGCGGAATAGGTAGACGTGAGGGGTTGATTGAGTAGCTTCTTATCTCCCCGACATCATTTCGTTTTCGATGCAAGGTGACTATACGAGTCAGGTGTGCAGAGTGGCAGTCGAAAGACAACCCAGCACTTAATGAAAAAATCGCCAATCTCGTCAAATCCTTGCCCCCAGCAGTCAGTGAATCTCAAAAAAACATGAAACTGATTTTATTTTTTATCCTCGCCCCAGTAATGTTTCCCCTTATGATGTTGGGAGACAAGATTTTTAATGAAAAAAGCTGGTTCAATGGGGTGTGGGCTAAAGGTAAGCCAGTAGAAATATTCCTCGCAGTTTTATTAGCAGTAATCGCTTTCCCTTTAAAATGGTTCCTGACATTTTTAGTGCCGTTGTGGGAAGGTCTAGCAGAATAAAAACATGCACATCACATTCATTCAATTTTCAATAATCGTGTACGCTATGGCCGTTATGTTCGGAGCCATTGGGTTTTTAACAGCAATGTTTAGGTATAAGAAATAAATGAAAAAACAAATCTTAGACATTCTTCTGGCAATGTACGGCCCCAACATAGCCAACGAATCCACAGCGAGGCAGATAGAGGGGGTAATGAAGACGGCAGGTAGGCACTGGTGTAGTGATAATTGTGAGTGTAAGACCATTAAAAAGACAGCAAAAGAACAAATTTTAGAGAAGATATGTGACGTAAGTCAGGCTGGCGAACATACTAAAGAATATAAGTTTGCGGCTAAAAAACTCGCCGAAGTGTTGGCAGACATTTACAGTAAATTAGAAAACAATAAGGATTTTTAATGAGGGGGAAGCGTACTGGATAGGAATTCGTACCTCCTACTGGTTTAAGGTGAAGCCACACGCGCCTCCCCATTAGAAATTCTAAGCCTGATTTTACAAACAGCATTAAGAGTGGTGATAAAGAGTGGTAGAATCAAAATAAAGATATTAAGAAAGACCATGAAAGTAACAAATGTACAAGAGGCACACCTGAGACGTATCATCCGAGATGCACGCGCGATGGATCCGCTCATTACAGGCGTGCAACTTCAAAAGATTGTGGAGAAAAAAGCCAATCGTTTTCTTTCGATCAACTATGTACACAAGCTGATAAGGAAGGTCGATGGTGAGCTCGTCATGCGAGCCGATACAAATCTAGTCGAAGAAAAAGTTATGTACCTCCGCGAACGCAACCGAGTGATTTGCGAAGAACTTTTTAGAATGGCGTTCCCACAAGCAAACTCACCACAACCAAGCATCACGGACAGGCGCAAGGCACTTGAAGCGATTGCCAGAATTGAAAGCACTCAAGCAAAATTAGAGATGGACTTCGGTGTATTCGAACGACATCTCGGCACACTGGATCACGCCCACCGCTTGAAGCCTATCGATCCCCAAGCACTTGGACCAATCATAGAAACCTTTAGAGTCTGGTCAGTTGCCCCGGAAATGCGCA
>CAYTZJ010000024.1:0-9344 GCA_964442475.1 uncultured Candidatus Saccharibacteria bacterium | reverse complement strand
TTGCACAGAAAGCAAGAAAGAAAAAGAAACTATTGAGAGATAAATTGACAAAATCAAACTTAACAATATAAACACTGTAGACAAAGAAATTATTCACTCGACTCAAAGGTGGGGCATGCCATTGGCAAGAGTAGCGATTTTTACTGTTTATTTTTGGTTCGGAATACTCAAACTTTTTAACTATAGCCCCGCCAACCCGCTTGTTGACGCACTACTTCGTCAGACACTACCCTTCATTACATTTGATGTATTCATAATGATCTTGGGAGTATACGAAATATTAATCGCAATAGTTTTCTTGATTCCAGGATTAGAACGTATTGCCCTACCTCTTTTGGTACCCCATTTATTTGTTACGACCGCACCGTTGTTTCTTCTTCGAGAAATTACTTGGCAAGCACCACTTATACCAACCATAGAGGGTCAATACATCATTAAAAATATTTTAATTGTTGCAACTGCGGTAGGAATCGCTGCGCATTTACATCCAATGAAACGTTTAAGATAGTTTATTCTGACCACTCCTCCCAAATTGGATAGAAAAAATTAACAAATTTATTGATTGAAAAAAATATCGGTGCAAGAAATACTGCAAGGGTCCATTGCAATAAATTACCGTCCCATAAATCTTGATACCAACCAGTGCCGTCACTATCATCTCCATACAAAAAATAAACGATGAAAAGTAAAATCATCATTATTGGAGCGGTTGCAAAGAAAATAATATGCTTAAGTGAATCGGGCATTACTATGCATATTACAAATATTTTAAAACTCGTCAATAAAATTTAAACAAACAAAAAACACCCCTTAAATCCGAGTGTTTTTTGTTGGGTCATCACATGACCACCCTGTCTTGAAAAACAATTACAAATTTCCCTTCATCAAACTTTTCATTACATGATGTTTGCCAGAACCAACAAAAAGAACTGCCAACACACCCCCAAGTAATGCCAAATCGAGTTCATAACCACCCACCAATCCAAGCTTGAATGTGGCCATTTTTACATACACCAACGCTACAACCATAACAATAGTAAGCAAAAGTGCGACAAGATCAGTATACAAACCAAGAATGAGTGCAAGACCTCCAACCAATTCAATAGCTGCAACTAGATAAGCAACGATGGATGGCATACCGAGGCCACCGAAAAAAGTAATTGTATTCGTCATGTCAGCAAACTTTGCCCATCCATGAGCAAAGAAAATAATACCGACTGCCAAACGCAATAAAAGCAAACCAAGATCTGGATTCTTCTTAATTTTAATCATTTCAAAAAATTAACTAATAACTCTTAAAGTATAGCGTGCAAACTTACGCTCTTGTAGTGTCGCGTGGATAAAAAATATCCAGTGTCCAATCAACAGCAATTTTGATTCTTTTTGACCATGATGCAAATTTAAAAAGATAAATTGTGCGCCAAAGAAACCACGCCAACGGACCAGTCCAAAGAATTCCTCCAATATTTCCAAGAGCCTGCCATCGACCCAATGAAACCAGATCACCCATCGATCGATATTCAAATTTTTGAAGTGGAAAATTTTTCATTTCACAAAAAATATTTTTTGCCACAACGGGAGCTTCTTGTACAGCGAGTTGGGCATGAGTAGGAAGAAATTCATCTGCAAAAGTTGCCACGTCACCTAATGCATATATATGATCTGCACCAATTACCTCAAGAGTCTTGTCGACCACGATTCGACCTCTACTTTTAGTATTACTTATTGGAATATCGATTGATGGAACATTTGGTTTAATTCCAGCGGTCCAAATGACAAGTTTTGAATTGATTTTTGACCCATCGCTCAGGATGACCTCATTATCATTCACTGCAGTAACCCGAACACCACTATGAATTTGCACTCCCACTCGTTCAAGAATTTTACCTGCTCGTTCTTGCATTTTTTGATTAAAAACATGCAGTAATTTTTCACCAGCAACAATGTGAATTGAAACATCTTCTGGTGCAATTTTTCCACAAAAAAACTTTTTAAATGCATTGTGAAAAAATTCTGAAATTTCAGCTCCAAGCTCAACTCCTGTTGCACCACCACCAACCAAAACGAAGGTCAAAAATTTTTTGCGCTCCTCGACGTCTCTAATATGAACGGCGGTTTCGAAAGCATCAATAATTCGATTTCTAATAACAATGGCATCTCGTAATGTTTTAAGTGTGAGTGTTTTTTCAGATGCGCCCGGAATACTATAAAAATCTGTCACCGCACCAGTTGCAATGACTAAATAATCATAAGGAACTGAGCTAGTTTCAGTTTCAACAATTTTATGAGCTGTGTTTATATTTTTAACTTCAGCAACAAGCACATTTGCTCCTTTTTTGTATGTAATTTGTCGAATAGACTCGACAACCTGATGATGTGCCAATCCCCCTGTTGCAACTTCATGTAAAAGAGGTGTGAAAAGGAAATGATTAGTTTTATTAATTATTGTGATATCAGCACGACGTGCAGACACATGTTTTCTTAAGTGAAGAAATGTATAGAGTCCACCAAAACCCGCACCCAAAATTACAATGTGAGGCTTTTTTGAGTTCATATAGTATTTAAAATACTATCATGATTTTGAAACAAAAAACCCCAAGCTTCATACTTGGGGGTTTTACCGTGCATTCAGCAAGAACTATCGATGTCTGTGACCATGATCGTTCCTGCTGTTCCAGTAGTCATTGATCTCGCTTTGGTTCGGGCCCGTGTGGAACCCGCGATCAATGAGGATGTAGTAATTGTCTCTGGTGGTGTGAACTGACTGATACTGTAGCGCCCGATCTTCGCGCCAAACAGGCGGCCATGAGGCATCAGACGAAACCCAGGCATGACCAGAGCCACAACCACCAAACACAACCAGAACAACCAGAACAACCAGAAGCAGACAAATTGAGATGAACTGACGCATGTGTAACCTTTCAATCAAGGGTTTGAGGGAAAGGCCATACATAGCCTTACCTTTTTATATTATACACGAAAATCTTAATTTGTCAAATCAACGTACGGCTTTTATGTTTTGAGATAATTCAGAGACCTGGGAGGCATATGGAGCAGCAACTGTAATTCGGTTTGTAGTTAAATCATATGAAATAACGTAGCCTGTATCGTAATCGTTATTATTTGTTACATGTGCTCCCGGAGCACTTGGATCATGAGGAAGTATGGGCAAATAAGTTGGAACTATACAATCTGCAATGTTGTATCCCCCACTTGATTTTAATGTGGTTGTAGCAACAGGAATTGGGCCAGCAGCACACTCAAACACACCTTGATGATCTGTCATGTTCTGACTAATCGCATTCAAAATTGAAAACACATTACTTGTTCTTTGAGAATTTCTTGCTTGAGCAAATTGACGAGCTGGATTAATCGCCACAATCACAACGGCTGCCAGAATGGCAATAATGCCCATGACTAGCAAAATTTCAATAAGTGTAAAACCTTTTTGTTTTGATTTCATATCCCCAACCTAACAAAAAGTTATTCAAATTTTGTTTAAGAATAGTTAAGAAGTTTTAACTCCGTAATCATTCATCACAATCCCAGCCGCAACCGCCACATTAAGAGATCGGACACTACCTCTTTGATTAATAGAAACGACCGCATCGCACTTATCCAAGATTTCCTTTGGAATTCCTTCGCTTTCTTGACCAAAAATTATCAATGTTTTCTTATCCTTATTCC
The DNA here is from genome assembly GCA_964442475.1 of uncultured Candidatus Saccharibacteria bacterium. Lineage (GTDB taxonomy): Bacteria > Patescibacteriota > Minisyncoccia > Phycocordibacterales > DATGWK01 > JAHFLV01. Next base: position 5,657 of record CAYTZJ010000024.1, on the reverse strand, counting down.
ATTCAAATGATTTGAGTGACACCGCATTGGGTGTATTTTCAACCGCGACAATCATTTCATATTCCTTAAAAAGAGTGTCGAGATCTTCGGTGTACTTGAGATGTCGAAAGTGAGAATAAAATTCAGCACCAACACTTGCTCGTCTGTCGAATTTTTTGTGACCATATAAAATTATTTCTTTTGCACCAAACGCATTTGCCGAACGAACAATATTTCCAGCATTATTATCAAACAAAAGATTCATAATCAAAACTCCGAAATTAAGTTTCTGCTCATCCAAATATTTTTTTGTCTCTTCAGATGTCATCCACTTCAAATAATCCGCAACATTTCGTGGTTTCGTCGGATCATAAGCCAGACTCTTGAATTCAAAATGGCCGATTTTATTTTGAGTGCCTTTTCGTGTGCAACAAAAAAGTTTACGGATGATATTCATGCCACATATCATAGCAGATCATCGTTTAAAAATGGCCTTGTAGTTACGCCAAGTATTCGTTAAAATGACTGTCAAATGCCGAAAAAGAAAGTTTTAGTCAAACTCGAAACTACTCCATATAAGGGTGTCAGGGATTTTTATCCACGAGAGATGTTTTTGGAGAAATATATTTTTGCTGCAATGCGTAGTACAGCGGAAAATTTTGGTTACATCGAATATGGTGCCTCTCCACTTGAACCAGCAGACTTGTATCGAGCAAAAACTGGTCAGGAAATAATTAATGAGCAAACATACACCTTTACCGATCGTGGTGACCGCGAAGTAACTCTCCGACCCGAAATGACACCGACGGTCGCACGAATGATTGCTGCAAAACGCCGAGAACTTTCTTTTCCACTTCGCTGGTATTCAATACCAAATCTTTTTCGTTATGAACAACCTCAAAAAGGTAGATTACGTGAACATTTTCAGTTGAACGTAGATATTTTTGGTATTGATAATGAGCGCGCTGATATTGAGATTATTTCTGTTGCATATCAACTTTTGAAAAATCTTGGTGCAGATGATAAAGATTTTGAAATTCAAGTTAGCGACAGAGAACTTCTTAATTATTTTTGGGACTTAATTGAACTTCCAGCAACGAAACGTCAAGCCGTTGAAAAATTAATCGACAAAAAAAGCAAGATCTCCGAAGAAGAATTTAGGATTGGACTTACAAAATTAGCAGGCAAAAGAACTGACAAAATTATTGAAGCTCTTAAGTCTGGTCGAGATTTCATGAGTGCCCTCGGTGAAACAGAAAAAAACAAACGTCTAATTGCAATTATTGACGGTCTTTCAAAAATTGGTATCACGAATGTTGTATTTACACCAACACTCGTCAGAGGTTTTGATTATTACAACGGCTTCGTTTTTGAAATCTTTGACACAGATCCAGGCAATCGTCGTTCACTATTTGGCGGTGGCCGTTACGACAAGCTTCTTGAAATTTTTGAAGCTGATCCAATTGCTGCTGTTGGTTTTGGGGCTGGTGATGTGACTCTTTCTGATTTTTTGGAAACACACAAGCTTGTTCCACAATACAAATCCACCACGCTTCTCTATTTGGCAATCGTAGACAAAGAATATGAATTTGGCGATATAATCGCCGAAAAACTTCGCGATCAAGGCATATCAGTAGCAGTAGATTACAGTGAAAAAAATATTGGAGACAAACTCAAAAAAGCCCTTAATGAATCAATTCAATTTTTTGGAGTAATTGGCCCTGCCGAAGTTAAGGACCGCATAATCAAAGTCAAAAAACTCTCTAATCGATCAGAAGTAAGCTTTAAACTTGATGAAAAGGGAATTAAGGATTTAGCTGAAGCAATCTTAGAAAGAAAATAATTCGAAATTCACTCAACTTACAATGAAAAAAGTTGTTTTTGACATTGAAACAAGTAATATTTTTGCCGACGTAGGAAAAGCTGATCCTGCACTTTTAGATATTTCTGTTGTTGGTCTTTATGATTACACATCTGATTCATACCACACGTTTGAACAACATGAATTCAAAAATCTTTGGCCATTTCTAGAAGGAACTGATCTCTTGATTGGATTCAATTCGGAACATTTTGATTTGCCACTTCTCAACAAATATTATTCTGGAGATTTGTTTAAAATTCCCCACCTCGATATCTTGAAGGAAATTAAAGAATCCTATGGTCGTCGAATGAAACTTGATCAGATTGCCGAAGGAACACTCGGTATGAATAAATCAGGTCACGGTCTTGAGGCTGTAACTTGGTGGCGAAAGGGAGAAAAAGATAAAGTCAAAAAATACTGCATTGACGATGTAAAAATCACCAAAGATGTTTTTGATTACGCCGTCAAGAATGGTTTATTGAAATTTAAAGAAGATGGCAAAATTATTGACATTCCCCTTTCCGGAGCAAAAAAATGGACCGAAATTGCTTCAGAAAATTCAATGACGTTTTCATTACCGTTTTGAGATCCCGATTTCTTATATTGTGATACAATTGCTGCACATTATTTAATAATTTTTAAACATGGAAAGCGGAAATAAAATATCATTTTCAGTGCCGATGGCGATTGTTATTGCTGGTCTCATGATTGCTGGAGCGGTTTATTTTTCTAATAAACCAACGACACAAGTTGCAAATGTTTCCGACAGCCAAAATCAAACTTTTCAGTCTGCTGATTTTACTCTTGCACCGATTTCAGAGAATGATTACATTCGCGGTAACTCAAACGCAAAAGTCGTTATGATTGAATACTCTGATACTGAATGTCCATATTGCAAACAGTACCACTTGGTAGCAAAAAATTTGATCGAAAAATTTGGTAAAGACAGCACGTTTGCTTGGGTATACCGAAATTTTCCAATTTCCGAACGTCACCCTAAAGCATCCCGTGAAGCCGAAGCGTTACTCTGCGCAGGCAAAATTGGCGGACAAACTGGTTTTTGGAATTATACAGATCAAATTTACTCAGTAACTCCTGCAAATGACGGCTTAGACCCACTACAATTACCTATAATTGCCAAGAATATCGGCTTGGATGTTGCTGCGTTTAATACATGTCTTAATAATGGAGAAATGACCGCTCGGGTAAAAGCTGAGCATGACGAAGCAGTTCAAAATGGTGCCGGTGGAACCCCATTCAGTGTTCTCATTACAAACAAAAAATACAACAAAGAGAAAGTTGAAAAATTCCTTACTGAAAGCATTGTAAAATATAAATTCCCTGCTGAATTCTTTGTTCTTTCAAACGACAATACGAAAGTTGGTGTAAGCGGTTCTATGCCAGAACAATTTATGATCGATTTAATTTCGGTTCTTTCTCAGTAATCATTTCTCCCGAAATCATCAGTCTCCTCATTTGGCAAAATTCGCATTTTGAATCTTCGCACAGAGTGTTCCAAAAAGTTAGTCCAAGAATTTCTTGGGCTGATTTTTTTATCAGCTCGGTTACTTCAGAAATCTCCATATCATTTACCTCAAATTTTTCTTTCTTATAAATTCCACGATCATTTGGCTCAACAAAATCTATCTCACCAGTCCGCATTATAAAATTAGCCTTTTTACTACCTTCGATAAGAATTTTATAAAAGACTAACTGCCTTTTGATATTGCCCTCAGACGATTCTGTTTCACCTTCAATATCCTTACGGCTTTTTGGTTTTCCAGTTTTATAATCAACAACATTCACGTTTGAACCGTCAAGTAATTCAATTTTGTCGAGTTGACCACGCAAAATCACATCTTTTATTTCCCCATCAAACTCAACCGGTAACACCACATCAGAAATATTAAATTCATTAAAAATATTTTTTGACCATGTTCCATGATATGTATCAAAGTAACCACCAAGCGCCTTTCTTCCTCTTTCCAAAAACAATTGATAATCGGAATCAGATAAGGCTTTTCTATTCAAAAATCCATCAAAAAAATTTAAAAAATCTTTTTTACTAATTTCTTTTTCGTTTTTATACGCATCAAAAAAAACTTTGAGCGCTTCATGAATTGCCGTCCCGTAAAGTTGGTGTCGCTCTTGTGATTGAGGAATACGGATCAAATTATTAAAGAAAAATCGCCATGGACATGTAAGGTAATTATTCAATGCGCTTACAGAAAAACCCTGTTCCAAAAAAAGATGAGCAAGATACGTTCGATTTTTTATATCTAGATCATTAGTAATGGGAATTGCAGTTGCAGTAGTTACACTTATTTTCGGGTCAATCTTCGTATCAACTCGAGTAACAAGGGACTGGTCTATTTCTTCTAAAAACTGACTCGGTGTGAGTTCTTTTCCTGAAGTTCGATAATTAGCATAAGTAAGGGTTATTCCCTTTCTAGCACGGGTTAAAACGACGTATAACAGCCTTCTTTCGTCAGCAATCTGATCTTCTGAACCATTAGCCACAGTAGCTCCAATGGGCAAAAAATGACTCAAACTGCGTTTACCACCCCAATGTCCATCGTTAAGGTTAAGACAGTACACAAAATCAAATTCAAGCCCTTTTGATTTGTGAGCAGTAAGGAGATTGACCTTACCAGGATGAGATGAGACGCTTCGAGCTTTAATTGAAACTCCATGAATATTCATTTTATCGACAAGCTCGATATAATCATTGAGTCGCGCATACTTATGACGCTCTAATAGTTCAATCATATGTGCAAGTAATGAATCATATGCCGCAATGAGTTCAAGTGAACGTGGTTTAGATAAAATAATGCCTACATATCCAATACGATTAGAAATTTCTTGAAAAGCTTCTATGAGACTTTTATTTTTAGCAATAACACTTAATTCATGAAAATTTTCAAAAAAATCTATAAACGACTTACTATTTTCAACCCCAGCCATTTCAAGTTCTTTTTTTGATTTAATAATCTCAAAAATTTTTTTGCGTGAACTTTTTGCATGAACCAGAACCTTATATATATCAAGATGATTCAGTTTAAAAAAATCCAAGAAAATTGCTTTTGCAAGGAATTCATCATTTCCAAAATCATTTACTGCTCGCAAAACAAAAAACAATTTTTGGATGTATTCATCTGAAAAAACATCAAAGTCTGTGTGTAAAACATATGGCACACCAGCAACGTCAAGTGCTCTTGAAATATCGTCTGCGTCTTTATTATTTCTAAATAAAACCGCAATCTGTTCTGCCCTTACGCCCGTTGCAATTCTTTTTTTAACATCTTCTGCCACAAAGAAAGCTTCTTGTTGTGGTGTATCGAGATTGGCAATAGAAATACTGATCTTTCTTTCTTTATCTTTCGCTTCTAATTTGACACGCTCTACCGCACCAGATGTATTTTTGGAAATAAGCTCATGAGACGCATCAAGAATTCCCTGCGTTGAACGATAATTTTTAACCAAAGAAGCAACTTCTGCCTCAGGAAACCGTTTTTTGAGATAAAGAAAGGTTTCAAGCGATGCCCATTGGAAACGACAGATTGCTTGCTTTTCGTCCCCCACCACAAAAAGATTCGGATTCTCATGAAATCCAGAAAGAAATTCCAAAAGACGATTTTGTCCACGATTTGCATCTTGATGCTCATCAGCCAAGACGTATTGATACGTTTCTTGAAGTTCGAGTAGTAATTCTTTATTACTTCTAAGTATTCTTAAAACCTCGACAATCATGTCTTCAAAATCATAGAGTCGATTTTCTTCGAGTGCTTCTTCATATTTGGAATATACCAATGCAAGC
>CAYTZJ010000023.1:0-9566 GCA_964442475.1 uncultured Candidatus Saccharibacteria bacterium | reverse complement strand
TGAACCCCCATGACTTACAAACAAGAGTGGAATACCTGAAAGGGGTAAAACCCCCAACATTGCACCGATATTTACAAAAGATTGGGATACTATGAGTATAACAATTCCAAATGCAAGCAGTCCACCAAAGGTATCTGGTGAATTCATAGAAATTCTCATACCTCTAAACGTAAAGAAAACATATAAAAAGATAAGGGCAACTCCACCAACAAAACCAAATTCTTCTGCCATAACGGCAAAAATTGAATCTCCAATTGGTTCAGGCAAAAAATTAAACTTTTGAACACTCTGACCAAAACCTCGCCCCAAAAAGCCTCCAGAACCAATAGCAATAAGAGATTGATTAAGTTGATAACTTGATCCAAGTTGATCATGTGTTGGGTGTATAAAAACCATTAATCGTTCTCGAATATATGGTCGGGTGTATGCAACAACACTAAGTGCAATAAGTGCTATTAAAATTACAGACGCAATGTGTTTCCATTTTCCACCACTAATAGCAAACATTCCGAGTGCGGTTGCAGCAAGAATAATATAAGTATCGGTATCAGGTTGTGCCAGTAAAATAACACCAACGAATCCGCAAAGTAAACAAAATGGCAAAATACCGTATTTAAATGTTTCAACATTCTTTTTTACACCTGAAATCCAAGCGGCGATATAAATTAAGAAACCAATTTTAAGTAATTCAGAGGGTTGAAATGAAAGAGGACCAACAAGAATCCATCGAGCAGCACCACCATGAGAAAATCCTATTCCGGGTACAAATACTAGAAGCGTCGCCAGTATAGAAAGCAAAAACAAATAAAAAGCATATTTACGCCAAAATTGATAATTGATGCGTGAAGTAATCACGCAAGCAACTGAACCCATAAAAAGGCCTAAAAAAATTTGAGAGAATGCTACACTTGAAAAACGAGCACCTTCGCGAGCGAATAATCCCAATGAGGCAGAGCTGAAAATAAAAAAACCAACTGCGGCCATGACAATTACCAGCATAAGAAACCACCAGTCGACTCGATTTTCTTGTCTCATTGTTAAAAATCAATTCTACTACGTTTACGCACACTTCCCTATCTTACCAGCGCAACAATAAGCCCTAAAAGCGCACATATAACACCAATAATCCAAAATCTCATCGTTACTTTATATGCAGGCCAGCCCTTTGCTTGAAAGTGATTATGTATAGGCGCAACAAGAAATACTTTCTTACCCCGAATTTTCTTTGATAAAATTTGAATAATAACCGACGCAACAGTTGCAACAAGTAGAAATCCAATAATTGGCAATACAACTACACCGTGACCCCCTCCAAGCGAGTCGGTCATAAATACTACAATTCCAAGAGTTAAGGTTAGCCCCATTGTGCCTGTATCAGACATATAATATCGAGCAGGAGGTATATTGAACCAAAGAAAAGCTAATATTGCTCCAAAAATAGTGGCACAAAATGCCGCCAAATCGTATTGGTTTTGATAAAAAGCAATACCCCCATAGGCTGCAAAAATTGTTGCAAAAACACCACCAGAAAGACCGTCTACACCATCTATTACCCCACCAGCATAAATCGAAAGAATAACAAAAACAAAAAAAGGAATAAACAAAAAACCAAGCTCTAAGTCAGGTAATCCAAAAGGTAGACCTATTGAATGAACCTCGAGTTTAAAATAGAACCACAAAGCACAGAGTAATCCAACAATTCCAGTTACAAGTAATCGTTTTGAAAGTGACAAACCGCCGCCCGTATAATTGCCTTCCGGAATTTCTCTTGTTACTAGATAATCATCGATTAGGCCAACCAACCCTCCAATAATGAGTGTTAATAATGGGATCCATGTTTGATTTCGTGAAAGAAAATCAATATTTTGAAAAAGATTTACATCAGCAAATTGTGAAAGAAACCAGATACCGATGCAGGTAATTGAAACACTGAGCCAAACAACAACACCTCCCATGCGAGGAGTTTTTTTGTTTTCGTCATCATGAAGAGAGGCTGAAATTAAGGCCGATCCCCCATCAATTGATCTGCTGACACTTTTTTTCTTCCACATTTTGTGTGTATATAAAAAATTTGTCAGAGTTGGTGTCATTCCAATACCAATACTGAACGCAATAACGGAAGGAACAACCACTTTTATAATATCGATAATCATATAGGTATTATATGTTATTCATGTGTTGCTTTTAATGTGGCCTCAATCAGGGAATTGATATCCTCAAAGCGTCCTTCGTAGGTCGAACCAAGTACAACTGCAATGTATGGACCCTCAAGGCCCGGAGAAAATGCTACTGCTAAATTCCCCTGAGCTAGATCTGTATAGCCTGTTTTTGAACCTAATGCACCTGGTATTTGTTCGACTGCGATATTTGTATTTTTTACACTATGAACGGCATCTTGCGAAGAAATCAATGTTCGGGCGTTGGTTGTTGGTGTTAGAAGTTCAGGATGATTTTTCAATATGTAATCCATGAGAATAACAACATCTTTTGCATTTCCGTAGGCACCACTTTGTTCGAGATTCAAATCAAGGCCACTTTCGTTATAAAAATGTGTTGAATCGAGTCCAATTTTTACAGCTTTCTCATTTAAATTTTGAAGGAAAGCCACACGTGGGTCGATAGATCGACTATTTGATAAAAATGCTCCCGCCGCTGAAGCAATTGCTTTTGCACCATCATTGGAAGAAGAAATGAGTGTCAATGCAAGTAAATCATCGACATTCCAATTTTCATTGGCCAAAAGACCAATATCTTTTGTATCGTCACCGAGATATTTTTGAACTAGTGTTATGGTCGATTGTTTTGGAAGAAGTTCGGTGGCGGTGAGTGCGGTCATAAGTTTTGCAAGTGATGCAAGGGGCAAAACTTCATCTTTATTTTTTTCATAAATAAATCTCTTATTTTTCATGTCCCACACAACCGCAGCTTTTGCTGAAAGGACAAGATCACTCGAAATTTTGATTTTGGTTGGAATCGTATGAACTACAGGCTGACTAATGTCATCAGTTCTTGAGTATGGACCGTGTGCGTACATAAGCACAATAAGAAGCACGAAAATAACCAGTGCAACGACACCAATCGCAAGCATAACTTTGTCTTTTTTTTGTTGAGTAGCAAAATTATCCATTTTTTTCTTGTTCTTGTTCTGCGCTCGTCTCCATAAAAGCAATTAAATCCCTTTGCACTGCATCAAAATCTTCCAAATCTTCTTTTTTTGAAACACCCAAATGTGCCAGAAGTTCAAATGTTGGTTGATAGGTAAAGCTCCTTCCTTCCTGCCCCGAGCCTGACGAAGATGGTACCCGGTCCACCCGTTCAATAAGGCCACGAACCATGAGATTCCGAATGATGTAGCTCGAGTTAACCCCTCGTATATAGTCTATCTCACGTTTGGAAATTGGACCACGATAGATGACAAGAGAAAGTACTTCTACTCCGGCCTTACTAATGTCGCGAGATAGCTCTTCTTTCGTAAGTTTTTGAATGAGATCGCTTGCTTCCGGAGAAGTGTAGAGCATCACCTCACCTTCATTTCTTGTGAGTGTAATTCCTCTATTCGATAAAGATTTTTCCAAATCAGAAAGAGCGGTTTCAACGTCGTTAGAATCAGCTTCTAGAATTTTAGTAATATCTTTTATTTTTACCGGCTCACCTTTCCAAAAAAGCAAAGCCTCGATTTTCGATTCAAGTGACATATGTGTATTGTAAATTGTTTTATTCCGACAAGCGAGTGATGTGTGAAAGCTTGCTTTCACAACATCCGAGCGAAGTCGGAACAAGGAGCTACGAGGCTCCTTATGTGTATTTTGGAATACCGATATCCTTCGTTTGCATTTCAATATCTGAAAATGTGTTTTGTTGTTCAACCTCGATTAAACCTCTTTTTACGAGTTCAAGCATTGCAAGAAAACCGACGATGACATTTACCTTTTCTTCTTTGCTACCAGCAAAATCTCTAAAGTTCATTTTGATGCCATGTTGAACTCGGGCAGTGAGTCGACCAATCATTTCTTCCAAACTAATGACTTTTTGTACAATAACCTTCGGTAAGACTTCTACTTTTGGAAGCGTCATCAGAACTCTTCGCATCGCTTCGATTATTCCCACCTTCTCGATCTTTCCAGGTGAAAAAACTGTTTCCATAAAGTCTCGTTTAGCCGGAGCAAAAGCCATATTTTTGCCAAATTTTTCTTGAATAGTCTGACCTGCCTCTCTGATTCTTTTATAAATTTGTAATCGGGTTTCCAGAGTTTTTATGTCGCTTTGTTCTTCTGAAGTAAGTTCAAGTGTTGGAAGAAGTGACTTTGATTTGATGAGAATAAGTGTCGCAGCCACCAAAATAAAATGGGCACTTTCTCCCATTGGAAATTTTTCTTGTTGTTGAAGGTACGTAATAAAATCATCAGTAACCTTTGAAAGTGAAACTTCGTTGATCAAAAGTTTGCGTTCTTCAATTAAGTTAAGTAACAATTCAAACGGTCCCTTGAATTGTTCATGTTGAATTTCAAAACCCATAATTTATTTTAGTGACAGCGTCAAACTACTCTAGTGTTGTGCCGATTGCTTTTTTTACCGCATTTATTTTTACCTGACTTACCTTGTTCGCGTGTTTCGAACCATTTTCAAGAATTTTCATAACTTTTCTTGGGTTTGCTGCAATTATTCTTCGTTTTTCACGAAATGGTGCCATAAACTTTGAAATGTTTGTTGCCAAAAGCTCTTTTGATTCCTTATAACCAATTTTTCCTTGCGTATATTGATTTTGGATTACAGTAAGTTCTTCAGAAGAAGCAAAAAGTTTATGCAAAGCAAAGATCTTATCAGTTTCAGGGTCTTTTGGATCATGTACACCCTTTGAGTCTGTGGGAATTTTCATTACCGCTGTGCGAATGTCTTCGTCAGAGGCAAACATTTCAATGGTGTTTTTGTGACTTTTACTCATTTTCTGACCATCAGTTCCTGGTACAGTTCCAACATCAGTGATAATGAATGCGTCGGGTGATTTAAATATTTCAGAAGTAAAAATCCGATTAAATTTTTGTGCTGTATCTCGGGCAATTTCAATATGTTGCTTCTGATCATTACCCACAGGAACAACATCAGCATCGTAGAGCAAAATATCAGCGGCCATAAGCATTGGATAATCAAACACACCAACACTGATTTCCTTGTTCTTTGCTTCGGCATCCTTGAATGCATGTGCTCGCATCAAGTACGGCATGGTTGTAATTGTATTAAAAATCCATGAAAGTTCGGTGTGGGCTGGAACCTGAGATTGGAGAAAAAGAGTTGTATGTCGTGGATCTAAACCAAGCGCCAAGTAATCAATTGCAACATCCAAAATATTTTGCTTCATTTCTGCGGCATTTTGTACAGAATTTAATGCATGAAGATCAGCAATAAAAACAAATGTTTCGTGGGTTTTACTTAATTCTACAAATTGTCGAACTGCACCGAAGTAGTTTCCAATGTGCATCCGTCCGCTTGGTTTAACTCCAGAAACCATGATTTTTTGTTTTTTGAGAAAAGGTGATGAAAACCGAAGAATGTTTGACATAAAGAAATAATAGCAAAAATATAACCTAAAAAGAAACAATATATATTTTGACAATAACTAGTATTTAGTTTACTATATCGTTCGACGTGAAGGGTGTTCTTTCACAAATTACCCAGAAGGGTCCTAGGAATAGGGAGTTTAAAATGTCTGATACGAAAAAATTTATTGAACTCAGAGATGAGATCATTCGTGGTACAGACAACATCGCGCGAATGCGCAGAGATATTCACATCGTGGTTCAAACAGTGCATCATGAGATTTTGTCGAAAACAAATCACCTGAACGATAGTCGTATTATTGTTGTTCGCTTTGCTGGTAGTTTTATGGATTACGAATGGGAAATCCGCGCTGAGGAAGTGAATATGCGGACAATCGATACCTCAAAAAACTACAGAAGATGTTTGTATACTTATACTAAAGATTCAAATTCAAATAAGAGTAATTTACCTAAGAGTAATTCACCTGCAACCTGCAACGTACAGAGCGTTTGGGAAAGCTTGCCTGGGTTTTTGTCTGGCGTATCCAAGAAGGTTCCAGGATTTTCATTACTTTTTGAATACCTAACCTTGGCCGCTCGTGTTTTCTAGAAGCTCAAAACTGCTATCCGTACCCGGTAGCAGTTTTTTTTATAGTTAAATTCCCTCTTTCTTCAATTCCTCAATTTTCTTTTTAGCCTCACGAGAAAGTGATTTTGGAAGTTCAATAATAATTCGAACAAGAATGTCTCCTCTTTTGCCACGATCGTCAGGTACACCCTTACCCCTTACTCGAAGCGTTTCGCCGAATGTGATATTTGCGGGAATTTTGAGTGCAACATTTCCATCTAGAGTCTTAAGCGTATACTCCGCACCCAAAAGTGCGTCGGAAAGTTTTACTTTGAGGTCAGTTATTAGATTTTTACCATCTTTTGTAAAGAGAGCATGTTTTCTTACGTGAACTTTAATATACAGGTCACCCGATGAACCACCTGCCAAACCCTCACCCGCCCCTGTAAGTCGAATCATTTCACCGTTTTCGATTCCAGCAGGAATTTTTACGTTAATTTCACTTTCTTGTCGACTCACTCCAGCACCGTGACAGGTATGACATTTCTTTTCTGGTACTTTTCCAGTTCCATGACAGTTTGTACATGGCCGTTCTGTAGCAAAGGAACCAAGAATCGTTCCCCGAACTTCTCGAATCTTACCCTTACCATTACACGTTTCGCACGTTAAAAACTTTGCATCAGGTTCACCACCATTTCCGTTACACGATTTACAGGTAGAAGTTTTATTAAGAAGAATTTTTCGATTTACACCAAAAACCGCTTCTTCAAAACTTAGTTCAACATCAATGGAAATATCTCTACCTCGTTTTACTCGCGTTCCGCCACCGCCAAAAAAATCTGAAAAAATATCTCCGAAGTCAAAACCAAACCCCTCACCTCCTTGACCCTGAAAACCAGAAAAATCGAATCCACCCGGTCCCGCCCCACCACTAAATGTTTGACCATATGAATCATACTCTGCCCGTTTTCTGTCATCATTAAGGACACTGTATGCTTCGTTTACTTCTTTAAATTTTGCTTCATCGCCTCCTTTTTTATCAGGATGAAATTTATGGGCAAGAGAACGAAATGCCTTTTTAATATCATCCTTTGAGGCATTTTTTTCTACACCGAGAATTTTGTAATAATCTTTGGCCATTTTCGCTTACTATTTTGGTTGTTCTCCTTCGTTGGGTTTTTCTTTAAACTCCGCATCACGAACATTGTCTTTGTTTTCTGTAGCAGATGCTTGTGGTCCTTGTGCGCCAGCTCCTTGGTTCATACTTTGTCCAATTTTTTGAATTTCTGTAGAAAGTTCTGATGTGGCTTTTTTAATTGCGTCTAAATCTGAGCCATCTTTTACTTTTTTAAGAGTGTCCATTTTTTCCACAATTCCCTTTCGAATATCTTCTGATACTTTATTGCCCGCATCGTTCAAAGATTTTTCTGAAGTGTAAATAAGTTGCTCTGCAATATTTTTTGCTTCAACGGTATCTTTTTTCTTTTGATCTTCTGCAGCATGTGCGTCTGCATCTCGTTTCATTTTTTCGATTTCATCTTTTGAAAGACCAGAACTTGCTTCGATACGAATTGATTGTTCGCGGCCTGAGGCTTTATCTTTTGCCTTTACACTCAAAATTCCATTCGCATCAATATCGAATGTAACTTCAATCTGAGGCATACCACGTGGAGATGGTGGAATTCCATCAAGAATAAATCTTCCAAGACTTTTATTATCTGCTGCCATTGGACGTTCGCCCTGAAGGACATGAATTTCAACAGAAGTTTGGTTGTCTGCAGCAGTTGAGAAAACTTGAGATTTTGATGCAGGAACAGTGGTGTTTTTTTCGATAAGTTTTGTATCAACTCCACCCATGGTTTCAATTCCAAGAGAAAGCGGAATAACATCGAGCAGAAGAATATCTTTTACGTCACCAGTAATAATTCCACCCTGAATCGCAGCACCCAAGGCCACAACTTCATCGGGATTAATCGTTTGATTTGGCACCTTACCAAAGAATTTCTTAACCTCTTCTACAATCTTTGGCATACGCGTCTGACCACCAACAAGAATGACTTCATTAAGGTCACCAACTTTGAATGGTGAGGCTTCCATGGCCCTTTTGGTGATCATAATTGCTCGGTCGATGAATTCTTGAGCAAGTTCTTCGAGCTTTGCTCGAGTCATGCGAAGAACAAAATGTTTTGGACCGTTTGCATCAGAAGTAATGAACGGAATGTTAATCTCTGTTTCCATTGCTGTAGAAAGTTCAATTTTTGCCTTTTCTGCAGCTTCGTCGAGTCTTTGAAGTGCAAACGCATCACCTCGCAGATCAATACCATGTTCTTTTTTAAATTCATCAGCAAGCCAATTAATGATCTTTTGATCTATATCACGACCACCCAAATGACTATCACCATCTGTAGATTTTACTTCTACAACATCGTCACCAACTTCTAGGATTGAAATATCGAATGTTCCTCCACCGAAATCGAAGACAGCGATTTTTTCATCTTTCTTTTTATTAAAACCGTACGCAAGTGCAGCTGCAGTCGGCTCATTGATGATCCTCTTTACATCAAGACCAGCAATTTGACCAGCATCTTTTGTGGCCTTTCGTTGTGCATCGTTGAAATATGCGGGCACGGTAATGATTGCTTCGGTAATTTTTTCACCAAGTTTAGCTTCAGCATCAGCCTTAAGCTTTTGCAAAATCATCGCAGAAATTTCCTCTGGCCGGTAATCTTTTCCAGACATCTTTACCATGACACCACCATCGGTTCCCTTTGCAATTTCATACGGAACGTTTGCCTTGTCTTTTTGGACTGCGGGGTCTTCATATGTATGACCAATAAATCGTTTAATACCAACAATTGTATTTTTTGGATTAGTTACCGCTTGTCGTTTTGCAAGCAAACCAACAAGTCGTTCGCCCGTTTTTGAAGATGCGATAATGGATGGAGTTGTGCGTGCCCCCTCTGCATTTTCGAGAATTTTCGGACCGCCAATATCCATAACCGCGACGGCTGAAAATGTTGTACCCAAATCAATTCCAATTATTTTTGCCATTGTTTTATAGATTAGGTTATTAAATCGCTACAAACATATCATTGTGATCAACTGATCTGCAAGGACCTAAGGAACATACTTACCGACACGAACTTTTGCTGGACGGATAATACGGTCGTGCAGTTTGTATCCTTTCTGAAAAATTGCGAGCACAATATCATCTTCATCGGAATTTTTTGTGTCTATCACACCCACCGCTTCAGAAAATTTAGGATCGAACTCCTTTCCAAGTGGCTCCAGAATTTCAACATCATGATCCTTAAGCAGAGAAAGAAGTTGGTTGTGAATTTGTTCCATTCCCCTTCGCCATTCTACTGGTAAATTCTCACATGCGTTTGTGGTGCCAAACGCCATATCGTAACTGTCTAGCACGGGAATTAATTCTTCAATAAAATTTGCCTCTGCGTATTTAA
>CAYTZJ010000022.1:0-9791 GCA_964442475.1 uncultured Candidatus Saccharibacteria bacterium | reverse complement strand
TCCCCACACACGCTTTCCAAGCGTGCGCACTAGACCACTATGCGAACCTTCCAAAACGCTTATCCTACTACGAATTCATTCCTCGTAAAATTTTTACCCGTTCTTCTATAGGTGGATGAGTCATAAAAAGTTTACTGACTCCCCGGCCAAAATTTCCGAATGGATTTGAAATAAACAAATGAGCGGTTGCGTTGTTTGCCCGAGCCATTGGATGAGTACTGTGTGCAGCAATTTTTTCCAAAGCACGAGCAAGGCCTTCTGGGTATCGAGTAAGAAGCGCTCCTGTTGCATCAGCTAGAAATTCCCTTTTGCGCGAAATTGCAAGTTGAATAATTGTAGCGACAATGGGCGACAAAATAGCAAGAACAATACCAATGATCACCACAACTGCTCCGGCGCGCGATTCACGATCATTTCCAAAATGAAATCTGCTTCGCAAAAAGAAATCGGAAATAAGGGTCACGAAACCGACAAGCACAACAACAATGGTTGAAATAAGTGTATCTCTATTTCCGACATGAGCGAGTTCGTGCGCTAGCACACCTTCAAGTTCTGTTTTATTTAAAATTTCTAACAAGCCGGAAGTTACAGCAACTGCAGCGTGTTCTTTGTTTCTACCTGTTGCAAACGCATTTGGTTGCAAGTCTGGGATTACATAAACTTTTGGCATTGGTAAACCAGCAGTAATCGCCAGATTTTCTACACTATTATAGAGATCTGGATGACTTTCATTTGTTACAGGTTCAGCTTTATACATAGAAAGAACAATTTTGTCGGAAAACCAATAGGAAAAAATGTTCATCAAAAGACTAATCGCAACAAAAATATAGAGGATTCCGGGATTACTATAGACGTGGCTAAACACCCAACCAACTCCAATTACGACCACCAAAAACAGTGACATCAGAAGCCATGTTTTTTGGATGTTTGAGTCTTGAGAGTGATACATGTTTATTTTAACCAGCCCCTCAGGAGGGCGCCGTCGATTTCTACTGAAATCGCGGCTCCTCTCCTCTCGGCCACGGAAGTGCTTTCGGAAAGACCAGACGAAAGCACTTCCTGCCTGCGAGACCCTCCTTCAGGGCTGGTTGGGATAAGGGAATGCAGATACGAGACGAAACAAGATACTAAAACTTCACCTCTACTGGTTCGCGAGCCGCAGCGTCGTTGCTACCAAGCTCGAACAAATCCATTTTTGTGAACTTGAACACGTTTGCAATGATGTTATTTGGAAAAGATTCAATTGCAATATTGAGGTCACGAACGTTTGAGTTATAGAACCGTCGAGCGGCTTGAACTTTGTTTTCTGTATCAGAAAGTTCTGTCTGAAGCGCCAAGAAGTTCTGATTTGCCTTAAGATCTGGGTATGCTTCTGCAATAGCAAATACTGACTTGAGTGCGTCTGTAAGCATATTTTCTGCTTGACCCTTGCTTGCAGTACCAGTTGCTTGCATTGCTTGTGCCCGAGCCTGGGTTACTTTTTCGAATGCAGACGACTCATGTGTCGCATAGCCCTTTACTGTATTAACAAGATTAGGAATGAGGTCATATCGGCGTTTGAGCTGAACATCAATATCTGCCCAAGCTTCTTTTGCTCGATTCACCTTTCGAACGAAGTTGTTGTACATGAACACAAGAAACAGCACCGCAACAACCACCACTGCCAAAATAATCCATGTAATCATATGGGTAAATTTAATTTTATCGGAACATTATAACACAAAACTAATACCCCATCCCTTCACCCATTCCACCTGGCATGCCACCCTTCTTTTCTTCTGGTTCGTCTGCAATTGCAACTTCAGTTGTAAGGAGAATCGCAGCAGCAGAAGCGGCGTTTTCAAGTGCTGTTCGAGTAACTTTCACAGGGTCAATGATTCCCCTCTCAAGCATATTTTTCTCTATTGAATCTGTTGTCGCATTGTAGCCCGCACTTGTTTCGATTGATTCCATAACTTTGTTCACGATCACTGAACCATCATCCTTACCAGCATTGATAGCAATTTGTTTTAACGGTGCTTCGAGAGCCTTGAGAATGATTTCGTAACCAAGTTTCTGCTCCTGAGCTGTTGCCATTTCTGCATTCTCTCGGATTTTTTTTGCAGCACGAATAAGTGCAGAACCTCCACCAGCAACAATTCCTTCTTCAATAGCTGCTTTTGTGGCATTCACTGCGTCTTCGATCTTGAGTTTGAGATATTTCATCTCAGTTTCTGTTGCGGCACCAACCTTGATAACAGCAACTCCACCAGCAAGCTTTGCAATTCGGTCCTCAAGCTTTTCTTTATCAAATTTTGATGTGGTAGTTTCCTTTTGGGTTCGCAGACTTGCAAGACGAGTTTCAATATCAGTCTTTTTACCCTTTCCACCTACAATAATTGTTTTGTCTTTGGTTGAAATAACCTTTTGAGCGCGACCAAGCATGCTTGGTTCTGCGCTTTCAAGCTTCACACCAAGTTCTTCGGACACAACCTTCGCACCAATAGTCACCGCAATATCCGCAAGCATTTCTTTCTTTTTGTCACCATAGCCCGGAGCCTTCACCGCAAGGACATTGAAGCCACCACGAAGTTTGTTGAGCACAAATGTAGTGAGCGCTTCACCATCGACATCTTCAGCAATAATTACAAGTTCTTTCTTCCCAGCTTGGGCAACCTTTTCAAGTAATGGAAGAATATCCTTGATGCTTGAAATTTTTCTGTCAGTTAAAAGAATTGGCACATCAGAATATTCCGCTTCCATGCGTTCTGGATTTGTCACCATGTAGGCAGACACGTAACCCTTGTCGAATTCCATTCCTTCAACAACTTCAGAATCAATACCAATAGACTGAGATTCTTCGACAGTTACAACGCCATCCTTACCAACTTTCTCGATTGTGTCAGCGATAATGTTTCCAATTTCTTCGGATTCGGCAGAAATAGTTGCAACTTGGCGGATTTCTTCTTTACTTTTGATTGGCTTTGCAATTGACCTGAGCGCCTTAATTGCTTCTGCAGAAGCTGATTCGATACCAGCACGAAGCATCATGGCATTCACACCCATTGAGGTGTGTTTTGTACCCTCGGACACTATAGCCTGGAGCAAAACCATTGAAGTTGTTGTTCCATCACCAGCGATGTCGTTGGTCTTTGTGGCAACTTCTTTGGCAATTTCAGCGCCCATGTTTTCGAATTTATCCTTAAGAACGATTTCTTTGGCAATAGAAACACCGTCGTTCGTAATAGTTGGGCCACCATATGCTTTTTCAAACACAACATTTCGCCCTCGAGGACCGATTGTGATTTTGACCGCATCTGCAACAACATCAATTCCTTTCTTGAGTGATTTTCGTGCTTCTTCGTTAAACTTTATGATTTTGGACATAGGATTTTTGGTTTTTCTGAATTTATTTGTATTAAATCTGCTTTAAATTGAAACCCCGCTTTACAAAAGATAATAAAAATCACTTCACAATTGCCAAAATACTATCCTCTCTCAATATATAGAGTGTGTCACCGTCAGCTTTTACTTCATCGAATCCATACTTAGAAAAAATAACAGTGTCGCCAACCTTGACCTTCATTGGTACAAAAGCACCATCCTGATATCGTCCTTCACCAACCGCAAGAACTTTTCCCTGTTCAGGCTGTTCCTTGCTTACGGTTTCAGGAATGATAATTCCAAAATCGTTTTTCTTTTCTACTTCTGCAACAGAAAATGGTTTAATGAGAATCCGATCACCAAGTGGTTGAATTTTTGAATCATTCGATGAAATTTTTTGAACCACTTTTGGTTTTGAAACAACTTTCTTGGATTTTTTCATGTCATTTAAGAAATTATTTCTAAATAGTGGACACAGTATATATCTCAAAAGGTCTTGCGTGCAACGGAACTTTACGGCACAAAACAGTCCAAGAATAAAAGAGATTTGAGGTTTTTAAAAACTTGACTTTTTGTACTAAAGGTGCTATTATTTGTACAGTAAACACCGTGGCAGTTTTGCCACATCACCAGCACTTTCACAGGAGAATTGGCGTGAACAGAAACTATACATCTCACATTCTGATCAGTATCGTGGTCATTGGGCTTCTCGTCTCGTTCGTGATTCCGTGGTACCTCAACCCCAAGGGGAAGACGAGTCCGCCTGCGATCCAGACGAATGGCACCTCCCACTTCATCGGCCCCGAGGTACCCGTTATGGACACCGAGAACAGTTCAACTATTTCTCTGTCGAAAAACGGACCCGAGTGGCAATCAACAAAACCGACAGACACAAGGACCGCAGTAGCATTTCCGCTCCGAGCCCCGACCAAGATCCGAAGCTGGAACAAGCCAACAAATGGCCTTACCTACAAAGTACTCGAGATCGCTACGATATGCGATATTTATATCGCCGAATTAGAAGAGCCGAACGGCGAGACACGAGTAATGACCGATTGGGATGCACAGAATTTTCCAGTCGGCACATTCGCCAGAGCTACCTGCGACTCCAAAAACATGACCTGGAAATTCAAGGTCGTTCCACGAGAGAGCGTCAATCGGAATATCGAGTACTACAACACGTTCTACTACAACTACCCCTGAGTCAGAATCGTGCGACATCCCCAAGCGCCCGCCATACACATGGTTGGGCGTTTTTTATTTCATAATGGAGCGATTGACAGACTGCCGTTTACATGACAATTTTATATGAGAGCGAAATGAGTGTCAAAGTAGCCTCACGTTCTTTGAATATTCGAAAGGAATAGCAAATGCGATCACGTTCTGTGGAGTGGTTTTCGGGAATTGTCGCCATCACAATAATTGGTATCTCAATCATCTCGGCACGACACTTCAGGGGGTTGGAATTTTCCTTCATCGATCTGACAGGCAAAAGAGTTTTTCTCGAAAAGAACTCAAAAGTGGAGCTTCGACCCCCATCAGAAAACCCCGAATCTTCTGATGTACTTTTGTGGCGCGTAGAGAACTTGTTCATAGGTGAATATGAACTTCCACAGGTCTATTTCGTAAACGACCAGTGTGGAACCGAACTAACCTTGTCCACAGAAGACCTTCGGACATTAATCAGTTTAAGGTGGAAGATCCGCGTAGTCACATCAGAAAAATAAAGACATCAAACCAACCACGTATCGTCTGCACCCCCCAAGGCAAACAGCACAAATTACAAAGGAGAATTCATGTCACAAAAAAAGGAAAGATTCTCACTGTGTGAATGGCTGGTTATCGCCACAATCTCGTTCTTTGCCATCTGGATCATAGTTGATGACATGCGTGGGATCCGCAGAGACAAGGGCGCTGAATTTCTACCCCAAACGGGTAGCATTCTCGTCATTGCGAGAAACACTTCGGCACCACAGGAAACGGCAGCAGAACTCGTTCCCGATGCCTACAAGATCGGCAGGGTCACCTCGATCACCGATTTGAACTACGTCGAATTGGTATCAAGTGACCAAACCAAACGTATTGTTCTAAGTTACGAAGAGTTTTCCTACGCACTCAAACACACCGAATTCACGGTCGTAGCACCAGACACCTCGACCTCTTTTCCGGCCACAACACCGTTCGAATAACAACAACATCAGCACCACCAAGCCCGACACGATCGGGCTTTTTCTTTTCAAGAATAATTTGCCATTTTTCAAACGGATGTTACAATGCTTGAAATGGCGTTTTTCATTTCGGTTTTACCGATTATTCACATTGTACTCTCCGTGATCCTTGTTGGAGCAATACTACTCCAACGATCTGAAGCGGGACTTGGCGCTGGTTTCGGTGGCGACGGTTTTTCTGCTGGTTTCCACGAACGACGCGGTTTCGAGAAAGTACTCTTTTACGGCACGATTGTTATCGGAGCGCTTTTTGCCATTTTGGCCCTTATTTCACTTATCTTCAATTAATTATTAAGCATTAATTTAACTTTCGGTGTCACCCGACTTAATCGGGATTCCAAAAAATAACTGATAAAACACAGATCTTCGTACGATACGAGGAAACCGAAAAAACTTCTTTGTGGAAAACAAACAATTAACTTCAACTCCCAACCAAAAGCGCAGTCGACTCTTGGAAAATTTATACAGAGTTACTCATGCATTCTCGCTTACTGAAAAAGTGGTTTTTTACATACTTGTAACAATTGCGATCGTTACCGGGTTAACTTTTCTAGCCAACTTAAACAATAAATTCCTTGTTGAAGTACCAGACCGAGGTGGTGAAATAACCGAAGGTATTGTTGGTATTCCCCGCTTTGTAAATCCAGTACTTGCAGTTTCTGATGCTGACAAGGATCTAGTTTCTTTGGTTTTTTCTGGACTACTCAAAGCATCCCCAGATGGAAAGCTTGTTCCTGATCTGGCAGCTCATTACACAATCTCACCCGATGGTCGAACATATACATTCACATTACGCGACAATATCTTTTTTCATGACGGTGAACCGATTACAACCGAAGATATAGAGTTTACTATCCAAAAAATCCAAGACTCAACAGTTAAAAGTCCAAAACGACCAATTTGGGATGGAGTTATTGTCCAAAAAATTAACGATAAAGAAATCACATTCAGCCTCAAACAAGCATATGCACCATTTATAGACAACTTTACTGTCGGCATTATTCCAAAACATATTTGGCGTGAGGTACCAACCGATCAGTTTTCTTTTAGTGAACTCAACATTAACGCCGTCGGCAACGGTCCGTACTATATAAAGAAAGTTGGAAGAAATTCTTATGGACTTTCTAACCACTATACACTTCAGTCTTTTGAAGACTACCCGTTAGGTCAACCATTTGTTAAATACATCAATTTAAGCTTCTACCAAAACGTCGAGGATCTTCTTAGTGCATTCCAGAACGGAGATATTGATACACTTAGTGGTGTTTCTCCCGCTGATTTAAAGACACTCGACTTGCGCAACAGCTCTATTATTACCGCATCATTACCAAGAGTCTTCGGTGTGTTTTTCAACCAAAACCAGGCAAACGTATTTCTCAACAAAGAAGTTCGAACCGCTCTCGATACAGCAATTGACAAAGACCGAATCATCTCAGAAATTCTCGGTGGCTACGCCACAAAAATTGATTCCCCTGTTCCCTCTTCGGACCTAAAGGAAACTGAACAAAAATCCGAGGCAACCAGTCCTACTCGTTCCCATGCTGACCAGGCAATCTCAATGCTGGCAAAAGCCGGTTGGGCGGTTAACCCCAAAACCGGTGCAATGGAAAAGAAAGTTGGTACGAATACAGTTACCCTTTCTTTCTCCCTTGCAACGAGTGATGCGGCTGAACTCAAACAAATCGCCGAGTATATCAAGCAGGATTGGGAGAAAATTGGTGTCACCGTTGATATTCGAGTCTTTGAAATCGGAGACTTGAACCAAAACGTGATCCGACCAAGAAAGTTTGAGGCGCTTCTTTTTGGAGAAGTAGTTGGTAGAGAGTATGATTTGTATCCTTTTTGGCATTCATCACAACGCAATGACCCAGGACTCAACATCGCACTCTATGCAAACATTAGTGCTGACAAGATTTTA
Organism: uncultured Candidatus Saccharibacteria bacterium; assembly: GCA_964442475.1. GTDB lineage: Bacteria > Patescibacteriota > Minisyncoccia > Phycocordibacterales > DATGWK01 > JAHFLV01. The sequence continues at coordinate 2,282 of CAYTZJ010000022.1, read as the reverse complement.
GAGGATTTGAGAACAATTCAAGATCCAGTGGCTCGAGAGAATAGAGCAAAGGATTTTGAATTGTTATTCAAAACAGACATGCCCGCTTCGTTCATTTATTCCCCCGAATTTATCTACGTTGTACCGAAAAAGTTAGCAAACGTATCATTGGGGAAACTTACTGTACCGTCTGAACGCTTTAACAATATCCAAGAATGGTATATCGAAACCAATAAAGTTTGGAAAATATTCGCTTATTAATCCCACCCGCAAAGCTCTACCCAGAGTCTAGTGGAATCAAAAAAAAATTATGCAACCAATAAAACCAGAAGTAAGACCAGCAAACCCGGCCTCCAACCAAGGCCTACGACCACACAGAAGTCGTCCTATGGGAGGCCGAGGCAGACCAGGAGGTCATCACCAGCGCACTGATCGCCGCACACCCTTTACGCATCAAAATTCTGCTGCCATGGGTAGTGAACGACCTGACAGAAAGGGTGAGCATGTAAAGATTCCACCGGCCGGAGAAAACATCCGGATTATTCCACTTGGCGGTGTCGAGGAAATTGGTAAAAACATGATGTTAGTCGAATACAAAGACGACATTATTGTTATCGATGCTGGTGTTCAATTTAGCGATGACGAAACTCCCGGTGTCGACTATATTTTGCCAAACATTAAATATCTCGAGGAACGAAAAGGTAAAATCCGCGCTCTGGTAATAACCCACGGTCATTTGGATCACATTGGAGGTATTCCGTATCTCATCGAACGACTTGGTAATCCGCCAATTTATACTCGAGAATTTGGTGCACTTCTTATCAAGAAACGACACGAAGAATTTCCTCACCTTCCACCCCTTAACCTCAAAATTGTCGGTGCAGACGACGGTGCAATCCCCCTTACGGCAAACTTAAAAGTTCGGTTCTTTGGTCTTACCCATTCTATTCCCGACTCAACTGGTGTCATTATCGAAACCCCATTTGGCGATATTGTAAACACCGGTGACGTCAGAGTCGACAATGAAGACGGTATACCGAACCCGAAAGAAGTCGAGCAATACAAAATGTTTAAGGATCGAAACATCCTTCTTTTGGCCATGGATTCAACTGGTATCGACCGACCGGGATTCTCAATGTCTGAACAACACGTCATGAACACGATTGATAAAATCGTTGGAGAAGTGCCCGGCCGCCTCTTGATCGCAACATTCGCGTCACAGGTTGAGCGAATCATCGAATTCATCAAGATGGCGAAAAAGTACAACAAGAAAATCATTGTTGAGGGCCGAAGCATGAAAACCAATGTTGATATCATCAAACATTTGAACCTTGTTGAAACAGACCACATCGTACCGATTGAAGACATAGAAAAATATCCGCCAAATAAGATTTTTATCATTTCAACCGGCGCCCAGGGTGAAGAATTTGCTGCTCTGATGAGAATGGCAAACAAGACTCACAAACACGTGAAGCTCAATAAAAACGATACCATTATTTTCTCTTCTTCCGTTATTCCCGGAAACGAAAAAGCCGTTGATAAACTTAAAGACAATCTCTACCGACACGATCCAAAGATCATTACCTACCTTGACTCAGACGTTCACGCTTCTGGTCACGGAAAACGAGGAGAGCTTGAATGGATTCACAAGCAAATTCCATACAAATTCTTCATACCGGTTCACGGCCAACATTACAGAGTAAAAATGCACGCTGAGCTTGCGCATCAACTCGGCACGCCAAAAGAAAACATTGTTGTACCAGACAACGGCTCGGTGATTGAAATTCCACCAACAGCAGACAAAATTTCTGTCTTGAAAGAAAAAGCACCGTCAGACGACATGATGGTTGAGGGCTTTACCATCGGTGATATGCAAGAGGTTGTTATCCGAGACCGAAAAATGCTCGCCGAGGACGGTATGTTCGTCATCATTGCCACAATCAATGTTCGAACTGGCAAACTCCGCAAATCTCCAGATATTATTTCCCGAGGTTTCGTATATCTTCGTGAATCTCAGGAACTCCTTCAGCAGGCTCGACTGATAATCAAAAAAACCGTTGAAACCTCTACTACCGGCATGAACCCAATTAACTTCGAGTTCGTGAAATCAAATGTGGCAGATGCCGTAAGCCGATTTTTGTTCCAGAAAACCAACAAAAAACCGATTGTTATCCCGGTTATCCTTGGTATGTAACGTTTCCGCGCCCCTTATAAACTTTCTCTCCGAGGGTTTTCACCATTCCCCTCCGGAGTGGGCCCCGCTACAAGGTAGGAAAATTGTAGTCGTCTTTACGGTGAGATGA
>CAYTZJ010000021.1:0-9863 GCA_964442475.1 uncultured Candidatus Saccharibacteria bacterium | reverse complement strand
CCTATTTCTTCATAGGGGTGTTACTAGTATATAGATATCCAAAAATGAGTCAAGGTCTATATTTTAAGCCATTTTCTTATAAAAAAGGCTCCGACACACAGTGCGCCGGAGCCCGAGGAGAGAAGTCGAGCCAAAACAATCTTTTTAAATTATAACCCAAGTTTACTTTTGCAAAACCTAAACTGTTGATATTTAAAATAAAATTGAAAACTTCTTGAATGGGTATTTGTAAAAGTATTATCGGGTCGATCTTTTACAGGAGGTGTTATCAAAAAAATGTATCGTTGTCACACATCATGAAATCACACAAAAGAAAGGGTGCAAAAAATGAAGAATCGAAGTCTCATTCTGTCCGCAGTTACTCTGCTCGTTCTCGTCTGCTCCGTCAGCGCCGCGTCAGCTTTGGCCAATTGGTGGCATGGCCTGTCACAAAACCAGCGCAACACTGAAATCCGAGACGTTGCGCTCAATCAGGTTGGCCAGAATACTGGCATGCAATGCAAACACTGGGTTCAGGAAGTGGTGTACAGTGCGTCTCAGGGAACCGTCTACCCTCCAGCCAATCAGAACGACTACACATGGCATTCGAGTTCGAATGTTCGGACAATGTTGAAACCATTTCCGATCGAATGGGCACAACCCGGTCAGATTATCCAGATGCGCTGGAAAAACCAGAACGGAACCACATATCCACACACCGCAATCCTCAAAAGCAAGACCTCAACAAAAATGTACTGGGTTGACTGTAACTGGTATGGTGATACAACAGTAAATACCCATTCGGTTACCTACAACGACTTCAACCGTGCCGTTGGCAATAAGTACAATGTCTACGAAATCAAGTAACACTCTCCTGAAAGGATTCCAGAAATGGAGTCCTTTCACCATTACAAAACAAATATGAAAAAATACACACTCATAATAATTTTAAGCATATTTATCATTCTGTTCATCATTACTTTGACAGAAATTCGCACAAAGAATACTCATGTGGATGAATGGGGCACCTTTGCTGATCAAATTAATAACTGGGAAATTAAATATCCATCAACCATCACCAATATAGCCATAACTGATGACACTGGTATTAGAAATTGGAGCAATAATATTATTTTTCACTACAAAGATAACTGGCTCTTTAGAGTATATGTTGCAAAAACAGAATATGTGGATGTAAAAAGTTATATCGAATCGTTACGCGATACGTACATCAAAATAAATGGAAATGTGACTATAAACGATATGAATTTTACTACTGGCTTGGACCCGGAAATTCCATCAGAAAAAATATTTCTCACTATAAAAAATGGAAGGGTGTTTATTTTTCACACAAATAATAACGCACCAACAATGCAGATTCTTGAGGGTTTTAAAACGACTGAATAATTATTTTTTATTCCGAGCAAAAACAATAAGAAGCGGCGAAGCAAGGAAAATAGAAGAATAAGTACCAGAAATAATTCCCAGAGTCATCAGAAGTGAAAAATGACGAGTTGATTCGCTGCCAAGAAAATAAAGTGCCACAAGGACAATTATAATGGTGAGAGACGTATTGATTGATCGACCCATTGTCTGTGTAATACTTCGTCCAACAATTTCTTCAAAATTTTCTTTCTTGTGAACGTTATGACTGATACGTAAATTTTCTCGAACACGGTCAAACACAACAATGGTGTCATGCACTGAGTAGCCAAGAATCGCAAGAAGTGCGGTCAAAAAAAGTAAATCAATTTCTGCACGAGTAATATATGAAAGTGCAATAAAAATTCCTGCTGGAACAATAATATCGAATGCCAAAGTGATAACAGTTGCAATACCATATTTCCACGAAGAAACCGGTTGAGATACCTTTCGAAATGCAAAAGTGATAAAAAGCACAATACCTAAAATTGTCACAACAATTGCCACGTATGCCTTGTTTCGAAGTTCGTTTCCAACTACAGGGCCAGTGGTGTTAAAACGATCTTCTTTTACAGAAACTAAACCATTCAAAGAAAGAGCCTTGATTGCAGCATTCTTTTCTTCATTCTTAAGTTCTTTGGTTCGCAAAACATAGCTGTTGTCACCTGACGGCCTCAAAGAATATTCACCGATAGAAAGGGTGGAAATTTTTTGCTTTACTTCTTCGGCATTTGGGCGTTTACCTTGTTCATAAGAAACCTGAAGGATTGAACCACCGGTAAAATCAATTCCAAACTTCAGACCTCGGACCACCCTCGATCCCATTGAACAAAGTACCCAACTGATTGCAATGATGAAGAATATATTTCTGTGTTTTACGATTGGCATATTATTGGTTTGATTGACGAGCGTTCTTAAGACCGATACCAAACAAGAAATGACTTATCTTTGATTCGTGAATGAAGGAAATAGCATAAAGGAAATTTCGAGAAACTGTAATTGCTGTAAACATTGAAACTAAAACACCTATACCGAACGTCAACGCAAAACCTTTTACAGCAGAGGTACCGATCCAAAACAAAACTGCCGCAGTGATGATGCTTGAAATATTTGAATCTCGAATAGAAAGCCACGCACGATGAAATCCTTCTTTTATTGCATCTTGAAGTTTTCGGCCAGCAGCAATTTCCTCTTTCATTCGCTCAAAAATCAAAACGTTTGCATCAACCGCCATACCAATCGACAAAATAAAACCCGCTATGCCGGCAGCTGTGAAAGTGACAGGAATGAGCTTAAAAATAACCAACGACAACAAAACATACACAACAAGTGCGAGAGATGCGATAACACCAGGAAGTCGATACCACAAAATTAAAAACAAAACGAGAAGGATAAATCCAACAATACCAGCCTTAATACCCGCCTTAAGCGCCACGGCACCAAGTGATGGACCGATAGTTTCTGATCCAACGAGCTCAATTGGTACCGGAAGGGCGCCATAGTTTAAATTTCGTACCAATGTTCGTGCTTCTGGTGCTGTAAAATTGCCGCTGATAACCGCCTTACCGCCACCAATTTCTTCTCGAATTATCGGAGCAGAAATAACCTTACCATCAAGGAAAATTGCTAACGGCTTACCAATATTTTCTCGAGTAATTTTTGCAAAAAGATCTGAACCTTCGGAATTAAAACTTAGAGTAACTACTGGTTGGCTACTTTGGGAATTAAACTCAACCACCGCATGCTCCAAAAAACGACCAGTTAGACCTGTTGGAACATATGTCGGAACAGTATTCGAAGAATCGGTATTTATCTTTACTTCTTTGCCTCCGGCTGTAACACCATTAAGTGTTACAGGTTTTTGTTCAACAAGTTGGAATTCCAAAACTGGAGTTTGACCAATAAGTTCAACTGCTTTATCGATATCAGTAACACCCGGAAGTTCTACTATCAAACGATATTCGTTACTGCCAGCGAGTGCGCTTGCTTTTTCTGTCTGTATAATTGGCTCTGAAACACCGAAAATGTTTACTCGTCGTTCAATGACATCACGAAGTGTGTTCATTGAATTACTAATATCTGCTGGGGCGATACGACTAATATCTGCTCTATACACGAGTTCGGTGCCACCATTTAGATCAAGCCCAAGTACAAAAGGAAAACGACCAAACCATGAATCAGGTTTAGTTTGAGAAAGATATAGACCAATTCCAAAGAGAATGGCCACAATAACGATGATGAGACTGAATATTTTGCTACGATTCATGTCGAGCTATAGTACTGAGTTTACTTACAAAAATCAAGCTATTTTTTCTTTTTTGCCTTTCTTTTGTCTGATGTTGAAAACATCTGTTTTTCGAGTTCAATAAGTTCTTTTATACCGTCTTCTAGCTTCACTTCTGGTTTCCATCCAAGAATTTTAAATGCCTTTTGATTGTCTGCCTTATTGTGACGCGGTTCAAGGCGTGCAGGTATATATTTTTTTGGTCCACCAATTATTTCCGCAACAGAATTAATTGTTCTATTATCCCCGGCACCGATATTTATCACCTCACCACCCGTGGCGCCTTTAGTTTCAGCTGCAAGAATATTTGCTCGAACCACATCATGAACACTTGTAAAATCACGTGTTTGTTCACCATCACCCGTAATAGAAAGTGGCGATCCTTCTCTTTTTTGTCGTAAAAATTTTCCGATAACGAGCGCGTACTCACCCTTTTCACTTTGACCTGGACCATACACATTGAAATAACGGAGTGAAACTCCAGGCAAACCATAAACCTGACTCCAAACTCGAAGCATCATTTCACCAATATATTTTTGAAGTCCATAGGGACTTTTTGGATTTGCAGGTAACCCCTCATGTAATGGAAATGTCTCCTGATCACCATACGCAGAGCTTGAAGCAGAATAAATTACCTTTTTTACCCCTGCCTGGTGTGCTGCAATAAATACATTAAGAGTTCCATTAACATTTATATCGTGAGTCTCTCGAGGGTTTTGAATTGAAACCTGAACACGTGGCATTGCAGCCAAATGAAACACATATGTAGCACCTTTAAAAATTGGGCCGAGTTTCTTTGCATTTCGAATATCTACTTTGTGGAGTTTTGCCTTTCGATCAACGTTTTCTTTTTTGCCTGCGCTTAAATTATCAACAACATGAACATTAAAATTTTTCTTGACTAACGCTCTGACTAAATTTGAACCAATAAACCCCGCTCCACCCACAACCACAACTTTTGTTTTCATAATTTTTATAACGGTTAAATACCAGCAATCGATACGAGAGTCTTTATTGTTTTTAATCCAATCTTCACATCCAACATGAATGAACGATTTTTCAAATAATACAGATCATACGAAAGTTTAAGTTTCGTTTCATTAAGCGCAACAGTCCATTTTGGCGGAGTTTGCTGATACAACTGCGCCCACCCAGAAAGACCGGGTTTGATCAGGTGTCGCACATTGTAATATGGAATTTCTTGTTCATATAGCTCAGCAAGCGCGGGAATTTCCGGACGTGGGCCAACAAGAGAAAGATCACCAAGGATTACGTTCCAAACTTGAGGCAATTCATCAAGACGTGTCTTTCGCAGAAAATTTCCTATTCGCGTGACCTGAGCATCTCTTGCCAATCCATCCCCTTCAGAATGTTTTGTCATACTTCGAAATTTATACGTTTTAAAAATCTTGTTGTTCTGCCCAATTCGATTTTGAGTAAAGAAAATTGGTCCACCGTCTTCAAGTAAAATTGCAACAATTATAAAAGGATAAAAGACAAGAGAAACGAGACCGATACATGTTGCCCCAACAACATCAAGAATTCTTTTAAAAAAATCGTAAGTTTTATGTGTTGATACAGAAACATTTTGTAAAAACCAATCGTACCGAACAAGGGTCATTGGCACGCGATCAAAAATATCTTCATAAATTTTATACATATCTATAAACCGCACGTTTGAAAAAATCATTCGGTATAAGTTCGGTAAAATTGGTTCAACTTTATTGTTTCGTAAATCGGCAGCCACAATACCAATTTTCTGTTCTTCTATAATTTTAAGAATTTGCTCCTGTGTCGAACCCCCATCCTTACCAATATCAACAGAAGTTACAAAATGTAAGCCATAACGTGGATTGTTATTAACCTCCTCCTTGAGTTCATCCATTTCTTCACCTGTCCCAACCAAAATAGCATTTTCTCTATCTCGCGGAGCAAGAATGGAAATTCCACTGATGCGCCAGTACAGCACCAAAAGGAATGAGATCACCATGAAAACAAAAAGTGTTGTTTTGGGGGCAATTCCGAACCCAGTTACAAGATAAAAATAAAGAACCGCAAGCCCAACATTGACAAGTTGAGCATTAAAAATAACTGTCGGAATACGACTTTTAAAAATTAGGGTGTGCTTTTCATATAAACCGGAGATAAAAAACACAACGACCCAAAGCACAAAAACACCTGTGAATGCCACCACATGTTCAGCAAAAACATGACGATCCGGTATTTGTTGGAAACGAATAAAAAGCGTTATCCAAAGCGCGAAAATAAAGAAAAAAATATCTCCAAGAAAAAGAAGAAAAGTCTCGTGTTTATTGGTTAAGGTCATAACGGTATTAGGATATAGTATTGCCTCAAAGGGGGCAAATACGCTTTAAATTGAGCTATGTTAGGATTATGACGACAATGGCTTCAAAGAAGAAAATTCTATTTGCGGTTACTAAGGGAAATTGGGGTGGTGCACAACGATATGTTTTTGATTTGGCAACCAATTTACGTGGCGAGGAATTTGAAATTACTGTTATGTGTGGCGATGGTGAACGTCTCGAAAATAAATTAGCTCAAAAAGGAATTCGCACTATCAAGCTAAAATCACTTAGTCGGAACATACATATTGGAAATGACCTTCGCTCCTTTTTTGAAATAATTAAAATTCTTATCAGAGAGAAACCGGACATACTTCATCTCAATAGTTCAAAAATTGGAGGTATCGGCGCCCTTGCTGGTCGACTAACTGGAATAAAACAAATTATTTTTACTGGTCATGGTTGGGCGTGGAACGAGAATCGTAATTTTATTTCAAAATCTCTCATTACGTTTTTTCACTGGCTTACCGTCGAACTTTCGCATAAAACAATTGCAGTTTCGTATAAAATTGGTGATCAAATTCTTCATCTGCCATGGATCACTAAGGAAAAAATCTTTCTGGTTCACAATGGTGTCTCGGATTCTGGCACAGAGTACCTCGAACGATTTGCTGCGCGTACTGCCCTTAAACATAAAGTGACAGAAAAGTTTTGGATCGGCAGTATTGCCGAATTACATAAAAATAAAGGCTTAGATTACCTTATCAAGGCGTATTCATATATTGCAGAATCAAACCCGGATGCCGCCCTCCTCATAATCGGCGAAGGCGAAGAACGAGAATCACTTACGAATCTCATTAGAACACTTGGTTTACAGAAAAAAATTCACCTGCTTGGATTCGTCGACAACGCACAAAAATTCTTGAAAGCCTTTGATGTTTTTGTTTTACCCTCACGAACTGAAGCTTTTCCATATGTACCACTTGAAGCTGGATTAGCCCAATTACCGGTTGTAGCAAGTAAGGTTGGTGGTATACCTGAAATCATTACCAATAGAAAAAATGGACTTCTGGTCAACCCTGGTGACATATATGAGCTCAAAAGTACAATCAAAGAGCTTCTTGAAGACAGTGCCGAAGCTGCAATTTTCGGGCACAATCTACGCAAAACAGTTGAGGAAAACTTCTCGATTGAACATATGGTCCAAAAAACATTATCTGTATATAATGGAAATGCTAAACCAATCTGTTTAGAAAAATAGTACATATTATGAAAAAAGGTTTTACATTGATCGAGCTTCTAGTCACCGTTTCAATCGTTGGACTAATTGCAAGTGTTGCATTAGCGAATCTTCAAAACGCACGTCAAAAAGCCCGCGAAGGTGCTGGTAGACAATTTCACACAACAATAAGAAGCGGTTTGGGCGATAAGGTTGTGTCTCGGTGGGAACTTGATAATGACCTAGTTACCTTCTCAAATAGAGGTGGTGAACCAGAACCAAGCACACCCGATGTAATTGACGCTTCTGGAAGTAACCTGAACGGTTATTCTGCCGGTGGTGTGGAAACCCTACCTGACGGTATTGCTGGCAATGCCGCAAGTTTTGACGGCACTGGTTACCTTTGGGGTACAAATTTTCCCAATCCAGGACTCAATAGTGATTTCACCGTTTCAACATGGATCAAACCAGACAATATTGCCGGACAACATATCATTTTTTCAGTACAAGATAACGGCACAGGACAATGTTCAGAACCGCTCGAAGTTGGAATTTCGGGCGGTAAGGGGTTTGTAAACGGAGTAGAGACAACAGGTTATGTTTTGGTAAATAATGTATGGCAAAATCTTGTATTTACCTTTAGAAATGACCCGACAGATGGACAAGTCGTTGATACATATATCAATGGTGAAAAAATAAATACAACCCCGGGTGTTAATACCCCGAACTGCCCTAATGGAGTTTGGTCTATTGGTGCTTCAATAACGTACAACGGAACAACTGTCACAGACCATACAAATGGTTTTGTGGGTTTGATTGATAGTTTAAACGTATTTAATGGCTCATTTTAATTTGATATAATAAGCTTATGGATAATAATGGAAACCCAGTAAAATTCGAAGAGGATGAAGTTTTGGTTGATAAAGCCTCACTTACATCAAGACGAACAGCACTGGCAGGAATGATCATGAAATTGGGCATCGCAAAAAACGAAACCCAGGCAAATTATGTGCTGATTGGCCTTATGGTTGTTTGTCTTTTGGCAACCCTATACGTTGTTTCTCGCTTTTTAATCTAAGCTCGACCAGATATTCCTAATATCTCATTTTGAACCATTCCACGGTGAATAGGCCGACTATATTTTGCCATTCCAGAAATAATTCCCAGGGCTGTAAACTCAACAATCAAATGACTACCTCCGTAGCTCATAAAAGGCACAGTGATACCGGTCACTGGCAATAATCCAATATTCATTCCAATATTAATAATGAAGTGGGCCATAAAAACAATTGCTACTCCGATACCAAAAAGAGTTTCAAAATTAGTCGCACCCCGTATCGCCTTCGAAAGAATTCTCCAAATCAAAACCCCAAATAATCCAAGAAGAATTATTGCTCCAACAAAACCCCACTCTTCTGCAAAAGCTGCAAAAATAAAATCTGTTTGATATTCGGGTAGAAATCTCAATTTTGATTGGGTGCCATAACCAATCCCCTTACCCAAAATTTGTCCCGACCCGACAGCAACCATCGATTGATATGCGTTATATCCGGCCCCACGCACATCAGCCAATGGATCAATAAATGTAATGATTCGCTGTTTCTGATAATCATGAAATACGAACGACCAGAGCAAAATTCCGGTAATGGCACCAGCACAAAAAACTGCCGCTAAATGTTTTTTAGAAATACCAGAAACCATGACCATACCAAACCAAATCAAAAAAATAACAATCGCAGAACCGAAGTCTGGCTGAACAAGAACCAAAGCAAAAAGGATAAAAGCATAAAAACCAGAAATCACGACGTGACGTATATACGCAATTTCAATATGACGTCGAGTAAAGTATTTGGCTAAAAGAAAAATCAAAACAATTTTCGCTGGGTCTGAGGGCTGAAATGAAAAAGCTCCAAAATTAAACCAACTCTGAGCACCGTGGGTAATATGACCAAGACTAAACAATAACAACAAAAGAAAACATACTGTTGAATAAAGAATAACAACGACTCCTGTTCTGCGAAGAAAACGGAAATCTATAAGTGAACAGGTGAAAAACACAACAATGGCCAAACACAGCCAAATAATCTGTCTAGAAACAAAAATACTTTCCCCAGTAAATGAACTCATGGTCACAAGTCCCGCAAGAGAAATAAGAAGGGCACTTACAAAAAGAAGCCAGTCTGTCTGTTTTGCTATAGTTTGAAATCCATGTACGACATTTTTTGTAAGCGCAAACATATGGCTATGATACAGAAACAAGATATGTTTCGCTACCTATTTATGGCAAAATTCGAGGAATAATTTCTACCACAGAGGGGCCGGTGGAACAAAACTTCACAGCAATTTTCTCATAAATACCAGCAAGATCTTCGGAATTTGTTGCGCTGTAATAGTGTTCGGGATTAGTAGCAAGATTTTTAAGAAAATCTGGATTTACTTCAGCACCTAGACCAATTGTAAATATTTCTACACCAGCTTTTTTAAGAGTGTTGGCCGTTTGAAGTGCGGACAATTTTGGATAATTTGGATCTCCGGTTTTTTCTGGTCTATTTGGATCCCCGTCTGTTAAAAGAACAATTGCACGATTTGTAAGTTGGGTTTGATACTTAGAAAAAAGTTGATCGTAAGATTTCTCAAGTCCATCTGCAATATTTGT
>CAYTZJ010000020.1:0-10029 GCA_964442475.1 uncultured Candidatus Saccharibacteria bacterium | reverse complement strand
AAAACGCACAACCTTTTTCCACTGGTGGGCAAGTTTCATGTCTTCGATCTCAATCTTCTTTGTAGTACCAATTTGTTGTTTGATGAAAAATCGATGAGTACGCATTTATACATTCTACCTAAAAATTAATATCCCTGTATTGTATTCGCTTTGCGTGCTCTTTTCCGAAGCATCGCAAGGGGTGGTACTCAAACTGTCCGAAGGGTGGTGGTTTAAATTTTTATCTTCATTAGAATGACAAGTTGTAACTTTTTTTGCTATAGTACCCGCACATTATGACGGCAAGTGAGGAGCTCCATGAAAGCTTGCTTTCATGGAGTCCGAGCGAAGACGGCACAAAAATTAATTTTTTATGAATAAGAATAAATCCATCACAAATATGTTAGTACCAATGGTTATTGAAAAGGGTCAGTTTGGTGAACGCGCCTTCGACATCTATTCTCGGCTTTTGAAAGATAATGTTATTTTCCTTGGTGGCCCAATCACCGACGACACGGCAAACCTTATCATTGCTCAACTACTCTTCCTCCAGTCAGAGGATCCAAAAAAAGATATTAGTATCTATATCAACTCCCCTGGTGGCTCTGTCACTGCGACGCTTGCCATTGTCGACACAATGAATCACATTAAAAATGACGTCTCTACGGTCTGTGTTGGTATTGCCGCTTCTGGTGGCGCAATCGTGCTCTCTGCAGGAAAGAAAGGTAAACGTTTTGCACTTCCAAACTCGGAAATCATGATTCATCAGCCATACGGCGGTGCAGAGGGTCGTGCTTCAGATATTGAAATCACTGCAAAGCAAATTCTCAAAACCCGAGAACGACTTAACAAAATGCTTGCAACATATACCGGCAAACCACTTGCTCAGATCGAAAAAGATGTTGACCGAGACTACTTTATGGACGCAGAAGAGGCAAAAAAGTACGGGGTTATTGATAAGGTTATCTAACCACCATATAAAATTCTAAAAACAGCTCAAATGAGCTGTTTTTGTTTGAATTCGCATTCCATTCCTGAAGCAATGCTCTAAGGGGACTCCCGGAAGCCAACAGGCCGAGGGCGAGACGAAATTCCGGCGGGGATTTACAGCGTGTCCTAAAGAGCGTTGCTTGAAAATTGTTTTTCTTTACATTCCCGAAAACTCGGCGTACTATGAAACCGTTCTCTATTAATTTTAAATTTCTGACACGTTTAGACCTATGATGCTAGAACGTTTAATTCATACCCTAATCCCCTTTTTCTACCCTGTCCGCCTTGCCGTAATCCCCCTTGAAAATGCACGAATGCGCCTTATTTTGAAACGTTTTTTGTCTAAAAACGCGCATTACTAGCACGTGTTCCTAAACGGGTCCTACCCGCATGTCACTTAAATTAGCGCTCGCAATGGCGGGCTTTGCAGGACTCATCGGCATTGGTTTCGGATATTTTCTGCGATGGATCGTTGCCCTTGGAAAAAAGGGGTCAATGGAACTTCAGATCAAGCAGATGATGCTCGATGCCCGTGAGGAAGCAAAAAAAATCACAAAAGAAGCCGAAACCAAATCTGAAAATCTTCTAAAAGAAGCTCGTACTGAGATCAAAACAGAAGAAGATCGGATTAAAAAATCTGAAGAACGCATTATCAAGAAAGAAGAATCACTCGACAAACGACAGGCCGACATTGATGAGGAGGTTGAGATAGTAAAGAAAAAAATTGCTGAAATAAAGGATATTCGAGAAAAATCTGAGGCCCTGTTCCACCAAAGAACCATGGAACTTGAGAGGATCGCTTCGCTTTCAGCGGAAGATGCAAAGAAGCTTCTCATAGAAAACGTTGAGAAAAATGCAGAGGAAGACTTGATGATTCGAACAAAAAAGCTTGAAATGCAGGCTTCAGAGCGTCTTGACCGTAAGGCAAAAGATATTCTATCAACAATTATCCAACGACTTGCCTCGTCTGTATCATCAGAAATCATGACGACTGTCGTGCCTATTCCATCTGACGAAATCAAAGGGAAAATTATTGGAAAAGAAGGCCGAAACATCAAAGCATTCGAACGAGCCACGGGTGTTGAAATTATTGTAGATGATACACCTGGAGCAATCACGATTTCATCTTTCGACCCAGTTCGACGCCAAATTGCCCGAGTGGCCCTCGAAAATCTCATCCAAGACGGTCGTATTCAGCCTGCAAAAATCGAGGAAATGGTTGAGAAATCTAAGATTGAAATAAATAAAGTGATTAAGGAAAAAGGAGAACAAGCCGCATACGAATGTGGTGTCTTCAACCTTGATCCTCGAATTATCGCCATTCTTGGACGTCTTCACTTCCGAACAAGCTACGGACAAAATGTTCTGCAACACTCTATAGAGATGACACACATAGCGGGCATGCTTGCTCACGAGCTCGGTGCAAACGTTGCCGTTGCAAAAGCCGGGGCACTTCTCCACGATATCGGTAAGGCTGTTGACCATGAAGTTGCTGGTTCACATGTTGAAATTGGCCGCACCATTCTCCAGAAATTCGGTGCAAGTGAAGAAATCATAAAAGCAATGCAGGCCCACCATGAAGAATACCCGTATGAAACAATTGAGTCGGTTATTGTGCAAACCGCAGACGCTATCTCTGGTGGCCGACCGGGTGCGCGAAGAGATACGGTAGAAAATTACCTCAAGCGTCTTGCTGAAATCGAAGCGGTAGCAAATTCATTCAGTGGCGTAGAAAGATCATTCGCCCTTCAAGCTGGCCGTGAAGTTCGTGTTTTTGTCCATCCTAATGAGGTTTCAGACGTCCAAGCCCGAGAAATGGCTAGAAATATAGCCCTGAAGATAGAAAAAGAGATCAAATACCCGGGTGAAATTAAGGTAAATGTCATTAGGGAGACAAGAGTGATCGAGTACGCGAGGTAACTTTGTTTCAGTCTTCTTTGCCGTGGTAAGGGCTGGAAACCGGTCAAAACTGCACCACACAATACGTATTGCGCCCAAAAAGCCCTATATTATAATGAGGGGGTACAAAAAAGTCCTAAGAATCGAGACTTTCTGGGATTATTTAAAAAATAATTTATAAAAAATGAACAAACAAGGGATGGTGGATGCAGTTCATGAAAAATTAGGCGGCACCAAGGTTCAGGCAGAAGAAGTTGTAGACATGATGATCAACGGCATTATCGAAACACTGAAGAAGGGCGAAGAGGTTTCTATCGCAGGTCTTGGTATCTTTTCAACAAAGACTCGAGCAGCACGACAGGCACGAAACCCTCGAACAGGCGAATCAATTAGCGTTCCAGCTATGCGAGTTCCGAAGTTCCGAGCAGCAAAGGCGCTTAAGGATGCGGTGAAATAAACTGCAGAAGAAATCAAAAAACCGCTAAATGCGGTTTTTTGATACGTGTATCAACTCAATTTAATATTAATATGCACAAGTGCGCTGATATTTCTCATGAGAAATAACACTTATAACATCAACCGATGCCGCTGGTTTGTCCTGCCAAGTCTTTTTACCTTCATCTTTTATGTTGGCAATTTCAATTTGAGCATTCACCGTGTCAGTGCAAGAATCACCAACATCTCCTGAGCTTGTATATATCCTACCCAAAATAATTTCTCCATCACCTGGACGAATATCAAGAAAATTCTTTCCCAAAACCGTTGTGCCCTCTCGCAATTCAACCAGCCACTCGTTTGAACTAGAAAAATGAACCGTCACAGGTACAACTTGAGTTGTTACAGGAACACTTTTTTGATTGCTCACATTTTGAACCCCAACTACCTGAGTATCGATATTCTTACTTGCTTCTTGATACTTCCAAATAACAAAAGTGATAACAATTACGCCGATAATGACTATTAATGGTAAAAATTTTGGATTATGTTTTGAAAAATGATGTCTCATGAAATAGATTATAACACCAACAAACATTCACACTGTTAGTTTTTTTATTGTTTTGTGCGGGATAGGAGAATCGAACTCCTGCCCAGAGTTTGGAAAACTCTTATTCTGCCATTAAACTAATCCCGCGCATTGAGTGACACGAATAATTTCGCTGCGCGAGCGAGCGTGTTCGGTTGGGCCGCAGTCTCTTCGTTTGCTTCGCAAAGTCGAGACTCGCCCCGCCCTCCAGCTCGCGCAAAGTGAAATTATCTCATCACAGGTTCATTTCACAGGCACAAGGGAAATACTATCAAAATTCCCTTCATTTTGAAATTATTCTGGCTTTTTTGCCTTTGCAATCTTTAAAACCTCATTAAAATTATCCTTCGGACTTACCTTATTCTTGTTTTGAAAACTGCATACTTCACACTTATAGAGCAAACTATACCCGGCGACAGTTCCCTCCACCCCCACCGGTTTCATGAGACCACCGCACTCCTCTGCCCTATCGCCCGGGTTTTTGTCGACGTGCTTGCTCCACAAACACTGCGGACAATGATTGGTAAAACCATTGCCAACCACTTCGAATCCACACTTCTCACAAGTAAAATCTTCTTTGTTTTTTATGAATGTAGCGCTCATTTTTGAGATTTATTTGCTTCGTGCTACGATTCTAAGGCTTTTAAGTGATAAAGCAAGGTTCTTCCTTCACTTTTGCCCATTTGGGCTTCAAAAAAGCAAAACAGGGCGTGGTGTAACGGTAACATGCTTGACTTGGGATCAAGTGACTCCGGGTTCGAATCCCGGCGCCCTGACAACAAACTTCAATTATCTTTGTTTTTTATCCTACCTCGCCAGATCACATTCAAATTTAAACAACCACCAATCATTAACATCATCAGGTAATTGTTTTATGTGGCCCCACAATGCCCAACAAGAGGCTTTAAATGATTCTTTGTAACATTCCTCAAATTACAAAGAACAAAGCAATAGAGACACCTTTTTGTTCTTTATAAAGGACATTACTCGTTGACCAGTATGTCTTTAAGAAATTTAATTATCGCCCTACGATTTACCCTATCGAGATATACGACTGCAACATCCAATTGCCAGTCCTTATCACCCAAAGCCCTTTCTTCTAGATAAGTTTTAATCATTCTTGCTAATTTACGTATCTTCCAAGCACTGACGTTCTGCTCTGGTCTGTAGTCGTTGGTTTCATGATTAACATCAAAAACGACATTGTTATCAGTAAAATTTTCACGTGAAACACTTTTAACCTCAATAAAGTGTAATTTTCCCGCATTTTCCATAATCAGATCAATTTCCCCATACTTTCTCCTATAGTTTGACTCAATATCTATAAAACCTTTATTTTTTAAATGTTTCATGACTAACATCTCACCAGTTCTTCCTAGATTCCTACGACGTTCATTGATAATTTTTTTAGTTCGGTAGTTCATTACAATAGCCAATCATACGGATCAAGGATAAAATATTTATTAAGAATGTTTCATGAATAACAACAACATTTGTTTTCACGTGAAACGTATTGATACATGATTTTTATTAATGCAACTATATAGAGTGTGCTCATCAGAAACCCATTCAAGAGGGTATTTGGAGTGTCCTTTATACACATGTCCCCAAAGTTATCCACAGAATTGGCCAAAAATATGGCTATAAATCGTGTATTGAGCATTTAAAGGACGAATCGTACATGTTTATTGGAAATCAAATGAACTGTCGCTAAAGCATGAGTAAATAAAAAAATCCGGATTTGTCCGGACTTTTTTATTTTGTGCGGGTAGGGAGAATCGAACTCCCGTCTCGTCCTTGGCAAGGACGCATTCTACCACTAAACCATACCCGCAATATTGATAACGATAGGGGAGATTATAACGCAACTTGATATATTAGTCATTAAAGTTTTGATATTTAACTTTTTTTGTTTATAGTTTGCATACGCACCCGTGGTGAAATGGATATCACAACGGTCTTCGGAACCGTTATTGGGGGTTCGAATCCCTCCGGGTGCACCAACAAACAGTACCTAAACAGTATTGGGTCTTGAAAAACTAAGGTGTGAAGTAATTATCAAGCGATCAAGCGTGCTGCCACAAACAAAGCTTAAAAGCATCAGAAAAGCGCTTGGTGAATTTTCTGTTATTATTTACTAAATGAAAAAAGCAATATCTGGCTCAAAATTCATAATTCCCGAAGAGGTTCTCGTGGTGAGCAAAAAGCTAAAGAATGCTGGCTTTGAAGCATACTTGGTTGGCGGCTGTGTTCGTGATCTTTTTTTAGGCAGAAATCCAAAAGACTGGGACATTACAACAAATGCCATACCAGACAAAATCCAAGAACTATTTGAAAAAACCTACTATGAGAACAATTTTGGTACTGTTGGCGTAGTAAATGAAGCGGCAACGGATTCTTCTCTTAAGGTCATTGAGGTAACCCCGTATCGCACCGAATCAACATATTCCGACAAACGTCGCCCGGACTCAGTAACATTCAGCAAAAATATCGAAGATGATCTAAAACGTAGAGATTTTACAATAAACGCAATTGCATATGATCCTGAAAATGAGAAAATTGTTGATCATTTCAGCGGAGTCGCAGATATTTCGAAGGGCTTGATTAAAGCAGTGGGGAATGCCCGCGAACGTTTTGCCGAAGATGCCTTGCGTACGCTTAGGGCGATTCGTCTCCATGCTGAGCTTGGTTTTGACATTGAAGAGACAACAAAACAAGCAATTGCTGATGAGGCACATGGACTTAATGAAATTTCAAAGGAAAGAATCCGTGATGAATTTATTCGCATCATTCAATCCGAAAATCCGGTAGAAGCACTCACAATGTCTCGAGATTTGGGCTTACTTAAGTACATTGTGCCAGACCTTGAGAAGGGAATTGGTGTCGATCAGAATCAGGCGCATTCATTCGACGTGTGGACACATTTACTCAAGTCTCTTTCACATGCAGTAAAGAAAAACATGCCCCTACACATTCGACTGGCAGCACTTTTTCACGACATCGGCAAACCCGACACTCGTCGTTTCTCCGAGGAGAAAAAGGATTATACGTTCTACGGACATGAGGTTGTTGGTGCTCGCATGACCGCAAAAATCCTCAAAGATTTAAAATTTTCAAACGAGCTTGCAGACAAAATAACTAAGCTTGTACGATGGCACATGTTTTTCTCTGACACAGAGCAAATTAGTCTTTCAGCAGTACGCAGAATGATTGCAAACGTCGGGAAGGAAAATGTCTGGGATCTCATGGAAGTCCGAGCTTGTGATCGAATTGGAACGGGTAGACCAAAAGAAAGCCCGTATCGTCTACGAAAGTATCATTCTATGATCGAAGAGGTAATGCGTGACCCAATCTCTGTCGGCATGCTCAAAATTGATGGTAAAAAAATTATGGATGTCACAAAGGCACCCGCGGGGCCAAGGGTGGGTTGGATTCTTCACGCTCTTCTCGAAGAAGTTTTAGACGACCCAACAAAAAATACTGAAGAAACCCTTACGACTCTGACCTTAAAACTTGCAGAACTAGGCGACGAAGAATTAAAAAGGGTGGGAGAAGCAGGAAAGGATAAAAAAGAGGAAGAGGATCAAAAGCTCATTAAAGAAATCAGAGGGAAGCATTGGGTAGAGTAGGATAAAAAAAGATCTGAAATAGAAAACCTCGCACGTCATGGTGCGGGGTTTTGCTTGGCATAGATAAAACATAAAACCCAACCATAAAAAAACCGCCCGCTGCGATCTCTGATGGATTGCTTAGGACGGTTGAAAGCACCGTCGAGCAAGAATGTAAGCGAGTAAATATCCTTGATTTCAAATTTTGATACAAGGGTGGAGATATATATCCTCGAAATACACTCAAACAAGGCTGGCCTTTCGTGAGTTGGCCAACTCAAATGAGCACATGAGCACAAAAGAACTTATCAAAGAACAATGTCGAGTGTGTATTTTCTTTTTTATCCGCCCAGTGGGAAACGAGCGAACTGAAAACTTCTACCCGAACGTCCTTAATTACTATAAGACAATTAAAAAAGTCTTCAAAGACATTCATACAAAAAGCTGTGGTTAAATCTAATTTCTTTGTCTTTTATAAAGGACAAATAATTATTTGGTGAAAATGGTGTCAAGAAAAACTGGACAGTAATCTGAACCAAAAACATCATTCAGGATGCCAGTATTTTTAATGTGCGACATAGCTTCTTTGCTAGCAAAAAAATAATCTATTCTCCAGCCAACATTTCTATCACGAGCAAAAGTTTTCTGATCCCAATATGTATATGCACCGGTTGCGGTCGGGAAGAAGTGACGAAACGTGTCTACGTAACCCTTCGATACCACCTTATCAATCCATGCTCGTTCGATAGGCAAAAAACCGGTGTTCTTTTCATTTTCTTTTGGTCGAGCCAAATCAATTTCGGTATGGGCCGTATTCACATCACCACAAAAGACTACATTTTTATGAGTTTTGCGGGTTTTTTCGATAAATTTTAGGAATTCCGCATAAAAGTCGAGTTTGTACTTGAGTCGCTCTGGTCCACCACCGCCGTTAGGGAAGTAGACGTTAATGAGCACAAAATCCTTATAGTAAGCCGCAATAAGACGCCCCTCATTATCCAAAACAGGGTCACCCATTTCGTATTGAACCTTTTCTGGCTTCACTTTTGAGTAAATAGCCACACCAGAATAGCCCTTTTTCTCTTTAGGATGGTCAAAATATGAATAAAAACCCTTTGGATTCCTCACTTCTTCGGGGATTTGGTCTGGGTTTGCCTTAGTTTCCTGTAGGCAAATGATGTCTGGGTCAGTATCAAAAATCTGATTCCATTTATCCTTCTTAGCAACCGCGCGGATGCCATTTACGTTCCAGGTGATGATTTTCATTGAGTTATTGTAACAAAAACAAACCCTACCCCTTATTATGGAACTTTTTATGAACCTCTTTAAGGTGTTTGTCAGTTAAATGGGTATAAATCTGGGTTGTACCAATATTTGCATGACCCAAAAGCATTTGAACAGAACGCAGGTCGGCGCCGTTTTGAAGAAGATCGGTAGCAAAGCTGTGGCGAATCACGTGAGGAGTGACCTTTTTAGTAATTCCAGCCTTCAAACCATAGTGCTTGATAATCCTTTCTACAGAGCGAGGTGTGAGTTGCAAAGTCTTTTTACTCTTAGAATTCTTAGCATTTTGGACAAAAAGGGAATCATCCATGTCTTTGCGGACCTTCAAATAGTCTTTAATAGCCGATTTTGCCTCTGGGGAAATGAAAACGACGCGAACTTTTTCACCTTTTCCACGGACAGAAACTTCATCAACACTCAAATCCATGTCTCGAGGGAGGGAACAAAGCTCAGAAACACGAAGGCCAGTTGAAAACAAAAGCTCCAAAATAGCCTTATCTCGCAACGATTTTTCGTCCACGCCGTCGGGTGCCTTCATGAGTCGTTCAAGCTCATTTTTTGTAATTAGGTCGAGTGAACGCTCTGGAGTCTTTGCAAGTTCGATTTTGTCTGGAGAAAGGGAAATGATATCCCGCTTCATGAGGTACTTAAGAAATGCTCGAAGGGCAATCAAATAGTAATTTTGGGTCTTTTTCTTAAGGGTTTCCTTGGAACGCAAGCCTCGAGGAGCAATAGATTGACGATTGAGCCAGAGACGATAATCTCGAACCACATCTTCAGTAATCTTCTTTGGATCTTCAATTTTAGTGTACTCAATAAAACGATCGATATAGCGATCGTAGTTTTCCACAGTCTTTAGACTCCGCCCACGTTCAATTTCGGTATACTCGAGGAACTGTCGCTTGAGATCTTTGAGTTTCACCTCAAAATTCTACCATTTTTAGTGTCGGAAAATGTAATTCGTTATTGTAATTGGAGGAGGTTTTCTTTTAGGTGCGTTCCTGAAATATGTTGCTTTTTTCAAAAATTAACCTTGCAAATCACCCCCAACCGTGCTATCCTTGTGCCAATGCTTACTAAAACCAAAAAGACCAAGACTATTGCGGACCATCGTGTTCACGACAAAGATACTGGCTCTCCAGAGGTTCAGATTGCCTTGTTAACCAAGAAAATCGAGGAATTAGCGAGTCATTTAACCAAAAACAAGAACGACTTGCATTCCCAACGTGGTCTTCTTTCTATGGT
>CAYTZJ010000019.1:0-10431 GCA_964442475.1 uncultured Candidatus Saccharibacteria bacterium | reverse complement strand
AACTTGGCAAACCTTGCAGATGGAGTTTATCTCGTAAAAAAACTAAAGGGAATGCAAATAGATATCGAAAACGTGGCACTCGATGACAAAAAAACGTTCGAAATGCTTGCTCGTGGCGAAACACTCGGTCTCTTCCAGCTTAACGGCGGTGGAATGACTAAGGCACTTATCGAACTCAAACCATCAGTGATTCATGACATTAACGTTATGGTTGCTCTCTACCGTCCAGGTCCGATGGACAACATTAATGAATACATCGCTCGCAAACATGGAAAGAAACCTGTGGAATATATGCATCCAAAAATGGCAAACTTCCTAGATACAACATTTGGCGTACTTGTATACCAGGATGATTTGCTCATGACCGCTATCGAAGTGGCCGGGTACACGTGGGGCGAGGTCGATAAATTTCGAAAGGCAGTTGGTAAAAAAATTCCTGAAGAAATGGCAAAGCAACACGTCATTTTCGTCGAAGGTTGTATTAAAAATGGCGGTATGACTCGAGAAAAAGCCGAAGAAATTTGGAAACTCTTCGAACCATTTCAGGGTTACGGCTTTAACAAAGCCCACGCAGCAAGCTATGGAAAGGTTGCGTACCAAACCTCATACATGAAAGCCAACTTTCCCGCTATTTACATGTCTGCAGTGCTCACAGCGGACTCCGGCGATGTAGAACAAATCGCTGCAATTATTGCCGAATGTAAGCGCATGGAAATCCCTGTTCTTCCACCCGATATAAATGAAAGTTTTGGTGGATTCACTGTCGTACAGGCAGATGCTCCAGGAAATACAGACGGCGTTGATAAAATTCGCTTTGGTCTTTTCACTATCAAAAATCTCGGTGAAGGTATTGCAACAACAATTATTGAAGAGCGAAAGAAAAACGGACGATTCACATCTCTTTCTGACTTCCTTGATCGAATTAAAGATAAAAATTTAAATAAAAAATCTCTTGAAGCCCTGATCAAAACCGGTGCAATGGATGCCCTCGGTGAACGCGGCGAACTTTTGGCAAACTTAGAAAATATTATTAGTTACAACAAAGAAAAAGGACAAGCGACTAATGGTCAATCCCTTTTTGGTCTCATGGAAGACGCTTCGAGTATTCCTGGACTTCGACTTACTCCCGCTCAACCTGCGACACAGGATGAAAAACTTGCCTGGGAACGCGAACTACTTGGTTTGTTTATTTCCGGTCACCCACTCGACAAGTTCCGCGAAAAACTTGAAAAAAATGGAACAAACATCACAAAAACACGCGAGACAGCTGTCGAAGGAAGTACTGTTGTGATTGCCGGCTTACTTGAAGAGGTGAAGCAAATTCATACAAAAAAGGGTGAAAACATGATGTTTGCAAAAATTCAAGATTTTTCTGGATCTATTGAGGTTGTAGTATTTCCTAAAACCCTTGCAGAATTTAAAGACATATTTACTCTCGATAAATGCATAGCGATTAAAGGCAAGATCACAACCAGAAACGGCACACGAAGCATCTTGGCAGAGAAAGCAAAAGTGTTGTAAAGAAAAACCCCGCGTATCCGCGGGGCTGTGATTTTATTTTTTTGCTTGCAATTGTTTCCTAACAAACTCCCTGATCAAAGGAAGATACTGCTGAGGCGCCCAGGTATCGGCTGAGTCCTGGAGCTCAACAACAAACCTTCCGCTCATCATGGTGAATGAGGGAACAAACTTCGCATTGGTGCGATAATCTGTCCACAGTTTATCGGGCAGATCGGGCATCGTGATCGACTCACCCTCCGAGAACGTGTTCTTGAACCCTTCCTGTCTTTCAGTCATGAGTAGAACAAGACCAGGCACACCAACGAAAAGTCCGCCCTGACTTCCGAGAAAATCCATGGAATCCTGATAAGTGGTTGCTGAACCAGGATTAACCGGTTCATACAGTTCAACCGTATACCTACGTTCCGAACAAAACTCATGCCGTGCCCTTCGAAAGGTTGACCCATTGATCCGATCATCCCACTTGCTCGCAACGGGCGAACAAAGGATGCGCAAATCATCGTAGTTCACATTTCGGCCCCAAGATCTTGGAACCTGAACACGACCAAGATTCCTCACAAAACTGAACTTCTCCGCAACTCCCTGTCGAACCTGAGTCACTCCAGCCATGACAGCGCTATCAATCGTCATGTGACACATCCTCCTGCGAGAAATATACATTATCTGGAACCTGCCAGATGCAGTACAAAGAACTTTTCAAAATGTCTCGGCAGAGTTTGACACACTGTTAACCAAACGTCAATAGTGGGAATTCGCATAAAAATAGCTATAATTTGCAACATGAATAAAGAATCTCACATGGAAGCTGCTCGACATTCCCTTGCACATTTACTCGCTGCTGCAGTTTTAGAAATGTACCCGGATACAAAACTTACTCTCGGGCCCGCTATTGATACTGGTTTCTACTATGACTTCGAATTTTCAAAACCAATCTCAGACGACATTCTACTGAAGATTGAAAAGTCTATGAGAAAGCTTCTTCCCTCTTGGAAGAAATTTGAACACAAAGAAGTGTCCGTCGATGAAGCAAAAGAAATCTTTAAAAACAATCCTTACAAACTCGAACTTATCGATGAAATAATTTCAAAAAAAGAAAAAATTACCCTATACACTGCCGGGCATTTTACTGATCTGTGTCGTGGTGGCCATGTAGAAAATCCATCAAAAGAAATTGACCCAGAATCATTTAAACTTGATCGAGTTGCAGGCGCATATTGGCGAGGAGATGAAAAAAATAAAATGCTTACCCGCATTTACGGCCTTGCATTTGAAAGCAAGGCGACCCTTGATGAATTTTTACATATTCGCGAAGAAGCAAAGAAACGCGACCATAAAAAACTTGGAAAGGAACTTGGTCTTTTTACTTTTTCTGAACTTGTAGGTGCAGGATTACCCCTTTGGACTCCCAAAGGCACAATCATTCGTGAACTTTTGAATGATTATGTGTGGGAACTCCGAAAAGAAAAAGGATTCCAAAAAGTCACTATTCCCCACATCACTAAAAAGGATCTCTACGAAACTTCTGGTCATTGGAGCAAATTCGCCGATGAACTTTTCAAAATCACAACTCGAGAAAAACACGTATTTGCCATGAAGCCGATGAACTGCCCACACCACACACAGATTTTTGCTTCATCTCCAAAAAGCTACCGTGATATGCCACAGAGATATTGCGAAACAACAATGGTCTATCGCGATGAGCAATCTGGTGAACTTTCAGGACTTTCCCGCGTTCTTTCTATTACCCAAGACGATGCCCATGTGTTCTGTCGAAAAATCCAGATTCAAAATGAAGTTTTTGCTATTTGGGACATCATTGATACGTTTTATAAAACATTTGGTTTCTCTGATCTCAAGATCAGAATTTCAAAACACGATCCAAAACATTTCGAGAAATATCTTGGCACTGCAGAAATATGGCAAAGTGCAGAAGAGCAACTCACAGCACTTGTAGAAATGCGCGGTGTTACAAATTGGATCGACGGTATTGGTGAAGCAGCGATGTATGGTCCAAAAATTGACTTCATTGCAAAAGATTCGATTGGAAGGACACTCCAACTTGCAACTATCCAACTTGACTTCAATCAACCAAAAAACTTCGGTTTAGTTTGCACAAACGAGAAGGGAGAAAAAGAAAATGTTGTAATGATTCACTGTGCAATCATGGGTTCTATAGAACGATTCATGAGTGTACTTATCGAACACTATGCCGGTGTATTTCCATTTTGGCTCTCACCTGTTCAAACAAAAATTCTTCCTATTAATGAAAATCATATTGGTTTTGCTCAAAAGGTTTTTGAAGCGCTCAAGAAAGTTGGTATTCGGGCCGAACTCGATAGTAGTAACGAAGGTCTTGGTAAAAAAGTTCGCAATGCAAAAGTAGAAAAGATTCCCTATCTTTTAATCATTGGTGACAAAGAAATTGAGTCTCAGAAAGTTACCGTTGAAAATCGCGATGAAGGAAATATTGGAACACTTTCTATTGAAGAGTTGGTTCAGAAATTTGAAAGCGAAACCATCACTAAGAAATAATGTATTGAAAGCATAAAAAAACCGCGTACCTCTTCTAGGCTACGCGGGAGCCGCACCTCTCATGTGTGGCGAAGCGACCAACATGAGGTTCGTCTCTGTGCACCGCCCATTGCAAGGGCTAAAAAGGTGCACAAATACAATATCAGAAAGAGTCTAAATGTCAATTGTTGCTTTTTTCGCGTTGGATTGGATAAATGTTTTTCGAGCAGGCACATCTGTACCCATAAGAATGTCAAAAACCTTGTCTGCTTCCATCGCATCAAGAACAGTAACTCGTTTCAAAACGCGATTTTGAGGATCCATGGTTGTTTCCCAGAGTTCTTCAGCATTCATTTCACCAAGACCCTTGTATCGTTGAATAGAAATTTTTGGCTTTCTTTTTGTAGCTTTCTTACCACCTTCCTCTTCTTCTAGTTCTTCAGCTTCCTGAGCTGCAATTTCCGCATCGGTTTCATCTGCCCCATCAGAAATTTCGTTGGCATCATAGTCCTTGCCAAGAATTTTAAACTTATCCTCATCGGTATATGCATAGGAAATCTCTTTACCGTTTTTGATCTTGTAGAGTGGTGGTTGAGCAATGTAAACATACCCCCCATCAATAAGTGGTCGGAAAAAACGATACAATAAAGTTAAGATCAGTGTTCGGATATGTGCACCGTCTACGTCAGCATCTGTAGCAATGATAATTTTGTGATATCGAAGCTTTGTAACATCAAATGAATCTGCGATACCCGCACCAAAAGCAAGAACAAGATTTTTAATCTGTTCAGACGCAAGCATTTTGTCCAATCGTGCACGCTCAATGTTCAAAATCTTACCTCGCAAAGGTAATACGGCTTGAGTACGGCGATCACGTCCAGATTTGGCTGTACCACCCGCAGAATCTCCCTCCACAATAAAAACTTCAGCATCCTCAGCGGATGTACCAGACTGACAATCAGAAAGTTTTCCGGGCAACGTCATGCCTTCGAGGGCACCTTTTCGAAGTACACTATCCTTCGCAGCCTTTGCTGCTTTGCGTGCCTGAACTGCAAGAGTTACTTTTTGAATAATTGCTCGGGCGTCTTCTGGATTTTCTTCGAGAAAATATGAAAATGCTTCTGAAAACACTGTGTCCACCATTCCTCGAGCTTCAACAGTACCGAGTTTAGCCTTTGTCTGTCCTTCAAACTGAATTTCTCGCAATTTAACTGAAACAACCGCTGTAAGACCCTCCATTACGTCTTCACCAGTAAAATTGTCTTCTTCTTTGCTACTAGAACTATTTTTCTTAGCATAACTATTTAGAGTTCGAGTCAGGGCAGTTTTAAAACCGGTAACATGTGTTCCACCCTCTGGATTGTAAATATTGTTTGCAAAAGCTGTAAGACGGCCAGAAACTTCGTCTACATATTGAAGAGAAACTTCAACTGTTTCATACTCGTTTGTAGGCTTTTCAACATAAAAAATATTTTTATGAACTGGCTTAAAATCTTTATTGTAAAACCTTACCAAGGACAAGAGTCCTCCTTCAAAATAAAATGACTGAGATGGGAAATCAGATCCAGTTTCTCGATAATAAAACACCTCATCGTCGGGATCACCCTTAGCACCCCGAGCATCGATAACACTAATTCGAAGACCTTTTACCAAATACGCCTGCTGACGCATGTGATTTATGATTCGATCAACTTCAAAAGATTGTTTACCGAAAATTTCCTCATCTGGTTCAAAAACAACAATAGTTCCATTCTTCTTTGTTGGACCAATTCTTTTGACGGCCGCTTTTCGTTTGCCTCGGCTATATTCTTGAAAATAGATTCCATCACCCTCTTTGTGTACCGTCACTTTTACATACACAGAAAGAGCGTTCACGACAGAAGCACCCACACCGTGCAAACCTCCCGAGACTTTGTATCCCTCACCACCAAATTTACCTCCGGCATGAAGTGTGGTCATAATAGTTTCCAAAGCAGAAACTTTTGTTTGCTTATGAATATCTACAGGAATACCACGACCATTGTCGACAACTCGAACATGATTATTTGGAAGAAAAGTGATCTCGATATCATTTGCATAACCCCCCATAGCTTCATCACGAGAGTTATCAAAAATTTCTGTGATCAAATGATGAAAACCATCGGGACCCGTCGTACCAATGTACATACCTGGTCGCTTACGAACAGGCTCAAGACCCTCTAGAACAGAAATCTGTGAGGCATCATACGTACTCCCTTTTTTCTTTTTGTCATCAGTCATGTATCGTTTCTAAATATGAAATCGACCTTATCCTAGGCTTGCAAAGCAGGTTTCGGGCCGATTTTCCTTTAGGTTTAGCTTCTTTTGTATGCATACATACTAACAAAATTTAGCTCATTAAACAAGAAAATAATGGTGATAAAACACTACGAAAAATGGCTTAGATTAGCCACATATTTGGACACATGTTTTATATATACGAAAGTGCTTGACACTTTAACATTACTATGATACAGTTATACCAGAGCACACGGGTACATCGCGAGGATCGCGATGCTCAGTGCTACATCCCAGCGTGGAGAGTGTTCATGTTTCTGACCGACTACATCCCCGAGTACAACATGACCCCGTCCGAGTTCCTCGAACAGTGCATGATCAAGGACTGATCCCGCACACCGTCAATATGTTTCATCAAGACGTAGGCCCGCATATGTTAAGCGGGCCTTTTTGTTGTTTAAATATACCCCTTTGTTCCCTTATGTAACTTCGGATACGCCTGATCGTACAACTCGTTTACTTCTTTCTTTGTGAGTGTTACGTCTGGATGTCGGAGTGTAATGCGCACAAGAACATTATCCTGTCCTGGTTGCGCGCCAAGCTTTTCACGAGCAATCTCTGGTAGATCAACATATTTTGTTCGAGAGTGAATTACTACATTTTCAACAAGGTACGACTTTTCACCAAAGGCAATTTTAATTTCTTCGTTAATATCTTCCTCAGTATAGTCTCCAGGAATCGTATATGACATGTCACGAGAAATCGGAGGCATCATTGAAACTTCTTTGAACTTTTCTGTATTCTCCATTTGCTTGGCAATGCGTGGTTCCGTAGAACGCAAATAGCGCACGTCAGGAAGACTCTTGAGCGACATGACCAAACGATCAAGACCAAAACCGGATGCCAAACCAGAATAAACATCTGGATCAAAACCAGCACCACGAAGAACCTCTTTATGCGTTAAACCTGCCTCAAGAATTTCGAGTTCTGCATCGCCCAATTTGCCGTACACTTCTATACCATTATGTGTATATGGATGAACTGCTTTGTAAATAATTGGTTCTTGTTCGGGCAAAACAGCCTTAAATACAAGCGTAACAAGTCTGAGTAAGTCTTCATCTGTAAAAGGACCACGCTCACCATTTTTTCGCAATGTCCAAACGTCCATTTGATGGAAAACGTCCAAGTGCTTTGGATCAATAACATCACGACGATACACCAAACCAAGAAACAAAAAAACAGTATCAGGAATATCACCATTAAATTCTTTATAAAATTCTTTGAAGGTTTGCGGAACCTGAGCTGAGGTATGAGTTCTTAAAACATGATCCTCATCAACGTATCGAGTATATGTAGAGGCACGCCCAGCATTGTCGTACGGGAATAAAAGCTTGTCGAAATTGTCTTGTACAGAAACAATTGGGTTGCCACGAACAACTCGAACCTCTCCGAAACCAGCGCTTTCAAGTTTTTTCTTTACCTTGTCAACAATAATATTGATCGCGTGTTTCGGAGCGTTATCGAGGGTCAAATCCTGTACTTCAAGTGCTTTTTTGATTGCCTCAGGTGAAGAAACCTCGAATTTGAGAAGGCTATCGTGCGGACGTTTTGCATTCACATCGCGTTCCGCTCGCTTTAATCCTGAAAGTTGTTCGCTCATAGTTATAAATTTAATAATGCAATATAATCACCGTCTTTAATGTAAACTTGATTTCGATATACCCGAAAATCTGGTGAATTACCCTTATAAAGAGGATAGAAATTTTGAGTTTGTCTGCGGTCTATTTCAACAACATACACACCATTGTCGAGCGCTAAAATAATAGCATCGTCTCGATGTGGGTAAAAGTCAATGGTTCTAATTGGTACATATGCCTCAAATATTTGAATTGGTTTTTCGCAAGATTCAATATCACAAAAATATTCTGGCACGGCTTGTAGATCCCCCTCCCAATGGGCAAATAATTTGGGACCAGTATGCCAAATTTTTACATTTTTTTTGACCAAGGCATTTGGTGTAGTTGTACTTTTAATGGATGTAGGAATGGTTGTTGTTGCAAAAAGACCAACAAGCGTAGTTCGAAGTTGTGTTGAGCGTGATACGGATTCAGTTTCGATAACTTTGGGAATCATGAGGGGTGCTAATGCTTCGACTTCACCCCTTTTAACGGTTACAAACTTCGCCCACGGCCAAAAAGTATCATTTGTTGCAAGTACTAAATACTGATCGGGTTTCAAATCAGCAATAAGAATTTCTTTATTAAAAAAACCCGAAACGTTTTTGAGTTCATTCCCAATAAAAACTGATGTTTCTGGTTCGGGAGTAAAAACATAAATACCGCCCCGAATCGAAAGTCCAAATGTGTTATCCCAGGTGTACCCAGCAGAGTAAAAAACAATAATTGGAAAACCAATGAGAAAAACAAGGACAAAAAAACAGAAGTAAATTATACGAAATCTGTATGAAAAGGATTTTGGCATGATTTAGTATAACTTAATCAGCTCGATGTTTTGGTGTGACCCAAAAGCCCATATATTGGCCCAACATGAGCCGGGTTTGAGCGTGTAGACCAGGAATTGCGCCAAAAATCGTAACAGTGATTGGGATCAGAATCCACTGCAAAACCATGATTACAAACTTGAATGGATTGTGAGATTGGGGACGTTTTGGTAAAAACGACATTGATACAATTGCAGAAAAAACAAGACCGCACATGGCTAGAATCATGAGATTCCGGGTAACGTTTGGTAAATTATAAGACAGAAGAGTGGTATTGAATGCAGGACCACCAATAATAAGTGGCAACCAGGACAACGCAAAAATAATAATCGGGTTTGTTGAAAGAGACCAAAAACCTTCGAGTTGAGTAAATGCGACTCGAATTTTTTTCCAAAATGTAATGTTTTTATTCTTCACTAAACAAAAAAGAATATATGGAACATTCTCAACTCCCCAATCCCATCGTTGTTGTTGCTTATAAATATTCACAAGCGTTTGCAAAAAAGTTGGGGCCAAATTTGCATCAAGTGAAATTGGGTATGAAAGTGGGGTTACTGTGTATTGACCATCGTAAGCAAAAAAAGCGTTCCAG
This sequence comes from uncultured Candidatus Saccharibacteria bacterium, assembly GCA_964442475.1. Taxonomy (GTDB): domain Bacteria; phylum Patescibacteriota; class Minisyncoccia; order Phycocordibacterales; family DATGWK01; genus JAHFLV01. The sequence goes on along the minus strand of CAYTZJ010000019.1, from coordinate 1,051 downwards.
AAGATTCGCGAGTCTTCTGAGACCATCTTTTTTTGCCAATACCCAATATCATACAGAGTCTTGAACGGTACAGAATGAGATGAAAATGTAGCAATCTTTTCGGGACGTTCTTGCTGAATCATTTGCCAAAACGTGCCCGAAGTTGCCACAACACGTGAAAGAGCCGGTGCATCCCACATATTGTTGTTATATAAGGGCACCGGCTGAAACGATGTTCGATATGGATGCTCAGATGTTAGGAAATGCCAAGTAACTGTTGCAAAATCATCCGGATATACCACTGTGTCAATATCAAACGCTGAAACAATACCGGCTTCCTATGGAATACGTTTCGCGTCAAGAATTTTCTTTCTAGCTTCTTCAATTGCATAAGCACTGTTTGAACCCTTACCCGCCATTTCCCCCGGTACATCCTTTGGATGAACTGTAATAATAAAGTCTTCAAAAACGTGAGCGAATTTAGTTTGAGCCGCCTGTGCTTTAATCATTGACTCTACGCCTGCTCGTTCTTCAGTTGCTAGAACAATCAAAAACTTTTTTTTGTCATACCGAGAGTTTTGAATAGACTCCAAACCTTTTTCAATAACTTCCGTATTTTCTTTATAAAACGGTAAAAGAATCAAATGATACACATGTTCTGACTTCACATGTTGCAACATTGCAGAACATCCAAGTGTTTGATTGTGTCTCATCCGACGGCAGTTCTGACGAAGATAGGTTGAAAGATATACAGTCTTTAAGAGCCAGTAAAAGTCAAAAACAATGATTACTATAGCCGCAGTAACAGGAGCAAAATATGAAAGAAAAACACAAAGTAAAATAGAACCCCACGCTAAAGCCCCTGGTAGGATTTCAAAAACACGATAAAGAGTCCGATCTGTTCCCGTTAAATCTGAAGCTCGACCAATGTGTAGTGGTGTGTGATCTTGACTTCTGACATTAGTATGATGTTTGTTCATATTTATTTGGCGCAGACAAGTCTAGCAGAAATTAATCTTCGAGACTAATGGTATTATAATGCTGCAATGACCAAACTGAATATTCTTGAAAC
>CAYTZJ010000018.1:4979-10465 GCA_964442475.1 uncultured Candidatus Saccharibacteria bacterium | reverse complement strand
AATGTTAGTAAAGATATGATGCGAACTTCTCGTAAGTTGATGAAATAAACATATGCAAGCAATTTATATTCTTTGGTTACGACAATTAAAAAGATTTATTAGAAAGAAGCCGAATATTATTGGAGCTCTTGGTCAGCCAATAATCTTTCTTTTAGCTTTCGGATTTGGTTTGAGTCCAATTTATGCAAAAGCCGGTGGCGGAAGTTATATTCAGTTCGTTGCTCCAGGTATTATTGCCATGACGGTTCTGTTTACTTCAATGTTTACCGGAATGGAAATCATTTGGGATAAACAGTTTGGATTTCTTAAGGAAACTTTTGTTGCACCGATATCACGATGGGAGATTTTTATAGGAAAAACATTGGGTGGCGCAACGGTTGCTGTAATTCAAGGAATTTTAGTTTTCTTTATCACACTTGTTGTTGGATTTAGACCGGTTGATCTTACATTGTTGCCAGTCGCGTTTGCATTTCTGGTGCTTATTGCTTTTCTTTTCTCGGCAATCGGCACAGCAATTGCGGCTAGGCTCGAAGACATGCAAGGATTTCCACTTATTATTAACTTTGTAATTCAGCCGTTGTTTTATCTATCAGGGGCACTTTTTCCGCTCGTAGGTTTACCAAAATTTCTTGAAATCATCACTAAGGTAAATCCATTGTCCTATGGTGTTGATGGTATGCGATTCGCCCTCAATGGTGTACATGTTTTTTCACCATGGATCAGTCTTTCTGTAATTATTGGCTTCACGTTCGTCACAATATGTGTCGGTGTGTATCAATTTTCAAGAATAGAGCTATGATAATTGTCTAAATATAATGATTTCTTTAGTATCAAAAATTGGCGCTCTTCTTGTGTTACTTGTGATTATTGGATCTAGTATTTTAATTTGGAAAAAATATTCTGAAAATCCTATTGTGCCTATTGCGTGTACGCTTGAAGCAAAAATTTGTCCGGATGGGAGTGCGGTGGGTAGAGTTGGGCCAAATTGCGAATTCAGTGCATGTCCGATGGTTGATGATTCAGATGTTGATGTGTGGATTCTTTCAACAGATGTTGGTCAGGGAGTTTCGTTTGAGTATCCCAAAACAATTGAATTGCCATTTTTGGGTGTTGTAAACTGGCCGCCAGAGGTTCAGATTGTGAATTCGCCATACATTTGTAGAGAAACGGTAGATACGGCACATGGTGCAACTATTGTAGAAGAAATTATCAACGAACGTACATATTGCGTAACAAAAAAATCTGAAGGCGCTGCCGGTAGTACATACATTTCGTATATCTACGCATTTCCTTTTCAAAATCAAACTGCACGTTTTGCTTTCACGTTAAAATACCCACAATGTGCAAATTATGACGAGCCAAGTGCTACAGAGTGTAAATCTCAACAAGCTGAACTCAAACCCTTAAACTTTATCGATCGGATGGCGACAACTCTCAAAATCAATCGATAATTAGAGTGTGTTTTTGACTGTATTGGGCGCTAGTAGACAATAAGATTCGCCGGAGCAGTGTATTGTTTGAACTGGACTCGTTTAATAAGATCAATATGTGATGAAGAAACCTGAGCTTTTTGAGTTGAGGGATTTTTAATGAGGGAATATTTTGCTGCGCTAACGTTAAAGAGAGCTACGGCAACCGTAATTGCAAATGTTATTACAATAATCACTCCTGCCCAACTCAACAATTTCTTGTGCTCCATTTTTTTAAAGATTTCAGTTAGACATATTGTATCGCGTTTTTAATTCAATCACGGTAGTACTGTTCACATACAATGAGGGTGGATTTATAGACCAGCTGGTCAAATTGGGTACAAATGTATACAATAGAGTCGTGCTTAGGCACCGGTCGAATTTCTACGAATTTCTATTTCTATATAAATTATCTTATGAACGGCAAGATCAAGACTCTTACGGATAAAGGATTTGGTTTTATTTCTCGCGAAGGCGAAGCGAAGGACCTCTTCTTTCATGCGAAAGAACTCAAGGGCGTTACCTACGATGAACTAAAAGTTGGCGATGAAGTCACTTTTGAAGTTGTTGATGGGGAAAAGGGCCCTGCAGCTACAAACGTAGCTCGAGCGTAAGCTCAAACGAAAAACCGTCTGTTCCGCACAACTCTATGCGAGTGAAGTGGCAGCGGTTTTTCTTTTATAGGGGCGATAGTTTCAGAGTTTGATTGTTGGTCTGTCTCGTGTTACTCTATTGACTCGACCGGAAGGTCTTTTTTTATCTCATGGTTCTCAAGATTTTAAAGATAAAAGATACTAATTTATGGAAATTCGAAATATCGCAATCATCGCGCACGTGGATCACGGCAAAACAACTTTGACCGATGCAATGATGCGTCAAAACTCAAAAATCGAAGAAGGAACCTCGATGGATTCAAATGACCTCGAGCGAGAGCGAGGCATTACCATTTATGCAAAGAACACCTCAATTTTTTATAAAGGAACAAAAATCAATATTGTTGATACTCCAGGTCATGCCGATTTTGGTTCAGAAGTAGAGCGTGTACTCCGATCAATCGACTCAGTGCTTCTCGTTGTTGATGCCCAGGAAGGCCCGATGCCACAAACTCGGTTTGTGTTGAAAAAATCTCTAGAACTCGGTCTCAAACCAATCGTTGTTATCAATAAAATTGATAAAAAAGCTGCAGACATTGCTCGAGCAGAAGAAGACGTGCTCGGTTTGTTTCTCGAACTTGGTGCAAGCAATGAGCAAGCAGATTTCCCAGTGGTATACGCAATCGGTCGTGATGGAACTGCAAAGCGAAAGGTGACCGATGAAATGGCACCCAATCTGAACCCACTCCTTGATGTTGTTTTGGAAAAAGTGGCACCGGCTTCAAACCCCGCATTCAATGAAAAATCTTTGATGTTTCAACCGTTCAACTTGGGCTATGACAACTTTATCGGTCGTCTCGCTATCGGACGTATGTATCAAGGTGTTTTGAAACCAAATCAAAATCTTTTTGTAAAAAAACCAGACGGAACCACAAAGCAAGCCAAAATTACAAAACTTTTCACGTTTGAAGGCTTGGTAAAAAAAGAAGTAAGTGAGGTATATCCGGGGGATATCGCCATGATTGCAGGTATTCCCGATATTTTTATTGGTGACACTATTACCACAGATGAAAATGCAAAGCCACTTCCGGCAATTGCTATCGATGAACCAACAATTGCACTTAACTTCTTGGTTAATAATTCTCCATTTGCTGGTAAGGAGGGGAAGTTTGTTACTTCTCGACAAATTCGCGACTATCTTGAACGTGAGCTCGAAGTAAACGTTGGTCTCAGGGTTGAATTTGGTTCAGGAGACGTATTCCGAGTGCTCGCTCGAGGTGAACTTCATGTTGAAATTCTTTTGGAAAATATGCGACGTGCAGGTTTTGAACTCCAAGTTTCTGAACCAGAAGTAATTATTCATGAAGAAAATGGCGTGAAAACTGAGCCGTATGAAGAGGTTGTTATTGATATTCCAAGTGAATTTCAGGGAACAGTGATTGATCGTCTTGGTGCTCGAGCGTTTGTTATGACTAATCTCACGACTCATGGTGACTCCGTACGACTTTTGTTCGAAGGTCCAACTCGTGGAATTTTGGGTTTCAAAAATCAATTCGTGATTGATACAAAAGGCGAGGGAATTTTCTCTTCACGAGTTATTGGTTTCAAGCCATATGCTGGCGAAATTCGAAAGCGTCATGTCGGTGCCATGGTTTCTATGGCGTCTGGAAAAGCCCTCGGTTTCTCCCTTTGGAATTTGCAAGATCGTGGTGAGTTGTACATCGGTCCAGCAACTGATGTCTATGAGGGTATGGTTATTGGTAACACATCAAAAGGGGAAGAAATGTATGTGAATCCAACAAAGGGTAAGCAGCTTACAAATATGCGAGCATCCGGCTCAGACGAAGCTGTTGATCTTGTGCCACCACTTGAAATCACTATTGGTCGTGGACTTGAAATTATGTCTTCTGATGAATATCTCGAAATCACTCCAAAAAGCGTTCGTCTTCGAAAACAACTTTTAACTGAAAGTGAACGAGCAAAGGCAGCACGATCCAAGTAAGAAACAAAAACCCCGCACTCGTGGGGTTTTTGTTTGTAAAAGAAAAGCCACACACTTTGTAGTGTGCGGCAATGTTGCGTTTTTCTCGGCTCTGTTATGAAGGCGGGATACCGAGAAGGTGCTCGAGATCCTTAATGAGCGCGAGATCTTCCTGATTCGCCGGTTTCGGCACGATCTGGATGAAGCGGCTCAGAAGCGCAAAGCTCGCATCCTGAAGTGTGTAAACCATCTCTTCCACGAGAACGAATGTGCCAGGCATGTTTGTTACCTCCCTTGCCTGCTGCACCCTATGGTCGTAGAGCACTTGCTCATCAGGTCCAAGGGTTAGAACTTGGCCTTGTTCGAGATAGTTGCCCGTGCGATGCAGGGCAGGATATCCATGATTAGGGGAGGTGGTTGTCGATTTCTTGAATGCCCGTACTTCCTTCTTGAGGGTGATAGAACCTGATTCTGTTGCTGGGGTCGTGGTCATTGGATCCTCCGGTGGTTAGTGAATGTTCGATCCTGGCACAGATTTTAAATACTTTTTCGCATTAGTCAATCTTCTTCTTTGTGAGGTAGGAGCAAATAAAAAAAACCGCGCCTGCCTTGTGGCTGACGCGGTGTGTGCTGGGTAGCGGACTTAGGCCCGCTGGTTAGCTTGGTTCTTATTGCTTGGACGCTTCTTGGCGATGCCACCTCGCTCCAGAGGTACTGGCTCCGTGGTGGGATCTTTAACCACATGGAGCTCATCCAAGAAAACATAGGTATCCTCACCCTTCGGGTCGCTCTTGGTTTGGACCCTGATGGCGTCACGGTTCATTTTCCTGTGTGACATTTCTTCAGGCTCACCCACCAAGGTGACCCTCATACCACGTTGTAGGGAGTCCTCAGTTGAATTCAACAGGTGCATCCCTTTCACTGCCCGTCTGAAGAGCTTAACCTCTTGTGTCAGCTCCACGACTTTCGTTCTCTCTGCGGTGCTTGCCTCATTGGCCATGCAAATCTCCTTTGTTGCTGGAATATTCTACCCCGACATACCATAATATCAATTTGATGTTTAGTCAATCTTTGCATTTTTTATTCAAAATCATATTATTGAAACACTAATGACCCGGCTGACACCGGCGAGGTGAAGAAAGAAAAGGATTTCCTGAGTAGACTCTTCCGGCCTGCGACGATCGCAGTAATTAAGTAAAAACCAGGGTGGCACCGCGCTTTGGCCTTCGTAGCTCTGAAAGAGTGAAGTAGGCATGAAATCGCCCCTGCGAGTTTATTAGAAATAATGAATTCGGAGGGGCGTTTTTGTTTCTCCGGAATTACTTATATGAGAACACTTATTAAAGAACTCAAAGATTTAACTGGTAAAGAAGTAACCATTAAGGGTTGGGTTGATATTCGTCGCGACCACGGCAAGTTGATTTTCATTGATCTCCGTGACCA
>CAYTZJ010000018.1:0-4969 GCA_964442475.1 uncultured Candidatus Saccharibacteria bacterium | reverse complement strand
GTTGCATTGCCAAAGAATAAAGACGCTCATGCGCTTGCAAGCACTGTTCGTACAGAATGGGTTTTGGAAGTGACAGGAAAAGTAAATGCTCGACCAGAAAAGATGGTTAACAAAGATGAACACAATGGTGCGGTAGAAATTGAAATGCTTTCTGTGGTGGTACTCAATACTGCAGAAACACCACCATTCGATGTTGCATCAGATGGTAGAGAAATCGGAGAAGAGTCCCGATTACGATATCGTTACGTAGACCTTCGTCGGCCACGAATGCAAAAAAATATTCGCAATCGACACAAAACAACAATGTTTATGCGGGAATTTCTCACTAACGAAGGATTCGTTGAGGTTGAAACACCAATGATGACGAAATCTACTCCAGAAGGTTCGCGTGATTACATCGTGCCATCACGTCTTGATAAGGGGAAATTTTATGCACTTCCACAATCACCCCAGCAGTACAAACAACTTTTGATGTCTGCGGGAATTGATCGATATTTTCAAGTAGCACGATGCTTCCGCGACGAAGACACTCGTGGTGATCGTCAGCCAGAATTTACTCAAATCGATCTTGAAATGAGTTTCGTTGCTCAAGAAGACGTAATGGCAGTAAACGAAAAGATGATTATTGCGCTTGTTCAAAAACTCTATCCAGAAAAGAAAATTCAACAGATTCCGTTCCCACGGCTTACATATAAAGAAGCGATGGACAAGTATGGAAATGATAAACCGGATATTCGAACTGATAAAAATGATCCAAATCTGCTCGCATTTTGTTGGGTTATTGATTTTCCATTTTTCGAAAAGACAGACGAGGGTGCTTGGACATTTACTCACAATCCATTTTCAGCTCCAAAGCCAGAGTTTATGAACGACTTGCTGACGCAAAAAAATATTGAACACATTCTTACCACTCAGTACGACATTGCCTTGAATGGATTCGAAATTGCTGGTGGTAGTATCAGAAATCACAACCCGGAGGCACTCAAAAGCGTGTTTAAGGTTATGGGATATGAAGACGAACGAATTGAAAAGAACTTTGGTCATATGCTGAAGGCACTTGGTTCAGGAACACCTCCTCACGGTGGTATTGCTTGGGGTTTCGATCGTCTCATGATGATTCTTCAGAACGAACCAAATATCCGTGAAGTTATTGCGTTTGCAAAGACAGGTGAAGGCAGGGACCTTATGATGGAATCTCCGGCAGAAGTGGACCCAGCTCAACTCAAAGAGCTTGCGATTGAGGTAAAAGCTCCTAAAAAATAAATTTGTTGGGCGCAGAAGTTGCATTCTTTGCGCATATTTGACGTTACCACAATACCGTGCTATGGTTTCCCCAGGGGAAGTACATTGTTGTGCAAGGAGGTCGCACTTGGGTAAGGGCAAAAAGTTGGTCGCGGGTTTCATCGTTGCTCCGCTCATTCTCGGTATTGTGATTTTGTGTGCGTCACTTGCTGTTCAGTGGTAGATTCATCAGAAGAAGAACCATGGAGGAAAACATAGCAGTTGTAAGAAGGGGGCACCAACAGGGGCCGCTTTTTTCATGTCTGGAATTTTTCCACAAAAGAAAACTACCTTAAATTTTTATTGCTATTGACAAAATAACCAATATAGTTTAGTATGTAGCCGTAACAGTGCTCTAAAAGACCTCTGTTTTTTTAAGGAAAACCTTGAAAAGGTGGTTTTGAAGCCCTTTATATAAGGGGCAAGACATGCCGTTACACCTAAAAATTAAGAACATGGAAGCAGAATTCAAATCATTCGTAAAGAATCAAAACAAAAAGGCGTTTTCTACGCCGGGTGTTTGGGTTGAGCGACCACGTCGTTCAGCGCTTTTGGTCTGTGCTTCTTGTAACGGCAAATATATTAAAACTCGTGCTGGTCAGAAAATGTGCGTTCGTTGCATGATGCGACCAAAGAAATAAAATACAACACAAAAAACAAAAATCCCGCATAGTGTGGGATTTTTGTTTGGTTATAATTATATGTCTCCCAAGTGATCACTTTTAGTGTATTAAAATAATGTTTGTAAACATTTGGTTGGTTCATCCGTCTTGAATGTTGATTAAAAACTAATTAAAAATATATGAATAACAGAATTAGTATTGCCATTTTTGCAATTGTTATCGTAGCAATCTTGTCGATTACATTGTATTGGCAATTCGGCGGATCTCAGAAAGCTCAGGTCATAGACAGTCAACAAAAAACTTCATCACAAACAACTGAGGAAAAGAGAATTATTACTGCTCTACATCAATATAAAAATGGAACACACATTATTGCCGGTCAGGCAGATGTTCCAACCCCTTGCTATGTTCTTTCTCAAACTGTTTCAGTAACGGGAACAACTCCAAAACAAGCAACTATTGCTTTCGTTGCCTCAACGGGTGATGATTTTTGTGCTCAAGTTATTACGTCGTCTCGTTTTAAAATGGAATTCTCTGCCCCCGAAGATGTTGTTGTAAGCGCAACATGGAATGGTTCACCTGTTCAATTGAATTTGATTCCAGCAAGTTCAACTGATGATTTAGAAAATTTTGAAGTGTTTATCAAGGGTTAAAATACAAAAAATAAACGTGAATAAAGAAATTAAAACTGCAGTTTTCGGTGGCGGATGTTTTTGGTGTACAGAAGCAGTGTTTAAAATGCTTCGGGGTGTAGAAAGTGTTACCCCAGGGTATTCTGGCGGCGATGATAAACCAACATATGAACAGGTTTCAAGTGGAAATTCTGGACATGCTGAAGTAATCGAGATTACATTTGATCCAAACTCAATTTCGTTTGAAGATTTGCTTACAGTCTTTTTTGCATCGCACGATCCAACAACCCTCAACAGGCAAGGAAATGACATCGGAACTCAGTATCGATCTGTAATTTTTTACACTAACGAAGATCAAAAAAAATCTGCAGAAAAATTTATTACTGAAATAAATGCTTCAAATGAAAAAGGCAAGCCAATTGTGACTGAAATTCTACCTCTTAAAAAATTTTTTCCAGCTGAAAGTTATCATCTTGACTATTACGCTCGAAATCAAAATCAACCCTATTGTGAACTAGTTATTAATCCAAAATTAGAAAAAGTTCAGCAAAAGTTCGCTAATTTACTTAAAAACAATGAATAAAGATTCAATGCCAAGTTCTGAGGTGGAATGGAAGGAAAAATTAACACCCGAACAATATAGTGTTCTACGCGAAAAGGGAACTGAGGCGCCCTTTACAGGCAAACTTCTGAAGGAAAATAGAAATGGAAAGTATCAGTGTGTTGCTTGCGGACAAGAACTGTTCAGCTCGGACACAAAATTTGATTCTGGAACCGGTTGGCCATCATTTGATGAAGCAATTCCAGGTGCAGTTAAGTTCGAACATGACACAAAATATGGTATGGAACGAACCGAAGTTTTGTGTTCTCGATGTGGTTCACATTTGGGGCATGTTTTTGATGATGGTCCAACAGAAACTGGAAAAAGATACTGCTTGAATTCTGTCTGTCTTGGTTTTGAAGAAAAGAAATAACACGTGAGAGTTGTGGTTGAGGGCCGTGGTAGAATATCACCATACAAGCTGAATATTTTTTCTAAAATGCATACCCTTGAAGAGTTAAAAAAACTTCGTAAACCCGTTAGAGATGTAAATACAGAACACAAAAAGAAGCTGTCTCGTGTTGATACGTTGGCACTTTTTATAACGAATCAAGTTGGGACGATGGGTTTTTTCTTTCTTGTTACTTTTTGGACAGTTTTTTGGCTTTTGTGGAATACGTTTGGTCCAATAGAGTGGCGTTTTGATCCGTTTCCTGCATTTGTGCTGTGGTTATTTCTTTCTAATTTTTTACAGCTTATTTTCTTGCCAATCATTATGGTGGGTCAAAATTTGCAGGGTAAGCATGCGGAAGCTCGTGCCGAAAATGATTTTGAAATAAATCTCAAGGCTGAGCGGGAAGTTGGAGCTGTTCTGGAACATCTTGAGCGTCATGAAAATAAACTAAATCAAATTTTGGAATATATAGGTAGACAAAAATAATCATATGAATAAAGTATATCGAGTTGATCAACTTGCAGACGGAATTTTTGCGATCATTATGACTCTGCTCATTCTTGATTTGCGTGTACCAACGGTACGAATCACAACGGAAGCAACGTTGTGGCAGGGAATTGTCGACACCGGTCCGCTTTTCCTAACTTTCTTTGTGAGTTTTCTGGTTTTGTTTACCTACTGGCGAGCACATCATTTTATTGTTTCTACGTATGCAAAAAATCTGACAGCAGGGCTTGCGAATTACAATGCGATTTTCTTTATCCTTATTGCTCTTATTCCTTTTTCTTCTAAATTTTTAAGCACATATCCTGGTTTACGTGCGCCGATTATTTTCTACGGCATAAACGTTATTTTGATTGGTGCCGCTCTTTATTTTATGAGACGCCACATTGAAAAAAGTCCAAACATCCAAACAGTTTCTTTGCCTGTTGACCAAATCGGCGGTGGATACATCAGAATTCTTTTACCAGTGTTTTTTGCACTCATTGCAGTAGTGCTAAGTATCTGGAATACGTATTTACCAATCGTGTTGTTTACTATTGCCATAATTTTTAATCTTTTACCGGGTACATCAAGCTGGTTGTATCATCATCTAGCCGGACACTCAAAACATTAATTTCCGACATTAACGTTTGTAACGTTTTCTTCTCAATCTTGGTTTACATTAGCGAAGGGTCGAATTAAGAATAATGGGTCAAATCCATTCGAATAGGCTGGTAAGACCAGTCTATTGACCCGTATACTTAGTGAGTGCAATGGGTGTATATTTTGAATTCCCATGGAAACAAAAGATCTAATAAATCGTGAACAAATGAATGATATAGATGTTATTAGTCTTTCTTTTTCCCAACCTAATTTATTTGAAATAATCGTTTCGCGATATCAACAGCCGTTTTTACATAAAATACAATCAATTGTAAAGAATCGAGAAGAGGCC
>CAYTZJ010000017.1:10516-11191 GCA_964442475.1 uncultured Candidatus Saccharibacteria bacterium | reverse complement strand
CATTTTTTTAATCTCTGCTTCTTCCTTTTCATACTTTGTGTACAAATCAGCCCAAAAAGCAGTTTTAGAATTTTGTTTGAAACTTTCGAGATCCATAGTGGCAAGTATAACAAGATCCCGGGCTATACCCGGGATCATACATGATAGTTACGCTTTTACTTTCTTAGTAGCGGCGGCTCGTCGAGTCTTGAATTTTTCAACTCGGCCTGCACTATCAAGAACCTTTTCTGCACCTGTATAAAAGGGGTGACATTTAGAGCAAATTTCCACGCGAATTGTCTCCTTAGTTGAACCAATAGTAAATTTGTTACCACAGGCACATTCTACGGTTGCGTTTGGAAAATATTGAGGATGTGTTTCTTTTTTCATTGCTAAGAGAATATATCAAATGGTAGGGAAAAGTCAAAAAGAATAGGTTATTGAAAAAACTACAGCCCTTGAAGTGGGTCAATCATGTTTTCCTGAATACTTTTAGCCTTTGCCATAACCCCATCACCATAAAACGCATTTGCTGGTGCCGCCCAATTGCCTCCTGCGTAATATTTAAGCGCCGCGGTTCTTTCTGTGGTGTAGGTACCTCCCCCGGCACCAAGTTCAGAAAGATAAATACCCGAAGCCATGAACGCATCTTCTGGTTCCCAAGGATTTACCACACGTTTACCCAAAGCATTAGCA
>CAYTZJ010000017.1:10151-10461 GCA_964442475.1 uncultured Candidatus Saccharibacteria bacterium | reverse complement strand
TCAGGATCAAAGCCAAGAGCCTTGGTTATACGAAGAAATGCAGACTCATCATCACGTCGAGACTTCTTTGCAGCAATATCGGCCGGACCAGGCATAATGGCTCGCCATTGCTTCTCTACGGGGTCACCCGGCCTATTACATGTACCAATATTAGCTCCCAAATTTGTTTCTTGGGTAAGAATGGCTAAAAGAAATGCTGGTCTAACGCCAGTTTCTTCTGAAACCTCATTAGCATAAGCAAGTGCCTTACCAAATGGGATTGCTGCGGAATCTCGAACGTCCAGCAGCGGGCGGATTGGATATTCTTAAG
>CAYTZJ010000017.1:9809-10141 GCA_964442475.1 uncultured Candidatus Saccharibacteria bacterium | reverse complement strand
GTGCAGCTTTTGATTGTTTTTCCGCAAGAATTTGACTATATGTTTTTTCCTGACTCTTACTTGCGGCTAATAGAGCTTTCTTTTCCGCTTCAGTTTTTTCTACTTTACTCTTTTCTGTTTCAATAATAGCTTTTGCGTCTGTTTCCTGATTCTTTTTTTCAGTTAATTGCTCCTTTTCGGATTCGGTTTTTCTTTTATTTTCACGAATATCTGCAAACAAATCACTCATTGATTTTTCTATTGAATTATACGCATCAACATCCACAAAAAATTCAGACACTCTTTTATTTGAAAGTGCCACCTCTGCAACAGAATACGCATCCATTTCGTTA
>CAYTZJ010000017.1:0-9770 GCA_964442475.1 uncultured Candidatus Saccharibacteria bacterium | reverse complement strand
TTTTTGATTAAGTTGACCAATTGTTGCTTCCTTCTGTGAAATATCCTTGCCAATAGTTTGAATAGCTAAATTTTTTGCCTTGATTACAAGCTTCGCTTGTTCAATTTTTCCAGCTAAAATCTCTGCATCACGCTGAATAGAAGCAGTTTCCTGCTTTTTTGCATTGAGTGTAATAGTCCATTGGGCGATTTCTTTTTCAGTTTTTTCGAGTTCAGCCCGGAGCTGTTTTTCGCGAGTTGCCACATCTGCCTCAGTTTGTGCCTGTGCAACTAAGAAAACTGAAGTACAGGAAAATATGGTTACACCCAAAAGGGTCGACATCAAAAGTACTTTCTTTAAAGAAAAAACCATGAACATAAATATACCATTTTTATACCAATCACTCAGGACGGGTAATGGTCTCTACTGACGACAAAATTTAATGAGAATTACAATAAAACCGCCAGAGTGGCGGTTTTATTATTCCTTCTTATCTGTTTTTTCTGCCTTTGGAGCTTCGGCACCCTCTGCACCCTCTTCCTCTTTCTTACCCTTCTTTTCGACTTCAATAGCTGAGAGATCAACAGGAGCAGCTTCTTCTTCTTTTTCTTCCTTAGGCATTGAAACAAGGGCCACAACCTCTGTTGGAGATTCAACAAGTACTACACCCTCTGAAAGCTTCAAATCACCAGCAATAATCTGACTTTCAAAATTCACAAGTGAAGAAATATCGACTTCAATTTTCTTAGGCAAATCCTTTGGCATTGCCTCAATTTTGATCTCATGGAGAACCTTAATAAGAATACCGCCCAAATCCTTTACAGCTGGAGAAACACCAACGAATTCAAGAGGGATATCGAGGGTAATCTTGTGGCCTTTTTCAAAAACATAAAAATCTGCATGACGAGGAACCTCTGTAACAGGGTCAAGATCAACATCATGAATAAGCGCTTCTACTTCACCTTTATCTGTTTTGAGAATTACAACTGAAGATTCACCTGCTTGCTTCCAAACCTTCAAAAAATCCACCATAGGAATAGAAATTGGAGTTGATTCCTGTTTTTTGCCGTAAAAAACCGCCGGTATAAGGCCGTTATTCCGAATTTTATAGAGACTGCCACCCTTTGGGCGACTTGTTACTTGCAAACTAAGCATTGGGACATTATATGGAAAAGCCAAAATAAATCAACTACACCGGTCGTTGTTTTAATGAATTCAAGAGCTAATTGCAAACCACCTCAAGAAAGAAATTAAATAAAAAAGCTCCACCACTAATGGGGAGCTCAACGAACAAAAAACGGCATGACAACAAACTCGTTGTCATCTGTGGGTTCCGAGAATCAGTTCTGCAAAAACATCTGGGACAAATGCGACGAAACAATAATCGCACGGCCATCCGCAAATCCACCGAGAGTGCTTCTGGGCGCATTCACGAACACAATTTCATGTTGCCCATTCCGATTCGATGCTTCCTCCTGTTTTCCCTGGGAAGTCAGCGCACGAAGCGTCGGACTCGTGCTCACAATCGCCCTTGTTAATTCCAGAAGACCCTGATTCATTATTATTCCACTCCGTTACAAAAGTACATGACCCTTACCCGTTACGTAGGTTATGGGGAAAGAAAATATAACCCTATATTAGTAAAATGTCAAACTAAAAATTATGACTTAGCAATATGACTTTCCATATAGTCAATAGAAACATTGACCTTTTTTCCTGGATTAAAGATATTATTTGAATCAAAGATGTTCTTCGTCTCTTGAAATAGATCAAAAATTTTTTGACCAAACATTTTTTTCAAATATGGCGTACGAACAATACCGTCATTGTGCTCACCCGTAATAGAACCGTGATATTTAATAACTAAATTGTAAATCCGATCAGAAATCTCTCTAATAATTTCTCTATTGTGCTCAATTTTCATATCCATCAATGGGATAATGTGAAAATTACCATTACCCGCATGTCCAGCAATGGTATACACAAGTTTGTATTCGTCTAAAATTGCACGCATTTTGGGTAAAAATTCTGGTAGAAATTCCGGACGAACCACAACATCATCAACAAAAGGTGCTGTACGAAGACCATGAACATGTTGACGAAGCAAATTAAAACTTTCTCGTCGAATCGTCCAATACTTTTCTGCTTCAGCTGCAGAATGAATACTTCGGGTTTTAAATTTAAAATGTTCAACCTTATCCTTAAGTTGCGCAAGTTGTTCAGTCAATTTTTTTTCATCATCACCAGCAAATTCAACAAGCAATACAAGTTTAGGAATTCCACCCGTAAGCATCATGAAAAATTCTGGAATGAAACTAAAAATTAATCTCAAAAACGAACCCTTCATGTTTTTCATCATTTGGGGCAAAAACTTGATTGCAAGCTTCATCGTACTGTCGTCGTACGACTCAATGCTTTCGGGTTTGGTTTCCAAAATTACATTTACGATTTTGCCAAGATCTTTAATGTGCGGCATAAAAATGACAAAAAGCTTTGTTATCTTTTTTACTGGTACCAGTCGGAGTTCGATCTCAGTTACAATTCCAAGTGTACCCTGGGAACCAACGATAAGCCTTGTGAGATCAAACGTTTCACCATCCCACACATTCCACAAATAATATCCAGCAGAATTTTTTGAAACCACCGGTTTAGCACTCATAATCGCACCCTGATTTTTTTCTATGAGCTCAAAAACTTGTTTATAGAGATTGCCTTCAAAGTCATTTTGAGCCATTTTTGCCTCTAGTTCTTTTTTCGAAAGTGGTCTTACTAGATATTCATTACCATCAGAGAAAATAACCTTGAGTGAATCAATGTAATCCTCCATCTTGCCGTATTGTAAAGTTTTTTCACCTCCAGAATTGTTTCCAACCATTCCACCAAGAGCACACAAATTTTTAGAAGCGGTGTAGCACGGTAAAATAGCATCAATCTTAAGCGTTTCAACTTCAAAATCACGATAAAAAGTGCCTGGTAATACAACGGCACGATGCTTATTGAGCATTTTAATACCGTGCATATATCGTGTGACGTCGATGATGATTGATTCATTAAGCGAGCCACCTGACATACACGTACCAGCAGAACGAGGGGTTATAGAAATGTGTCGATCAGTATTTTTTCTTTCTCCAACAAATTTTACGAGTTGTTTGATATCTTCTGCATCCTTCGGAAAAACCACGAGTTGAGGTTTTACTTCGAAAAGACTTGCATCATGGCTATAGGTTTTAAGTGTTGCCTTATCGTCAGCAACGTCACCCTTAAAAAATTGTTTTATTTCGTCTTTGAGGAACATAAGTTTTCAGATAATACTCTTCGGGGCACGCATAGATTTCTGCTGAAATCTTGCTCACCCTCAGCGCCTTCGCGCCTCCGGGAGTCCCCTCAGAGTATTATCTAGGGAAAGGGACTCAATTCATTCAATTCAATTTATTAAATACCTTCAATTTTGCTTCAACCACCTTCTCCATTGCCGCCACGGTAGGCTTCAGGATTTTGTATGGCGCAACTTCATCGGGATTTTCCTGAAGAGAAAGCTTAAGTGAGTCTCGGTATGCCACCCGAAGCTCGGTATTGATGTGCACGATAGAGATTCCTGCATCAATTGCTGCTGAGAAGTCGTCTGAGGAGTTACCAGATCCGCCATGAAGAACCATTGGCACACCACATGCCTCACGAAGTTCTTCGATTCGAGCGATATTGAGTGTTGGATCAATGCCGCCCTTCAACATACCGTGGAAATTTCCAACTGCTGGTGCCAAAAGATCAACACCAGTAAGTTCTACGAACCTCTTTGCCTCTTCGGGTTTTGTTAAACCTTCTTCTGAAAGATTCACACCGTCTGGAATCGCGTCCAAAATTTTCGAAGATTGTCCAATGAAACCAAGTTCTGCTTCAACCAACACCTCTCGCCCCGCACCATGTGCATAGTCAACGCATTCTTTTGCCGCAGCAACGTTTTCATCAAATGAAAGTTTTGCACCATCAAAAATAACAGCATCGAAACCAGCATCAATTGCTTCTTTTACCCCTTTTACCGAATACGTATGATCAGCATTAAGGAAAATTGGATGTCCAAACTCTTCACGGAGACTTCGAACCACTGCTGCAATTTGTCGAACACCAAAAAAATCCCGCTCACCTTCTGAAACTCCGATGATCACGGGCACATTGAGCTTTCGCGCAACGTTTGAGATTGCCCACACGGCTTCCATGTTTGAAATATTAAAATGACCGATTGCGATCTTGCTCGCTTCTGCGTCCTGAATATATTCGTGAAGGGTTTTCATATTATTAATGAAAATAAAAGACCAAAAAGATGGTAATAATCACTTGCGAAAGATAACCAGAATGGCTGCCCGTAAAAATTGACACTGGTCAGATACCCAATATATATAAGGACCATAATGATTCCCAATGCCATTAACAACAAAGTAATAATAATCGAGTAAATTCGAGCAAATTTATATAAGATTGACCCACTTCCTGTACTTCCTCGAAATAATATTTTTATCACAAAAAAACTTACGAAAGATAGGGTTAGAAAAAATATCCCAAGCAGATTCTCGTTAGTCCACCAACTACCATCCCTAAGGGCTGAATCAAGCAAGGTCCAAAAGCCTTCCCAAAGCATCATTAGTGACCAAGTCACATTAATCACCACGACCCAAATTTTGAAAAAAATATTAGTTTTCATGCAAATAAGAAATAAGTATCGAACTACAAATCATTAGTAAAGTTTTTTATTCTTACAAGATAATTCTATCATGCCACCGAACGAGCACCATGTTATAATTGTTTTTATGAAACCAATTGATTTTCTTGCCATCGGCGACGTGGTCGTTGATGCTTTTATCAGACTTCACCAAGCGTCTGTTCACTGCAATATAAACAATTCTAATTGCGAAATTTGTATGCCTTTTGCGGAGAAAATCCCCTACGAATTTGTCGAAGAAATCGCAGGTGTTGGCAACGGCCCAAATGCGGCAGTCTCGGCCGCACGACTTGGTCTGCGATCTGCCATGATGACAAACGTTGGTAGTGATGAAAATGCAAACAAATGTATTTCTGCTTTCAAAAAAGATGGGATTTCGACAAAACACATCACGAGACACAAGGGTTTCAAAACAAACTATCACTACGTGCTTTGGTACGAAGACGAAAGAACTATCCTTGTAAAACACGAAGCGTTTAAATATAAATTTGTTCCACCGTGGCGCAATCCAAAATGGGTGTACATTACTTCACTTGGTGCTGACGCACTTGAGTATCAAATCGAAGTGGCACAATGGCTTGAAAAAAATCCTGATATTAAATTCGCCTTTCAGCCCGGCACATTCCAAATGCTTGCTGGTATCGACAAACTTCAAACCTTTTACAAAAAAGCAGAGATTTTCTTCTGCAATGTTGAAGAATCTCGAAGAATTTTAAAAAAAGAAGATGGCGAAATCAAAGATTTATTGAAAGCGATGCATGACCTGGGTCCTAAAAATGTAATTATCACAGATGGCCCACGGGGTGCATATGCATACGACGGAAATGATTATTGGTTCATGCCTACATACCCAGACCCGAAACCTCCGTACGAACGAACTGGTGCTGGTGATGCATTTGCTTCTACTGTCACTGCAGCTCTCGCACTTGGCAAACCACTTTCTGAAGCCCTCCAATGGGGACCGATCAACTCAATGAGTGTTGTGCAACAAGTTGGTGCACAGAAAGGTCTTTTAACTCGAGAAAAACTTGAAGAATATTTGAGAAATGCTCCGAAGGATTATAATCCGAGGAGGATTTAGATAGAAGAAAACCCCGTCCTGCTGAACGGGGTTTTTGTTTGTGTAGAAATATTACCGAGGCGACGCAGTGCGTTGTTCGAACAACGAATGACTTCGCCCGGCTCCAGAAGAAACTTCCTCCAACTGTGACCCCCTCTGGAAAGGCGCCCTCTTGATTTCAACCTCCACTCGGCTAAACCGCGGAACACTCCTTCCTTCGTGTTCAACGGTTCCGAGGAACATCTTGAGAGGTCGATCCCACGCAGGCACATCCGAGGGATAGAGTGGTTTATAAATCACCCTGCCCTCTCCGGTCTCTGAGTCCTGCGCAACCACCATCACAAAATACCTCTTTTTCCCGTCCTTGTAGTGGGTAAAAACATCACCGGGCTTCACCTCAGGCGTTATCGGCTGTGACTCGCTCATAACACTCCCTCGTTTGTGGTTAATACATCCCAAAATAGTCTAATTCACAGAGATATAACGGTCAAACAACTATTTTCTCGAAATTACCTTCTTCACTGCCTTCGTAATAGCATCAACTCCCATTCCGTAGTGTTCGATAAGTTGGTCTGGAGTACCCGACTGACCGAACTTGTCATCCACTCCAACAAATTCAATTGGAACTGGATGATTTTTTGCCAAACATTCGGCAACTGCAGAACCCATGCCGCCGCGAATCTGATGTTCTTCGACAGTTACAACCGCTCCGGCTTTTTTGGCTTGATCAATAATAGTTTCTTCGTCGAGTGGTTTAATTGTCGCAAGATTTACGACATTTACCCCAATCCCTTCCTTACCAAGCTCATTTGCAACCAAAATTGCTTTGTGAACGAGCGCACCTGTAGCAATAATCACCACATCTAGTTTTGTTGATTCATAAAACACTTGCGCCTTGCCGATTTCGAAGGGGGTTTGAGCGGTGGTCATAACCGGAGTTTTTTCGCGACCGAGTCTGATATAGGTCGGTTTATTATTTTTTGCTGCGGCGATGGTTGCTTTTTTTGCTTCAACAGAATCACACGGTGAAATAACAACTAGGTTTGGAATGACCCGAGTAATTGCGAGATCTTCGATTGCTTGGTGCGTGCCACCATCTGGCCCAACAGAAATTCCTGCATGTGAACCAATAATTTTTACCGGACGGTCGTTGTAACAAATCGTTGTGCGAATCTGCTCCCAATTTCGCCCCGGAGAAAACATTGCGTATGAAGTAATAAAAGGAATTTTTCCCATTGCCGCCATGCCCGACGCAACAGAAGCCAAATTTTGTTCTGCCACACCAATTTCAATAAATCTTTTTGGAAATTTTTGGGCAAACAAATGAGTTTGAGTTGATTCAGTTAAGTCTGCGCAAAGTGCAACCACTCGTTCATCTGCTTCACCTGCTGCAAGCAAGCCCTCGCCATAGCCTTTACGAATCGGCACTTGCTCGACGTCTTTATTTAAAATTTTTGGATTTAAAGTTCTTTGAATCATATTACTGATGCTCGCTTTTTATTTTACCTTCAAGTGTACGGAGGGCGTCCAACGCCATTTTTGCCTCTTCTTTGTTTGGCGGTTTACCATGCCATTCAAACTTCCTTTCAAACTCTGGTACACCCTTGCCTGGAATGGTGTGCGCAATGATAACTGTTGGCTTTTCAAAAACCGCTTTTGCTTGATTCACAGCTTCAACGATTTCTTGCATATTGTGACCATCGATTTCAAGCACATGCCAGTTCCATGCTCGCCATTTATCTGCAAGTGGCTCGAGCGGCATGATGTTTTCAGTAAAACCATCGATCTGAATATTGTTTCGATCAACAAATGCGATAAGATTGCGAAGTTTTTCTTTTCCTGCGAGCATTGCACCTTCCCATATATTGCCACAGTCATGTTCGCCATCGCTTAAAAGTGCATAAATAAATGGACCGCTGGTAGCACCGTGATCAATTCGACTTGCAATCGCCATTCCAACTGCTTGCGAAAGCCCCGAACCCAAAGGACCAGAACTTGTTTCAAGAGACGATAAATATTCGCGATGTGGATGACCTTGAAGTTTTGAGCCGAATTTTCGCAAGGTTTGTAAATCATCAATAGAAAAATATCCAGCGTGGGCCATTGTGGCATACAACACGGGACAAATATGACCATTAGAAAGCACAACACGATCTCGCTCTTCCCAATCGGGATGTTTGGGATTGTGATTTAAAATATGAAAATAGAGAGCAGTAAAAATATCGGCCATACCAAGAGGACCAGCGGTGTGTCCTGACCCAGCCTCAAGAAGCATTTTGATGATCGACTGACGGATTGCATTTGCCTTAAGTTCAAGGTGCCGTGCTTTTATATCATTTAGTTCGTGCATGTACTTTTATTTCAACACTTCTTTTATTCCAACACTTCACACTACGTAAAACTCCAAACTTAGGAAAATTAAATTGATTATTCTTCGGCGGCCGCAAGACTTTGAAAAAATTGAATTGTGCCCGGAATATCACCGCTTTCAAAAATCGCTGAGCCAATTACGAGTCGTGTCGCTCCAGCGTCAATAAGCAATGGTGCGGTTTCTTCGTTTACGGCGCCATCAACACTTATTGTAACATTCGGATGAAGAACTCGTAATTCATGTATCTTTTCTAAAACGCTTTCATCAAACGGTTCACCCTGATGACCGATATTTGAAATTCCCATACATTGAATAAAGTCGATGTGTTTTACAATGTGTTTAAGAACATCATTCGGTGTATCGGGATTAATGGCAATTCCAACTTCAGTATGAAAAACAGAATCTGGACTCGGAAGAGAACTTCTAATTTTTTCGACAAAAACTTCTGGATTTTCTACTGATTCGACATGAATCACCAGTCGCTTTGCACCAGCAGTTATCCATTTCTGAATTTCTTCTTCTGTTGGTTTGACCATGAGATCAACTTCAAAGTCCATTTCTTCCCAATATGGAAAACCGCCGTTTTCTTTGAGAATTTCAGCAAAATCTGAGTCATTTTTTTGAAAATACGGCCAGGTTTTATTTTTTACAAATACACCATCACACACGTCGACCTGTACCATTTTTACAAGTCCAGAAACCTGCGCCATGGCTTCACTCAATTCATCAAAACTTTTTGGAAGAATTGCTGGAATTATTTCAACCATTTTATTTGCTTAATTCATCAAGTTTTCTAAGTCGTCGGATGTGTCTTTTTTCTTCGCTAAAAGGAGTGGTGAGGAATGTTTTTACTGCTTCTTTTGCATCAGAAACTGTCAGAAATCGTGCACCAAGTGAAAGCACGTTGGCATCATTGTGTTCTCGGGCAGTTTTGACTTCAAGCGGTACAGTTTGACCACTCGCTGGGTGGTACTGACCATTAAACACGACGGCTCGAACATGACGAAAACGATTTGCAACCATTGCTTCACCTTGACCTGACCCACCAATTACAATTGCCTGTTGAATTCCACCATTTTCTGAAATTTCTTTTGCAAGTGGTGCAATATAGTCTGGATAATCATCGTCTTCAAGAAATTCATGTGCACCAAAATCTTTTACATCAAATCCCATATCTTGTATGTACGGAATAAGGGCTTGCTTGAGTTCGAAACCAGCATGATCTGTAGCGATGAGAATTTGGTGTTTCATTTTTTTATTATACCAGCCCATTACCTCTTAATGTAAAATGTCATTTGGTAGTCTTCTGACTTAATTGGTTTGTTGTGAACAGGGACTGGAACAACTTTTGTCATAGTAATTTCACCAAAATCAGTGATTACCTTTTCCCCTTCAGTAAAATTATATTCCTTGCCCACATTCCCCTCTGCAACCCTGACTTTTAATACAATTCGACCGGCCCAAACACACTGAACACCCAGCGGACATCGACTGTCTTCGATAATTTGAAGCGGAGTAATTGAAACGTCCGTGTTTCCCTGAGATGTTTTACCTATTTGTACGTTTGCAAGTTCTTCGGTACGGACCGGCAATGGAATACCATCTGTCGGTGCAAGTGTTGTCTCGTGAGTAAAAAACCAACCAAT
>CAYTZJ010000016.1:0-11329 GCA_964442475.1 uncultured Candidatus Saccharibacteria bacterium | reverse complement strand
TTATTTGGCGCAGACAAGTCTAGCAGAAATTAATCTTCGAGACTAATGGTATTACAATGCTGAAATGACCAAACTGAATATTCTTGAAAAAAGCATTCTGGGCCTCCTTCTCGGATCAGCAATCTCTGCATATATCACATATTTGATCGGTATCAACGCCTTAATTGGCAAAACACTCGAAATTGTGTCATTACGACCACTGTTGCAACACATTGTAACAATTTATGGCCTAAATATTTCGAACACGACGACACTTGTAATTACATTTGTTTTTTTCACTTTAGTTTTTACCATATACGGAGCACTCATCGGAATTGTTTTTAAATTTTCATCATCTACGAAATACATCGTAATTGGTCTCGGGGTAATCGTATTAATTGTTGCCACTGAACAAATTATTCGTAACAAAAAATTTATTCCAGCTGTTGAATCTCAAAACTTACCCGCCCTCACAAGAAAATCACAAGCACATACACAGGAAAAATATTTTGGTATGGAGGCATATGGTGATCTTTCTGATGACGGAGCAGATGACATTGCCTTTATTATCAGTCGCAAAGACGTTGAACGCGGCATGCTTTATTATCTTGTAGCCGCTCTACACTCCGCTAATGGTCACGATGGTACTAATTTAATCTTTCTTGGAGACAAGAACAAACCTGAAAAAATCAGTATTGAAAATCAAACAATTGTTGTTGAATTAACAAATGAAAACGGAGAAAAGACAAACTTGTATGCTCATCTCATCGAAGGAGAACTCGTAAAAATTGAAAATTTTAAAGAAGAAATAACCAATCCCAACCCAAGTCGATAAGGCTCAGATAAAGCTATTTAAATTTCTTTAGTTTTTTATCGATGAACAAATCGATATCATCGATACTATTTTTTAACTCCTTAAAGACTCTTTCTTCTTCTTTATTGAGCCCTTCATCAACTCGAGCACGCTCAAGTTTTTCAAGTTGTCGTGCTAACTCGCTTTTATATAGTGCAACTGCTTTATGAACCCCGGCGGCAGTTTCTTCGAGATCCTTTCGCAAACGTTTCTTAAGGTTAAAGAATTTATGCCATCCGAGGTACACCAATACGAGCAAGGCAAACAACATCAAAACTGCAGGAATAATATATGTAAGTGCCCGAATCACCTCTTTGCTCACTTTAATTACATAGAAATCATTTACCTGAACAAAAACCGGTTGCGAGTACGGGCTTCTGACGGATTCAGAGAACACAAGTTGAGCAGTGACTTTTACTGTTCCACTCTCTTTGATTTCATCAGAAACTACAGTAAATGTTCCATCTTCGGCAGTCACATTTTGAAGCAAACCAAGCTGTTTCTCACCAATTTGAAGCAGAATTTCAACACCTGAATTTGGATAATCGGTTTGACCAGTTATTGTAACTGTCTTTCCATTACTAATCTCTTTTTCCGCAACGTGAATTGTCGGCTCTTTAATTGGGGAACTATCAAAAGAAGTTGTTATCTCACTCTTATTGCCCGCCTTATCGAAAGCAACAACCGTTAAACGATGGGTGCTTGGATTTTGAACAGGCAGTACATATTGAGGATTTCCCTCCGAGGTTTTAAGTTCGATTGAAGCTTGATCATCAATACTTAATTCATATCGTTCGATCCCAGACAACGAATCTTTTGAAGCAAACGTGACCACATCACGTCCATCAACGTTTTCTACCCTAAGTGAAGAAAGTTCCGGTGGTGTTGTATCGATTTGAATTTTGTAATGAGCTGTTGGTCCCCAACCGACATTGTTAAGGTATCGAACATGAAAGTACAAAATGCCATCAGATAAAGTAGTAACTGTTCGCTGAGAAACCGATCTATCATAGGTAATCGAAGGGACTGCTGCTGGATTCTTACTTAAAATTGTCTGCAAAGAAGTCACGCCAGCTGGCACAGTCCAACTAAATGTTCCGGTTGTTTCTGAATACCAACCGTCTTGCTCAGGGTGAGTCAGGGATTTTACTATTGGCTTGGGTGGCAAACTAGAAACCACAGGGAGTACTGGGGTATCAACAACCGCTGGTCCAATTTGAATAGTTGCTGGCAGTTTCGACGAAAGAATATCTGTGCCCCTTCCATCGTTTTCACGGACTGTTGAGTCTGAAAAAACAATCGATGCTGGACCTGTTTTTTTTACTTTGAATGTCGCGGTAAGAATTTCCCCATTCGCACCAGTGTAACCTGGGTTTGGAATACCTCCGTTATAACTAATTGTTCCCTCGTTGTTAGAAAATTTTGGTTCTTCTACCCAAATAGAAAAGATCGACTGATTTTTACTGATAGACAATACTTCCAATGAATCGGCTGGAAATTGAATAATTCCATCTGAATTATTAATCGCCCTTCCCTGAGTATCAACAAGAACCTTAACAGTTACGATATTTCCAACCGAAGAACTTGATGAGGATGGAGAAAGATATAAGGTCGCCGCTTCAGCAACAGAAGCAAACCCCAATCCAAGAATCAAAAGAACAAGAAAAACAGCAAATGTAGATTTAATTTTGACTAGAAAATGATGCATTACTTTTTCTTCGTTTCCAAATCCTGTACACAACCTTAAGCACAATTCCAATAAAAATCACCGATATAACAAATTTCCAAGAAATTTTGTCTTCTGGTTCAACAAGACTTTTAACTACTCGTCGATTACCAGCCTTGTCATATGCCGTAACCGTAAGCTCAACATTGCCGGATTGATCCTGTAAAACATACGTACTACCACTTCGTACTGCAGCCTTACCATCCTCTGAAACCTCGTAATAATCAATGCCTGACTGATTATCTATTGCACTAAAGAAGACGAATTTTTTACCTTCAAAAAGACTATTTGTTTGACCCGGAACTATAATAAAATCTTCAGGCTTTGTTACATCGCGGGAAACTATAGCAGCCCAATCATTAACTATTTCTGTGCCGGGTTGCGCAGCAACGACATCAATCACAATATCCTTAAATTGAGTCTGTAATTTTGTTCCCTGACCGTCATTTTGATATACAGAAATATTTTTAGGAGAAATGGTTACACGTCCAGGTTTTCTTGCTTCAAGAATTATTTTAAAAACAGTAGCCCCTTCAATACTAAAACCCCCAGGCACTCCACCAACAAATGAAATTATTTTTCCATCAGCAGAAAGTGACGGTGTTCGTGGCCACAATCCAAACGAAGAATTTGCAAGGCTAAATTCCTGAACAACAGCATTATTCGCTAATGAATTTAAAGCGACATCACCTTCGATTGTGTTGATAACACCACCATCTGCATTGATTTTAACTGCAACAACAGCAGTATCGCCCACCGAAAGTGTGTTTCGAGATGCTTCAAGATACACTGTTGCTGCAGAAGCAAACTGAGGAAGAACAAGTCCAATCGCCACTATTACTATAAATTTGAATATCTTGTGCATGTGAATTTAATTAAACTACTATTGTCCCCATCGATACAGAAGAATAGAGAAATCGACAGAATCTATTTTACCATCTTTATTCATATCAACCTGTGGGTTAGAAAATGGTGGTGATGATTTCCAGAAATAAAGAAGAATTGAGAAATCGACAGAATTTACCGTATTATCCCCATTCAAATCTGCACCGGATGAACTTGGTGTGGTTGTTTGAGAACTTGATGAACCACCCCCTCCTCCACCCCCGCCAGGTGAAGGATTACCACCAGATCCACCAGTCACTGTAAATGAACGCGAAGCACCAGAGCTATCGTCACCGAAGTACACAATCAACTTAAAGAAGTAATTTCCAGAATTAGTTACAGTCGCACTTAATGTTGTGTTGAAATCTTCACCGGGATTAATGAATTTTGCAGCAACACCATGGAATGTGTCATCACCGCCTCCGCAGGCATTGTTAATGTTAGTTACAACACACCATTCATATTGATACTCGTATCCAGTCAAACCTTCGTTTGTAATCGTAACGTTTGCACTAATATCTGGAGCTACTGAATCAGAGATACTGTTGATAATAACTTGAGCTGGGGACGAAACAACGGTCCAATAATCATTTCCTGAAAGAGTCTTTCCAGTATCAACATCGGCAGAGAATACTGCTTCCCACGTTCCGGCAGGCGAACCACTGGTTGTTGTATATGAATATGAATATGTTCCTTCTGAAATTCGGGTCATTGCTACCCCACTTACAATCACGTTTCTACTTGGATCATATAACGTCACTGTTGGTGTGGTATTTGAATCAGTAAGAGTGCCATTGTATGAAGTTCTGACAGTCGCCAAATAATTACTACCGGCTGCCACTGTTCCGAAGTCAGAGGTGGTGATGGTCCAAGGTGTTTGTGTGTTTGCGCTCCATATATCAGCTACAAGACTACCAAATGTAGTAAGTGAGCGTGTTCCTGAACTCCAAACGGCAGTTGGGATTGTTGCGGCAAGTGATGAAGAGGCGGTAAGAACTGTTGCGGCAACATTGCTGTTTATAGTTGAAATTGCTGAGCTAATTTGTGAATTAGTATTGGCATTAATTACAGAAGCGAGAGACGAGGATGCAGTTGCGATGGCAGAGTTTGTATTTGAGTTAATTGAGGAAACCTGAGAATCGGTATTGGTATTTACGAGCGCAACAACTGAACTTGAAGCAGAATTTACATTTGCTGCAGTTGCGAGCGAACCAGTATCAAGTGTTGCATCTGAAAGTCGTCGGGTCGCGTACGACCAGACATCAGCTGCGGTAATACTTCCGCCCGATGTAAGAGTACGGGTACCGTTAGCCCAGACGTCGGAAACCAATGTTCCAAATGTAGTAAGTGAGCGTGTTCCTGAACTCCAAACGGCAGTTGGGATTGTTGCGGCAAGTGATGAAGAGGCGGTAAGAACTGTTGCGGCAACATTGCTGTTTATAGTTGAAATTGCTGAGCTAATTTGTGAATTAGTATTGGCATTAATTACAGAAGCGAGAGACGAGGATGCAGTTGCGATGGCAGAGTTTGTGTTGTTGTTAACAGACACTGTTCCAAGCGCAATATTTGCACCAAGAGATGTTGATGCAGTAAGTAAACTTGAATTTGTATTTGAGTTAACACTCGAAATTGCTGAAGCAACTTGAGAATCAGTATTTGCATTCACAACAGCAGCCAACGAGGTTGTGGCGGTTGTAATTCCAGAAGTTATATTAGCCGCAGTTGCAAGTGAACCAGTATCAAGTGTTGCATCTGAAAGTCGTCGTGTTGCATATGACCATACGTCCGCAGCCGTTGCCCCACCTGAAGACGTGAGGGTTCGGGTACCATTGGCCCACACATCAGCCGCCAAAGAACCAAACGTGGTCAAACTACGAGTACCACTTGCCCAAACGTTTGTTGGGATTGTTGCTGCCAAAGACGAAGAAGCTGTAAGCACCGTTGCATCCGTGTTGCTGTTAATTGTAGAAATTGCAGATGTGATTTGCGAGTTGGTATTTGCGTTAACTACAGCTGCAATAGATGTTGAAGCGGTTGTGAGGGTGGTGGTGAGAGTACCAACTTGTGAGGTTGTATTGTCATTCACAACAGCAGCAAGGGACGTTGTTGCTGTTGTGAGGTTGGCTGCAGTTGCAAGTGAACCAGTATCAAGTGTTGCATCTGAAAGTCGTCGTGTTGCATATGACCAAATATCAGCAGTAGTTGGCGCTGCAGCAGATGTGAGTGTTCGAGTTCCGTTTGTCCAGACATCAGCAACCAGTGTTCCAAATGTAGTAAGTGAGCGTGTACCTGAACTCCAAACGGCAGTTGGGATTGTTGCGGCAAGTGATGAAGAGGCGGTTAAGATATCATTTTGAGTCGCAAGAGAACCAGATGTTAGACCTGCACCGGTAAGAGTACGGGTACCGTTAGCCCAAACATCTGACACAAGCGTGCCAAACGAAGTGAGTGAGCGTGTTGCGTTTTGCCATACTGAAGTTGCAATTGTTGAAGAAGAAACAACAACATCACCCACAGCAAAGCTCTTATCTATTTTTACCAAATCACCGACTGGAGCACTGCCACATTGCATTGTTGTGGGCCAGACACCAGACGCACCATTAGCAGGAATTGCATAATCATAATAATACCAACCGTTTAGATTCACAGACATTGCGCCGTTTGTAACAACAGCAGATCCTGCAGGATTATAAATAGTAACAACACAACCAGCCGTTGTGGTTGCAACAAAATCATCGTCGTAGACAAATTCTCCTATAGTTGCTGTTGTTCCAGCTTCGAATCTTTCATATGCTGCTTGGGCAACAGTAAAAACACCCAAAAGCAAAACCAATATCCAGACAAAAAAGAATGATTTTAAAAACCTATTGAGGATAGAATTTCTACGATCTAACATCTATGTTTCCAAAGAACGCACCCCACCAAACAACGAACAAAAATTAAGATCTCTTCTTCTCTTCTTTACCAGTTGTTTCGGGTGGAAGATCTTTAAAAGCTCCACGAAGATGTCGAATTGATTCAACCAAACTCTTTGAAAGTTCTGGAATCTTTTTTGCTCCAAATAGAATGATGAAAACGACAGCTATGATGATAATTTCTTTTGTCCCAATGTTTCCAAACATATTTTATATAAATACTAATAATGTATTCCTCTTGATTGCCTATTCAGACCTTCGCACTCTCGAGTTTGCAAGAATTGTAAGCTCGTAGAGTAACGTAAGCGGCAATACCATCGCAATTAATGATAGCCCGTCAGTTGGTGGAAGTAAAGTTGCAAAAATGAATATTATAAACACCGCAATCTTTCTTTTTGAGCGCAAAAGGGTAACATCCATAAGTCCCATTCGAATAAGGTAACTCACAACGATCGGAAACTGAAACAAAACACCTAAAAGTGTCGCTGTAATGATAATTTGAGACAAAAAAGTACCAACATCCCATATATTTTGAACACCGATGCTATTGTTGATCCGCGCCAATGTAATAAGTGCGTAATACAAAATAAAGAAACCATATACGAAACCCGCAGAAAAAAGTGTGACCGAAAGCGGCAAAACAACGACAAACGACTTTTTCTCTTTTTTGCTCAAAGCTGGACTCAAAAAGGAAAAGATGTGATACACAAGTAGCGGACAACAAATAAGGCTAGCGACTGCTAAACCAATGTTTACCGAAAGATCAGCAAACTGAAACGGAGAGGTAGTAGCAATAACCACATCTTTGATATCAAACAGAGAAAGAATAAATTTTATAATTTTTCCAGTTCCCAGAAATCCTGCAATAAATACAACAATGAAAGATACGCAGAGAAAATAAAGACGACGCCTCATATCCTCAAGGTATGGAGTAAATTTTTGTATGAAGTTCTTGAATGTTTCCACGGCGACTGTTCAGACGTTATAAAAGCGTTGTCAGAATCCAAACCTACAGATTCAACATTGTCTCTAAATCAATACTATTTATTAGCAAATTTAACTAAAAAAACCTCTTCTTTTCTTTTTTGCAATTTTTTTAGTATTTGCTGATATTTTTTTGTATCGAGAAACAGATACAGGATCGACTTGGTCATTCAACTTTATCCTGTCAATTTTCATTTTTTGTACTGGTATCTGATCTGATTTAATTGATCTAATCGAATCATCCACAGGTATCATATCCGGAAGTGAGTCTGAGTGTGGGTTCAAATTTGAATGAGGAACTATGTCAGAATCAGGAATTGGATCTGAATCAGGGGTTGTTGGTTCTGGATCTGGGGTCGTTTCAGGATCAGTTTCTGTTTCTGTTTCAGTTTCAGTTTCGGACTCTGATTCTGGTTCAACAATCTCTTCTTTATCAGTTTTTGTATTTTCTAGAGAGTATTCGCCTTTTTCAATCTTACCTTTTCGAATCAATTCATTCTTAAAAAAGAGAGCGGCTTTATGTTTGCAATTAGGATCGATCGCAAGAAGTGCCTCTCCCAATTTCTCAACATCAGCGTATCTATAAACCATTCCACCATAACCAATATATGAAGCTTCAAAACCACAAAAAGCGGAATTAGGCTTGCCGATCTTGTAGCAATTAATGAGGTCGGTATCTTCGTAGTCACCAGTATCGGAATATACTCGAAGTTCTGGATGTTCTGGAACACTTTGTCCTTTGGTGATATGAATCATAAATTTTATTCTGACATAATAAAAATATTGCCACCCCCCGCTTCAGGAATTACAATCATATTTTTTGGTTCTCCCTGAACATCAACCAAAACACCGGTGTTTCCTCTCGCGAAACTTGTAGCGCACGTATTGCCCGGTGGAGTAACGATATCAGTTAATGCCATGATTTTATGCTTGAGTTATGTAAGCTGCAACCTTTACGTTGTCAGACAGAGATGTAGGTGTATATCGAATCCAAGTCGTTGAATTAGCTCGATCGGAATCGTTATATGCTGACCACGAACTACCATCTGTTGTTTTTTCGAATGTGCCATATTGGGAACCAGTAATGGGTTCATTTGTATCTGTCAACAAAACGCCGCCTGTATCTGCATTGTACAATGTGACTCGCAGAGTCGGAACCGTACCACCAAATGCTGTCTGAAACCACCAGGCAAATATCTTGCTCGATACAGAAGATTTTTCAACAGAAAGGGCGTAATGAGAATCAGTTGTTGTATCTTCAAAAGACAAATTGATCCCGAACACACGGGATGGCAAACACGACTCGCCAATTGTTCTAAATTGTATCTTAAATTGTATTGAAGACGCACCGGCATATGAACTTATATCATTTGACTCATCGACAAGATTCCAACCAGACGTAGCATCTGACGTGATATTTGTTGTTCGTACATATAAATCAAATGGTTCAGTTGGTTTTGCCAATGTACCTGTACCAAGCTGACCAAGATGATTCGCAAAAGCCCTGTAATATTTATTCACATTTGAGGTAGTGATTTGTGGTGAAATTAAATAACCTGCAGAAGTAGCTGCATAATTTCTATCTGCACCGAAGGCCATTACATAAATATGATTTGTGCTGATCGTTGTACCCTGCTTAACTGCATATATCAAATTTGAACTACCACTATCCATAAATCCCATAACGTTAATCTGATTTGAAAAAATGCTTGGATGACCGTTATCTTTTGCAGACTGTTCCAAATATTTGTAATCACGTCCCCAGATATTTTGAAATTGATTACCAGATGCGACGTATTGAGTAACATACGAGAAGTTTGATGTTGCATGAGTAGTACCAACAATAAATGCATCAATATCTGATACATATTCTATTGTCGATAGACCCGCAGTAACAGCATACGTTGATGTTCCACCAGTCGGAACTTCAATAATATTATCTGACGGCGAAGAAAAAACTGTTGTTGAAGTTGTTGTTATTTGAGTTACAGGAACACGATAAATACGACTTGTCGTTACCATGTATAAACACTTTGTTCCTGAACCAGTACCGTGAGAAGCTGTGGCAATAGACAAGTTGGCGTTCTGCGACCCAGTACCTGTAAAGGGATTGTTACCCGTTGCAAGAAGCCAAGCAGAAGTAGAGGCACCAGTACCAACAGTAAGTGCAGTACGAATGTTGTATGTATAAAACTTATAGTTACCAGCGGATACAAGATCTAGAACATAAGCTGTCAAAGATGTAGCCGTAGCAGACGCAAAATCAAGGGCCATACCAGCACCAACAATGTTTGTTTGGGTTGAAGCGTCTTTTATCCAATACATTGCCTTCTGATCATCGGTTGAAACAGCGACAGCAATAGTTGTTCCACCGCTCGTAAAATCTTCTGGAGTTATACCCTTTCCGTAATGAATTCCCCCGTTTGTTGTGGTGGCGTTTGTATTCAGCACAACAGGACGATATTCCTCGATTACATATGCAGTACCCGAAGAAATAGTACCGGCAGATGTTGCTAATGTAAGTGCGGTATCTGAGGTTCTCACACTAATTCGATACCAAGTTGTAATCTGTGATGGATCTGTGGAACCGAAACCAATTCGTGCACCAATCGCTACTTTGTTTGTTGCAAAAAGAGTAGAGGTACCCGTAACACCTGTACCAGAAACAGCAACAGTTCCTGTGGTTTCCAATTTTCTATCAATTTTAAAATCACGTGCAGTATGTGCGGTTGCAGTGAGATATGTCATCGTAATAAAACCATTCCATGAAGCCGCACCATTTTTTTTATTCACTGTCCACATGTGGACTCGACGCGTAGCAGCTGCAGCAGCTGAGTTTTCTAATCCAAAAACGTATTCATATGTTGAACTAAAATTTACGACAAAAACGTACAGTGCCGCGAAAGCTGTACTTTCTTCCATCGGTCTAATAACCTTGAACTGAGGAGCAATGTATTTTTCTATTGCTGTCACACCGGGGTTATAAATAAGCCCCTTGCCCAGATTCCATTTTGTATGGTCGTACGCACTCTCTGAAAGATAATTCAAAGTTGAGGGGGTAGTAACAAGTTGTTCAACGCTTATTCTAGTCATCGTCTTAAACTTCTAAATAATCAATGTTAATTTGCACCGTGGTCGTACCTGATATTACACAGTATAACACCTCGTCCACCCCTCCTTCGATATAGTTTGGGTGATTATTGGCACCATACAAACCGCCAGCCTTAGGCGAAACATATTTTTCATGATCTGTGCCTCCGGAAGTAAAACGAAACGATACTGAAGTGGCATCAGCGGTCAAAGAAAAACGTGAAGCATAGACTCTGATCTTCTTACCTGAAGCTGGAGTGTGAACATTACCCGATGCTGCAAGTGATGTTGTAATTTTTGAAACACTTTGACCAGTAAGAAGTGAGGCAACTGTTTCGTCAGTCGCTGGATTTATTCTGTCATTTGTCGCATCTTTCACACCAACAACACTTGAAGATGGTGTACTTCCCATGACCAACGCCTCTGCTTTTTTAGGTAAAAACTGAGACGCGGCAAGACCGATACCAGCTACTCCTAATGCCTTGAGGAAAACTCGTTTATTCTCATCATTTATGAGACTTTGTTTTTCAATGATATTTCCAGAAGAACTCTCGTTTTGAATTAACGTTTTTTCACCAACAACACAAGTAGCTGAACTACCCAAGGTACTCCCCCTGACAAATTTAAAAGAATATTTATTACTAATCATCTGCAAGCTACACGCTCCACTTGATTATCATTCATTTAAAATTGCTAAACAATAGCTGAATCCACACATGCAACATAAAACTGAAGTAGTTACTCCAGTTTAAACCTCTTTAAATCTTTCAGTTCAACCACATTCCAAAAGTATTCCTTCTGTTGGATTGAAACGCTTATAGTGGAGCCACCTGTCAGGCTTGAACTGACGACCTGCCGTTTACAAAACGGCTGCTCTACCAACTGAGCTAAGGTGGC
>CAYTZJ010000015.1:0-11476 GCA_964442475.1 uncultured Candidatus Saccharibacteria bacterium | reverse complement strand
ATGGAATACCATCTGTCGGTGCAAGTGTTGTCTCGTGAGTAAAAAACCAACCAATACTGATTATCAAAACGAGAATGATTCCGACAACAATGATAATGGTTTGTTTTTTCATTTACTTAATCGCACTTCCAGACTTCACCACATGCTCCATGAGTGCGTGAGTATACCCCATCTCATTGTCGTACCACGCCAACACCTTCACCAAATTTCCATCGACAACTCGAGTCATTGCAAGATCAACAATAGACGCATGTGTACTGCTGATAATGTCTGAAGAAACTAACGGTTCATCTGTAACGGTAAAGACTTTTTGCCATCGTTTCTCTTTTGAAGCTTTGGTGAGAATATCATTTACTTCTTCTACTGATGTATTTCGTTTTGAAATGAATGTAATGTCAGCAATCGAACCAACTGGTACTGGAACACGAATAGAAATACCATCAAATTTTCCCTTAAGCTCAGGGAGTGCTTGAGTCACAGCAATTGCAGCACCAGTTGATGACGGCACAATGTTTTGTGCAGCTGCTCGACCTTCGCGAAGATCCTTTTTGCTCGGCCCATCTACGAGTGCTTGGCTTGCAGTGTATCCATGCACAGTGTTGAGCATTGCTTTTTCAATACCAATAGCGTCATGAAGAATTGCCATAACAGGAGAACCAGCATTTGTAGTACATGAAGCGTTTGAGCTGATTTGAACATCAGTCAAAAGATCATCATTAATACCCATGAGCACTGTTGCACCTTTAATATCCGCTGGCGGTTCGTCTTTTACGGGAGCTGTTACCACAACACGCTTTGCACCAGCAGTTAAATGAGCTCGTGCCTTGTCATACGCGGTAAAAAGTCCTGTTGATTCCACCACAACATCGACGTCCATAGCACCCCACGGAAGTTTTGCTGGATCCTTTTCAGAAACGAATGCGACCGACTTGCCATTGATAGAAATAGATTTGCCGTCCTTACCTGCTTCTACAGGAAATGGAGTTGGGCCATACACGGTGTCGTATTTAAAAAGATAGACAATGCTTTCAAGACTACCGAGGTCATTAACCGCAACAATCTCGATCTCTTTTCTTTCTTGGGCGAGTTTTACGAAAGCTCTGCCAATTCGTCCTGCACCGTTTACTGCCACCTTGATAGTTTTCATACCGAAAAATGCTTAGGAATAATGATTGATTATACCAAAAGAAAGCCCGTACGTGGGATTATTACCACCAGTACGCGGCTATAATGAGCCATAAAATTTGACTATTTTGATTATCTGTATGCTTGACATATAATTTAATACGTGCTATCCTATATACCAGAGATCAGCGTGTGCTGATCATTTTCTTTCAGTCCTTCGACAAAGGGAAACACAATGAAGATTCAGATGTTCGTTTCGACCCTGTTCCTGACCTTGGTCATGGCGCTCGTTGCGCCCAATACGGCCCTCGGTCAGAGCTTGAGTCACGGAACGCATCAGACCGTCGTGGACGGCGCCTTGAGCCTTGGTGCCTGGATGGGTGGTTCGAACGCCGTGATCAACAACTTCGCGGTCACCGTCGACACCACCTTCAACCAGCTCGATCAGCAGTTCTACGTCTACGCGACCGTGTCGATGACCGGCCGCTGGGGCAATCCCAACGTGGTTACGCCGGACATGCAGTACCTGATCGACAACGACCTGCAATCGCACAACAATTTCAGTTATTCGGTGTTCTCGTTCGACGGCGTCGATTACATGCTCGATACGCCGATCGAGATGAACGTCTCGAGTAGCTACTTGTTGGAACGCTACTTCGACAACTACCACAACGATTGGCGTCTCTGGGGTTCAGGCTACGCGAATTTCACTGGCACGGGCGTCGTTCCGGTCAACCATTCGAGTTCGATCAGTGTCTTCAATGATCAGACTGGGTCGAACACCAACTGGACCTTTATCGGAGACGTGAAGTACAGAACGGTGGGCGGGTATCACATCATCCCCACCCCCAGCTCCGCAGCTCTGCTCGGACTCGGTGGCCTCATCGCCACTCGTCGCCGGCGAGCCTGATCGAACCATCCACAACTTGATGTGTTTCCTTTGTTTGTTCGAGGCCCCACACGTATAGTGCGGGGCCTCTTTTAATTCTTTTTTCAATTCTCTAAAACAAAACTCCAATTACTCGAAATAGAGGAAAAAATACTAGATGAGACCGATTCTCTATTTAAAATATCGTTGATTACCCTAATCCCATCTCCTTCATCTGCAACCCCAACCTCCGCTTCGTTAATAGATACTGGTACCAGCTTAAAATTTGTTTTCTCCTTACTCCATTCAACCACTACAGCCAATCCATGTTGTGTAGCAAAAGAAAAGTTTTGATCAAAAATAAAATTACCGAGTGAATAAAAAATGGCTTTGTTTTTATATATTTCCACTGGTTGAACAACATGCGGATGCGCACCAATTACTAAATCCGCACCAACGTCAACAAAACCATGTGCAAGCTCTGTTTGCCGATCACTTTGAATTTTTTGATATTCTTCTCCCCAATGGGCAAACAAAACAATGTAATCACAATTAGAGCGAATTCGAACAATTTCGGCAGTTGTAGAAACTGGATCATGAGTATACAAATCATGATATCCGACCAAGCAAACATTTTTCTCCCTAATTCGTATACTCGTGGAAATATTTTTATTATTTAGATATGAACCAAAGAAATATATACCAGCGTCTTCGAGATAATGTGTTGTTTGATCATACCCATTTTGCCCAAAATCCATAGAATGGTTATTTGCCAAACTAAGAGCGGAAAAACCATAATCTTTTAAAACATGGGCAAATTTTCGATCAAAAGTAAATCGAAGAATTGAAAAATCTTGTTGCGCAATTGATGGTTCATCGGTTATAGGACCCTCAAGATTGCCGACTGTTAAATCTGAGCTCGTGAGAAGATCACGAACTTTATAAAACAATGAATCGACGCCCTTTCTTTCTGAATTAATAGCAACCACTCGATCAAGCATGATATCACCTACAAAAAGCATTTTGACCGGACCTGACTCGTTTTTTGTTTGCGCAGATGTTTTTTCTACAATATTCAAATCTATTGATTCAACTGAGTGTCTTTCGGTATAGAAAAATATCACACCCAAAAGACACATTGAAATAAGAAAAATTACTTTAGAAGTTTTGTGCATATTTAGACTAATACAATTCATTCAACTTCATTCGAGTCAGTTCACCAACAAAACCCTGAGCTGGGACAATTCCGTGTTTTTCCTGAAAAGCCCTTACTGACCTTTCAGTACAAGACCCAAATCGTCCAGAAATTGGACAGTTGTTTTTGGTTTCACCAGGAGGTGGATAAACACCCTCAACAATGAGTGCGGCCTGAAGACTTACGATATCTTGCAAAGATTCGTCACCTTTTTTCAAATCATCTTGCCATTCATGAGGTAAAAGTCGTGAACCATATTCCCCAACTTCATCTGTTGGTTTTCCAAAAAAATCCATAACTCCCAAATATGTTTGAAAAGCAAGATCATCAAGAATCTTGTTTCGAATTGAAATATCGACAATGCCTGGTTCGTAAATATAACCGTATTCAACAAGCATACCAACACCATCAAGTGAGTTATTTGAACCGAGTGCTATGAGTTCTTGATCTTCAATCACGCCTGTATCTTCTTTAGGCATATCACTCACAGGATAAAAATTTTTTAGTCGATTATATACAAATTCGGCAACAGATTTTGAACCCTTAGCATTTGAATACTGACTTTCTGGAACAAAAATTGAAAAACCGGAATATTTACCAGAACCGGTACGTGGGCGACCAGGATAATCATTGAAATGAACATGTATGACAATATCTATATCGTTTTCATTCGCCCATTTATTTATTCCATAAAGCCTAACGCCCATTTCGTTCGGCGCAATGTTGCGAATGGTGTGCACCACCCGTTCGACCTGACGGCTCTCCACATACTGATTCATAAGATTTTTTTGATCAGCAATGAACTTAAGAATCCCTTCCCTGTTCTGTTCAAAATAATTAGAAAACTCCGGTACATATCCTTCTTTTGTTTGAGTAAGATATACATCAAAACTTGGTTCTTTTTGTAAAAGTTCATAAAGTCGCTCACCAAGATCCACCGTGAGTTCAACTTCTTGTAATCCTCGATATGTTGTTCCGGAATATTGTTTATCATGCCCGGGCACAACAAGAATTTTCACTTTTTCACCGTCATTTCTTTTTTTATTCCCCCGTTCTGAATTATCATACTTTTCTCGAAGTGATTCCGCAGTTACAGAGTCGTGGAAAAACACCGATGCAAGTTGTTGTGAAGTTTGCACACAAAAATTAAAAAGAACAGCACAAATAAGACAGATTAAAAGAGCCGCTGCCGTTCTATACATATCCGAATTTTAACACAATGTTTGCTGTGTTATTCCTCGTTTGTTTTGACCGAATCGGTAGTAGGTTTTTTCTCACTTGTATGAGCACGAACATCAACTTCATAACTTGTATTTTGAGTTTCAAAAAAGTTCACGAGTTCAAACACATCTGTTGCAGTGGACATCCATTTTGCTGGATTGGTTGCGTCATAATATTTTGGCATTCCGAGCTCTTCGAGACGTCGATCAGCAACATACTGAACATATTGATTTACATAATCGGCGTTAAGACCAAGAATTCCATTCGGAAACAAATCTTTGTTGTATTCTGTTTCGAGATTTACACCCTCAATAACAATGTTTCGAATTTCATTAGCAAACTCTTCTGTCAAAAGTTCAACATTTTCTTCAAGGATGTTATGAATGAGATTGATACCAAACTGAAGATGAAGGCTTTCATCTCGAAGAACCCAGTTGATCATAGAACCAAAGTTTCGAAGCTTATTTCGTTGACGGAATGAAAGTGCAACCATAAATCCTGAGTAAAACCAAACACCTTCCATCACAATATTTGTTGCAACAAGGTTTCTAATAAAATCCTTCTTTCCCTCAACGGTAGTAATATCAAGAGTTTCTTCGGTCATTCGCTTCAAATATTTGTTGATGTACGCTTCCTTCGCAACCATCGATGGTCGTTCAAGATGGAGATTAAAAATTTTCTCTCGGTCAAAGGGAAATGTTTCAAGTACATACTCGAATGCAACACAATGATTTGCCTCTTCCCACATTTGCTTTGCGAGGTAGAGATGACATTCCGGGGATTTGAGATATGGATACACACCAAGTGCGAGAGATCGATTCACAATAAGCTCGGCTGGGTTGAAAAATGCCATCAAAAACTTTACTGCATGACGTTCGTCATCAGTCATTTTGCTAAAATCATCTAAATCTTCCTTAAGTGCAATTTCATGCGGAAACCAAGTGTTTCGTACTGCAGTGTTGTAGAGATCGTATGCCCACTTGTATCGAAGTGGGTGCAAACTCATGTCTTCCGGTGAAGCTTTTCCAAGTAACATTGTGTTTTTTGTTATAAATATCTGTGAATAATGTGTCGCTATTGTATCGCATTTGCATTTACTTTCCCAAACCACCACTTCGAGAAGGTAAGGAGCGGGGCGAGCCGGTGCGTCAATGTCCGAGCGAAGCGAGTGACTTGATGCGAGCCCCAGCGACACTTAGGGAAATTCTCCGCTGGGAGAATTTCCCGCCCTCGAGAAGTGGTGGTTAAAAAGAGCTACTGACAACTGTCACAAATCAAATCATCCTGAGGATCTGATGGTGCATGAACCTTGAGTTGAGTTGTCGTTTGTACTTTCTCAAAAGAGTTCTGAGCAGGAACAGACTCTGACACTGGAGCAACAGTTACATGTGGTACATTTTTTACAGATTCTGCGTTTGGAATCTTCCAAGAGATTGTTGGTTTTGTTGTTATATGAACCGGCTCCACATCAACTTGTTGTACTGGTGACACAATCGGTGCCACCTCCGAAGCTGTAAGCTGAGACGAAGTCACAGCATCGATCTCTGGAAGCGC
Organism: uncultured Candidatus Saccharibacteria bacterium; assembly: GCA_964442475.1. Lineage (GTDB taxonomy): Bacteria > Patescibacteriota > Minisyncoccia > Phycocordibacterales > DATGWK01 > JAHFLV01. The sequence continues at coordinate 5,513 of CAYTZJ010000015.1, read as the reverse complement.
AGTTATGGTTGTCTGAAGTGGCATCGCAAAACCCTTTGGCTCCACTGGAACTTCTGGTTTCTTTGGCATGAAGGCAATTGCACCAAACCCAACCTTACCTATTTTCTTCGCTTTATTAACTGCAACCGTGCTCTGTTCTGCGGTGTGTCGCGGCTTCATGTGAAGATAATATGTTGTTTTTACACCCTTCTCCCATGCTGTCATGTAGATCTTCATCGTTTCATCGATATCTCGAGTTTCAAGATACATATTTCGAGAAAGAGCTTGATCAATCCATTTTTGAGCTCGAGCCGCTACTTCGATAAACGCATACGGATTTGTGGTAAACGAGGTTTTGTAAATATCTTTAATGTGCTGAGGAATACCTTCAATGGTTGAAATATCACCCTGCTGTTCAATAATTTCCTCTCGGACATTCTCCCAAATACCCATGTTCTTGAGATCTTTTACCAAATTGTGATTAAGATCAAGATATTTACCCGACATTTTATTTCGAGAAAAAACCTGTGCGAAACGCGGATCAATACCTGGAGTCGTAGCGGCAACCAAACCAATATTTGCGTTCGGTGCAACTGCCATAAGTGTAGCGTTTCGCATTCCCTTTCGAACTTTCTCTCTGAGTAAATCCCAATTGAGACCTTTATGTTTACTTTCCTTTGAAACAGTAGTTACCGATCCACGATCACCTTCAAGAATCTTGATTGTATCGATTGGCACCATACCCTTTGACCAACCGGAACCAACGAAATTTTTGTATACCCCGCGTTCGAGACCAAGGTTTGCACTTTCATCAATCGCCATGTATGAAATGAATTCAAAAATTCGATCAGCAAAATTCCATGCATGCTCGCTATCGTACGCCATGCCAAGTTGTTCGAGTGTGTCTGAGAAACCCATGACACCAAGACCTATTGCTCGATTCTCTTGATCAGATCGGGCTGCCTCAGGAATCGCTAATTTATTAATATCGATTAGATTATCGAGCTGACGAACTGCAAGACGAACAGTTTCTTCTAGACGTGGCCAGTTGATCTCACGATTGGTGATATGAGCAGCAAGATTAACAGAAGCTAAGTTACACACCGCAATATGATCCTTATCTTGTGGTAAACAAATTTCTGTACAAAGATTCGACATGTGAATCGTACCAGTATTGTTATTGAGAGCTCGAAGATTTATAGAATCCTTCCATGTAAGCCATGGATGAGATGTTGTTTGCAAAGATACAAGCATTTGTCGAAACTGTTCTCGAGCTGAAATTTTCTTGAATACCCGTAATTTCTTCGCTTCAGCCATCTCTATATACTCAGCATATCGCTTACTAAATGCTTTGCCGTAAAGCTCATTTAGGTCTGGAGTTTCTTTTGGATCAAACATGTACCAATCCTTACCATCCCGAACCCGCGTCATAAATTCATCTGAAAGAAAAGCTGCCGTGTTTGCTGTTCGCATTCGTAAATAATCATCTCCGGCATTATGTTTCCAGTTTAGAAAATCTTCAAAATCGATGTGCCAGTTTTCCATGTAGAAGCAAAGCGCACCTTTTTTCTTGCCTCCACGCTGGACTGCGCGAATCGCGGTATCGATAATCTTTGCAAATGGTGTTGGGCCACTTGAAGTTGTATTGGTTGCTGCCAAAGGAGAACCCGAAGCTCGAAGTTTGGTAATAGATGCACCAATACCTCCAGAATCTTTGGAAAGAAGAAGCACATCTGCGACCGATTTTGCAATGTGATGCATGTCATCATGAATTTCGAGAAGAAAACAATTTGAAAGTGCTGGTCGACTTGTACCTGCTCCCAGATTTGTTGAACCCCCAGCGATGTATTCAAATCGCGACATTTTGTCATAGAACTTTTTTGCCATTCCGATCGGATCAGCTTCATTGTACGCAAGACCCATAGCAATACGCATAAAGAAATACTGTGGAGTTTCTGATGGTTGCTGATTCTTGTCTTTTAAAGCATAACGATTTAAAAGTCCGGAAAGACCGGCATACTGAAAAAGCTCATCTCTTCGCAAATCAAGAAACTCAGAAAGACGATTGAGATCATATTTTTCTGCCATTCTTTTATCAAGAAGGCCGCTTTCAACTCCCCTCTTTACGTAATTAATGAATTCTTCTTGATGTTTTCTTCTTAAGGTTTCAGCATCATCTCCAAATTCACCAACAACTCGACGATATATGGTCTTGAGGAGTAAACGAGTCGCAATTTTATCAAACTCAATATCATTTTTGATATTTTGAACCGCAGCACTGATTGTCGCCTGATCCATCTCATCAGTAGTGATACCGTCGTACAGAGTCAGCTGAGTTTCAAGAGCAATTTGTGTTACCAAACTAATGGGATCAGAAAGTCCAACACACGCTCGTTCAATAGATCGATTGATTTTATCAGCATTAAACTTTTCTTTCGTACCATCTCGTTTTGTGATTGAAATATTCATGAGCGATCTTTTTGAAGTTATGTTGATAAAATTAATGTCATCATATTTTACAGTATATTTCTCCTCAACAGAACAAAAAATCAACCAAAAAAACACTCAAAAACATGCTCAGTAGAATGTAAAGTGAACGCTATCTAAAAAGACTATTTTAGAACACGATTAGCAGAAAAATTGTGGTGGGAAAAGTTAAAAATTTCTTGAAAATTCAATTTTATCCCCAACTCGAAGATCAACTGAATCAGAAAAGCCCGCCTTCACCTCTAATACATACTTTGCTTGATCGGCTGGAGTAAAAACACGTGGATATGTTTCAGGTGATAAACTTTTCTCAATGTAAACAACATTCTTTTTTGGACCAATCCAAATAATATCGATAGCAAAATTCATATCCTTCATCCAAAACCCATATCGATCAGCATTCTCAAACACAAAAAGCATTCCTTCTGTGTCCGCAAGTGACGTTCTTCCAGATAATCCTTGAGTTCGAGTGGCCACAGTATCTGCAATATCAATTCGTATTTTTTTTCCACCAATACGCACAAATGGTTCCTCAATAAGAGAAATTTTCTTTACGTTTTGCGATACAACTGGAGATACAGGGGGTTGTTTTTGAAAAAAAATAAAACTAATTAAAACAAGAACGCATGTAAGAAAAACAATAAGCCCAATGATTACAAGAAATAGGACTTTCTTTTTCATTACTTCCTTTTGTTCATAAAAAATGGAGAGATCTTTTTTATATCTGGACTTTCAGCAACAACAAGACTTCCAATTTGTACACCAGAAAGCTGAATTGCAGAAATTGAATTGGTTGGAATACCGTCAGTTGCATAAAGTGTCAGTATTTGATTTTTAGTCACAAAATAAGAACTGTCCTTCATTGGCACAACAAATCCCTTAAGAAATACTGGTTTTTCAACCTCGTGCTGAATAGAGCGAGGTAATTTCTTGAGCACGTCATCTGTTAGTCGAGACTCAAGAAAAAGTTTTGGATTCGATACAGCAAGACGCGTCATTAACTCATGCCTTTCTGAAACAAGTGTGTTTAATTTTTCAATTGAGGCCTTTTTGTTTTCAATCCTTTCAATCCTTTCAATCCTTTGAGTCTCTGATGTAACAGCTGAAGAACCACTTGACCCACCTGAATCTGAATTAGAAACCGAGGATTCGGATGGTTCGTCTTCAATATCAGATACATCACGCAATCCACCACGATCTCTTATATTACAGTCTATGCATGGTGTGCGATTTAGTAATAAACCGTTCCCACTATCAGAAGAATCATTGGTAGAACCTAATACTTCATCCGTACCCCCCGAAGCGTCATCAAAACCTTCGGAAACTAAAGCAATATTTTTATCATAAGCTACAGATTCACTGGCAACCTCATCAGAGACAATCAGTTGTGCAGCAATTTGTTCGATCTCATTATTGAGTTCATTGGTCCGTGAATAAAGCTCATAAGAATCACCAGTGATTGTGGACTTACTATTATGACTAAACGCCATCGAAATAAAAGAACCGACCAAAGAACCCTGAACAAAAGAAAAGCTAAAGTAGACAACACAAGCAACGATAACAAAACCCGCAATAATTCTAGGAATCACTTTTTCCATTTCAAAATAATTATACCTGATTTGAAATTTAAAAAGCGAAGTTATTCGACCAAAATCAAAACCACCACCATTTCTGGTAGTGGTTTTGATTAACATAAGCTCCAGAGAGAACCAGAGATTACATATCACCTCGACGTGGAGGTCGCTCTGTCATAGGACGAGCTTCGCTTACGGTGAGATTTCGGCCTTCGAATTCCTTTCCGTTCCACATATCAATTGCAGCTTGTGCTTCAGCATCAGAGGCCATTTCGACGAAGCCGAAACCCTTTGATCGACCTGTCATTCGGTCCATGATAATGCTAGCGGAAGTAACTGTGCCAGCTTGTGAGAAAGCGTCCTTAAGTGTCTGATCTGTAGAACTGTAAGGAATACCTCCTACGTACAACTTCTTTGCCATTTGGCTATTTTTCCTAGTCTTTATTTTAAAACCGTAAGCGACTAGATTCTCCCCTTATCCTTTTCCGTTCAAAACAGAAAACTTATACGAGATAACTTACTGACCGGAATACTACTATCTAGCTATTTTTTGGTCAAATGAACACTCAAACAAAAAAATTCTTATGGGGTAAGTGTAAAAATCATTTTATTAGAATACGCTCCGCCAGTTGCCACAAGAACGTCGTAAGTAGCGGGGGTCGCCGTTCCGAGACAGCCGCACGAATTCAAATTAATCATTTCAGGCACAACAAAACTATATGTAAGTCCGTCAGACGGCACACCAAATACAGAGTAATTACCATATAAACTATTTTGGAACAAAAGTTCTGGCGTTGATCCAAAATTTCGACCCGTCAATGTAACCTCAGTTCCCGCTGGTCCAAAACCGGGAGTTATGTTTTCTATTATCGGTGTATTGCCAACACGAATAATTACATTTTTGCTCGTAACTCTTTGAGTTCTTTTATTTTTAACTGTAACCACAAAGGGGTAATCTCTTTGTCCAACACGATGGGGTACTACAAAGTCGATTTGGGCTTGCACGAGCGCTTGGGAATTACCAGTAGCGGGAATTAATACTGGTATCGCTGGTCGTATAACTGGACGCCAGTTGTTGGGCATATTTATAGAAATTTTAAATCGAGAATCGGGACACAAATTCGAATCTCCATTTCCGACATCCATTGCAATATAACCACCCTGCCCTGGGTCAATTGGCGAGGAGTGAAACCAAACGTTGAGTATTGGGTCTCCCTCAACACAACGTGATGGACGGTATGCAAAAGCGTTTTCAATTCCAGCGCTTGTGAATAAAGTTAAAATTACCAGAATAATTGCAGTGTATTTCTTAATATTTTTTATGTTTCGCATGCAGAAAATATTGCATGAGATTACTCAAAAAAAGATTAAGAAAAACTAAAATGCGGAAGGTAGGAGATTCGAACTCCTGGTGGGTTTCCCCACACACGCTTTCCAAGCGTGCGCACTAGACCACTATGCGAACCTTCCAAA
>CAYTZJ010000014.1:10037-15550 GCA_964442475.1 uncultured Candidatus Saccharibacteria bacterium | reverse complement strand
GTTTTTTGAAACTCAAATTCACACTTACAAGCGGAGTTTCACGTTTAAAACCAACACGTTTTGCAATGTAGTTATGTCGGGTTCCAACAGCAAATGTTTCGGTAACCCCCTCAGTTTCATTTGCATTTTTAATTTCAAAAACAGTATGTGAACAATATTGTCTTTGCCCGAGAAGACGTGGGTTAATTCGATACGGAATATCGAGAGTTTCGAGATATTCTAATACTTGTTGAAAATGCTCAATGCTTTGTTCCGACAAATAACTTAAAGACTGCGGGGCTCGTTCTCGAACTTCTTTCCATTTTTCATGATCACAACGAAGACACTCGAATGGATCTTTTTTGAGCTGTTGCCTTACTTCGGGAGGCATATTTACACCATGTTTTCTGCTGAAATTTTGAAGTTCTTTTTCAAACTGAGTAATTGAATTTTTATCACCGAGACTATTGATGTCGATAATTATTTTGTCATGACCATGATCGGCAAGAATTGCAACAGCAGTACGGATTGCGATTGCTTCAGATACACTTTCGTTTGAACCAACAATATCGAGAGAATAAGAAAGTTCATCGGCCGATTGTTTCATCGAAATGCGGGAAAGCGGACGCTTGTAATGAAACATGTTGGGATTTGTTCCGCCCTCCATGTTCCATAGAAGTACGGAACGAAGAAGGGAAACTTTTTCTTCGGCACGAGGAAAAATTGATTTGTGATTTTCGGTCCGATTTGAATTGATTGAAGCAGCGTGGTCGATATCACTCTTTTCAATTTTTGGGGTTTTGATTGGTTGAAAGCCGTAAAACAGAGAAATTTCTGCAGCTTTGTCTAAATCTTTTGAAAGGTAAGCGGGTTCGCGAACAGATTTGATCTTGATTTTTAAGGACATACTGCTTTTTGTTATTCTGTTAATTTGTACTGTAATCTCCGGGCAATACGTTAAATTTCGGTACCGGCAAAAGCCTTACTATTGGTCTGCCAACAATTAAATTTTCTGTAACAACACCCCATGAGCGTGAATCAAAACTACCGCTTCGATTGTCGCCAAGCACGAAATATTCTTTTGATCCCAGCTTGATTTCATCCATATTTTCAAGTTTTTTGTTTTCATCAGCAACAAATGGTTCATTAAGATTTTTTCCGTTGAGAACAACAATGCCATTTCGAATTTCAATAGAATCACCCGGAACGCCGATTATTCTCTTGATGAAATACTTACTTGGATCTTTGGGGTATTTAAAAATAACTACTGAATCTCGGCTTGGTTGAGTAAAATCCTTGCTGATTTGATCTACGATTAAATAATCACCGTCTGCAAAGGTTGGGTCCATGGAAGCTCCAGAAACAATGAATGGTTGAGCAATGTATAACCGAAACGGTACAACGATAAGGAGAGTGATGAGGGTAAACTTGATAATTTCAGACCAAAAACTACTCTGTTTTCGTTTTTCTTGTCCGGAACCATCAATTAAACGTTCATCCATGTGACCATTTTATTACCTTTCTCTGTTTGACACAAGAGTTTTCAGTGTGTCTTGGTAATTTTTTAATCGTCATGCCAGCTAGATGCTTGTATGACAAGAGGTGTGTTACAATTTCCGCCATGTACACCATTGTTGGACTCGGAAATCCTGGCGAAGAATACGAAAATACCAGACACAACGTCGGCAGAATGCTCGTACAAGGTTTTTTTAAGAAACACGACCTTCCCGAATTTAGTTTTGATAAAAAATTAAACTCCCAGACATCTTTAGGAAAGATTGGAAGTGAAAAAGTTGTCGGTGTTTTACCAGAAACATTCATGAACAAGTCTGGTGATGCTGTTGCGCGGGTAATCAAAAGCAAAAAGGCTGCAGAGATGCTTGTAGTGGTTCATGATGAACTCGATTTACCACTTGGCCGAGCAAAAATTTCGTTTAATAAAAGCGCAGGCGGACACAGAGGTGTTGAGTCTGTTCGCAAAGCCGTTGGCACGGAAGGCTTTGTCAGAATTCGAATCGGAGTTTCTCCATCAACAGCTGCCGGTAAACTCAAGAAGCCGATTGGTGAAGACGTGGTGATGAAGTTTATTCTCGGAAAGTTTTCAAAAAAAGACGAAGAGACACTTAAGAAAGTTTCAAAAAATTTTAATGAAGCTCTTGAGTTTTTGATCAAAGAGGGAAGAGACCGAGCTATGAATGAGTGGAACGGTAAGCTTTAGTCTCTTATTTTGTTATCCATGTGCACATAAACGTGATACACCTATTGACATTGACAAATATAGGTGTTTTGATATAATATAAAAGGAAATTAAGTGCCGGGTGTTCCGGTTCTTTTCACGAACGTTAGCAACAAATATTGGAGGAGCCATGGACGGAAAACCTGGTATGAGATGGAACGTGTTTGTGAGCGCCTTTCTGCACCTGTTCGCGCTCGCATGCTGTGGGTTTACCTGTTTGTGTGTGATCATCCACCTTTCGTTCATCGCAGCGAGGGGGCGTCGGTTTGGGTGGTGTCCGTGGCTCAGCTCAGTTGTGGCGTGTGCCATGTTGGTATTGTCGGTGCTCGTTTTGTTCGGGCAGATGTCCAGCATCGACAGGGGTATTCCGTGGATCATCGGTATTTTCCTCTGGATCCTTTCGTTCATGTTTTGTCTGCCACTCATCCTAACTCTCATTTGGGAAGAGTGGCCTGATCATGTTGGTTCGCACGACAATGAAGTCAGAACCAATAGGTTGATTCAGGATGAATCGACCACGTCACGGGCCTAACACCGGATACGTTCAAGGTTCTTTGTTCCAACAACCCTCGAGTTTCGACTCGAGGGTTTTTTGTTTGGATATAGAATTTTTTGTATGATTTTTTTATTAAATAACAAAAAACCACCTCTTGCCCCGCGAAGCTCAGAATGAGCGGAGTGGGATGGTGGCCTTTTGATTTGAATATTATTCTGTGTAAGAAAGTGTCATTCGTTGTTCCTTTGGTTCAAAGAGGGTGATCTTGAATTTGTAGCTCTTACCAAGAGAAAGTTTTTCTCGCATCTTTGTTTCGTTGCCGAACTCAGAAATGTGTACGAGACCAGCCACACCTTCTTCGATTGATGCAAGTGCGCCGTGCTTGTTGAATTTGATGATTACAGCTTGTACGGTGTCATCTTTCTTAAATTTCTTCTCAGCTTCGATCCAAGGGTTCGGTCGGAGAGCTTTGATAGAAAGAGAGATTTTACCGTCTTTGATTTCAATAACCTTAGCTCGGACAGAGTCTCCAACTTTAAACATGGCCTTGATGTTGTCGACTAGACCCCAATCTACTTCAGAAATATGAACGAGGCCTTCAAGACCTTCTTCAAGTTTAATAAAGAGACCGAAATCAACGATACCAGTTACTTCACCTTCAACTTCGTCACCAACTTCGTATTTGTCGATGATTTTTTCCTTGTTCTTAAGTTCAGGATTCTTTTCAGAGAAAATAAGCTTTCCTTCCTTTGGCACTGCACCAATGATAGAAACACTGATCTTTTCTCCCACGAGTTTCTTTAATTCTTCAAGAATTCGATCTTTGTCACCGTCAGTTACGCGAGGGTAATGAGATGTGTTGAGCTGTGATGCAGGAAGGAAACCAGTGATACCTTGCCATGACATGATAAGGCCACCTTTGTTTGCATCTTGAACAGGAAGTTCGTATACGTTCTTATTCTTGATTGCTTCTTCTGCTTCGCTCCAAATGATCGCTTGTCGAGCTTCCTTAAGGGAGATTTCGATATAACCGTTTGCGTTATCAAGAGAAACAACCTTTCCGGCAATTGCATCGCCTGGGTTGATTTTCTTAATAATATCTCGAGCGTTGATGTATTCTCGACCAAAAATGATACCTGTTCCAAATGGTGGAAGGTCTACATATACAGCTGATTTATCAAGGCCGATAACTGTTCCTTCAATGACATCACCAACTGATGGTGGTGTCATTGACTCAGCAAAAAACTTACCCATAAGGGCATTTTTCTGAGCGTCCGTCATTTCATTTTTTACAACTTTCTTTTCTTCAGCACCGTCTGATTTCACCTTCACTTCTTTAGTTTTTGTTGGCATTTAAATGTATGCACGTGGGGTACTCAAATCGACTGGGAAAACCGTTAGATTTGAAGGGTTAGCCACACGTAGCGCTATTAAATGAACCCAAGGATAGTAGCGAAAATGTGGGGTTTTGTAAAGGTTCGTGAAATTTAAAAACATCATGCTATAATCCGACTATTATGGTCATCTCATACATGGGGGCGGAAGCCTTTAAAATTCAGTTCGGTGATTTCACAATTGCATACAACCCACCTTCAAAGGATTCTAAATTTAAGAGCTCAACATACGGTTCTGATATCGTACTTGTAAGTACGAATCACGAAGACATGAACGGAGTAGAAACTGCTGCTCGTGGTGACAAGGCCCCTTTTGTTATTAGTGGTCCTGGTGAGTATGAGATTAAGGGTGTGTTTGTTCATGGTCTTCCAAGTGTTTCAAATTACGATGGTATGGAACGACTTAACACCATCTACACTGTTTCGTTGGAAAACATGAACCTCTGTTTCCTTGGCGCACTCGGTACAACAGATCTTAAAAGTGAAGTAAAGCAACAACTCGAAGAAATTGATATTCTTTTTGTACCAATTGGTGGTAACGGCGTACTTACTCCGGCCGAAGCCTACAAGCTTGCTACATCTCTTGCACCAAAGATTATTGTGCCGATGCATTATGGAATCGATGGCAAGGACAAGAATCTTGAAACATTCCTCAAAGAAGCAGGTGAAGGTTCGGCAGAAAAGCATGATAAACTAACTATTAAGAAAAAGGATTTGGAGGGTAAGGAGGGAGACGTGCTTGTAATCAATCCATCGCTATAACATGTTTGGACTGATCGAAAAACTAAGAAATAAATCAGAGACATATCGTCACGTTGTTGCACTTTCGACTTCACTCGTGGTTACACTTATGTTGTTGGGTATTTGGATAACTACAACGTTCCCAAATGCAATAACTGGTAAGCCAGTTGTGGCAGAAAAAAGCCATAAGACTGAAGCGGGACCTCTTGATCTGTTTAAACAAAATACTGCTCAAGTTTTTGATTCTATAAAATTTCAGTGGGATGGTCTCGTGAAGTTACTGACGGAAACTGAGTATCAATCAAATAATCAAATTCAAATCGTTTCTCCAGAAACTGGTGAGGTTGTTTTAGAGCAAAACAGAGCTCAATAAGATCTGTTTTTTGCTTCAAAATCCAGCGGTTCTGTGCTATAATTTCGCTATAAAAGATGGCCAATAAAGATTCTAAAAAATCCAAGGAAAATGGAGGTGATGAGTTGTTACCACCTGTTTCTTCCAACGTTGTAGAAAGAAGCATCGTGACAGAGATGAAAGACTCGTATCTTGACTATGCGATGTCGGTTATTACTTCTCGTGCTTTGCCAGACGTTCGTGATGGTTTAACGCCTGTGCATCGTCGAATTTTGTATGCCATGTTGGAGAAAGGTCTTACTTCTTCAGCAAAAT
>CAYTZJ010000014.1:0-10027 GCA_964442475.1 uncultured Candidatus Saccharibacteria bacterium | reverse complement strand
GAAACCTGTACATCGCAGAGTGCTTTTTGCGATGAACCAAATGGGTTTGACCGCTTCAGCAAAATTTAGAAAATCTGCTGTTGTGGTCGGAGACGTACTCGGAAGTTATCATCCCCATGGCGATGTTGCGGTGTACGATTCTATGGTTCAAATGGCCCAGGATTTCAAGATGAGATATCCACTCATTATGGGGCAGGGTAATTTTGGTAATATCGACGGCGATCCGGCTGCTGCTATGCGTTACACTGAGGCAAAAATGTCTCGAATTTCAGCAGAAATTTTACGTGATATCGACAAGGAAACTGTCGAATGGCGGCCAAATTACGATAGTACTCGAAAAGAACCAGTTGTTTTGCCTACTGCGGTACCAAACTTGGTTTTGAACGGTACGCTTGGTATTGCTGTTGGTATGGCAACCAATATTCCACCGCATAATTTGCGGGAGGTTTCTGCGGCCATGATTCATCTCATCGACAATCCTGATGCCACAACCGAAGATTTAATGGAATTCGTTCAAGGTCCTGATTTTCCTACAGGTGGTGTTGCATTTAGTCGCAAAGATATTCATCATGCAAGCGCAACTGGTCGTGGAGGAGTGGTCACACGAGGTGTTGCTGAAATTGTGGAAACAAAAGCAGGTCAAAGTCAGATTGTGATTACAGCAATTCCGTATCGTGTAAACAAGTCTGATCTTATTTTAAAAATTGCTGATTTGGTTCGTGAAAAAAGACTCGAAGGAATCAAAGGACTTCGTGATGAATCAACAAAAGATATTCGAATTGTTATTGATCTTAAAGGCGGTGGTCATCCTCAAAAGGTTTTGAACGCACTTTATAAACTGACTCAACTCGAGGAAACATTTCATTACAACCTTGTTGCGCTTGTGGATGGTGTGCCACAAACTCTTTCCATTAAAAGCATGCTCGAGGAGTTTATCGGCCATCGAAAGATTATTATTCGCAGACGAACAGAATTTGATCTCAAAAAAGCAAAAGAGCGTGAACATATTCTTCTTGGTCTTACAAAGGCACTCGATCATATCGATGAAATCATCAAGTTAATTAAATCTTCGAAAGATACAGTAGAAGCCCATGCAAACTTGATGAAGAAATTCAAGTTTTCTGAAATCCAAGCTACAGCAATTTTGGATATGAGACTGCAAAAGCTCGCAGGTCTTGAACGCAAGAAACTTGAAGATGAGCTTAATGCTGTACAGCTATTTATTAAAGAATGCGAAGAAATTCTTGCAAATCCAAAAAAGATTGTTGGAATTATTAAGACTGAAACAAAAGAAATTGCCGAGAAATATGGTGATGATCGTCGCACAACAATTATAAAACAAGGTGCACGAATTTTGTCCGTTGAAGATCTAGTTCCAGAAGAAGAAAACGCACTCGTATTGACTTCGGGTGGTTACATCAAACGTACAAAACCAGAAGAATTCCGCAAACAAAAACGTGGTGGTGTCGGTGTGGTAGACCTTGAAACCAAAGAAGAAGACTTTGTCACTCATCTTTTAGTAGGTAACACACACAGTGATGTGCTTTTCTTTACAGACAAAGGCCGAGTCTATCAGATCAAGATGTATGATCTTCCAGAAGGACGTCGAGCAACAAAAGGCAAGGCGTTAGTTAATTTCCTTTCGCTTGCTGCAGATGAAAAAGTTACTTCAGTTCTTATGATGCCAAAAGAAATCAAGGCAGCTGCTGAACTCTCGCTTCTTATGGTTACCAAACAGGGTGTTGGTAAGCGTGTTAAGGCCTCAAGTTTTAATGATGTACGTCGAAGTGGTCTTATCGCAATCAAACTTCATGATGGTGATGAACTCGTGTCTGCTTCATTCGTTGGAAAGGGAGACTCAGCAAGTCTTGTAACTGCAAAGGGCCAGTCTATTCGATTTAAAGAAAGCGATATCCGAGAAATGGGCCGTGGTGCTGCTGGTGTGAAGGCAATGAAGCTCGATAAGGGTGATCATGTTGTTGCTGCACTTGTTGTCCCAAAGCTTGAAAAGAAGTACTCACTTCTCATTATTAGCAGTAACGGATATGGCAAACGAACTGAGATTGGAGAATACAAAATTCAGAAACGAGGTGGTTCTGGTATCAAGACCGCAAACGTAACTCCAAAGACCGGTAATATTATTTCAGGCATGATTGTCGACGAAGAAACAGAAGAACTCGTAGCAATGTCACAAAAGAGCCAAGTTATCCGAACTGATGTAAAAGAAATCCCTCTCCTCGGGCGCTCTACTCAGGGTGTCCGTATTATGAAACTCCGTGAGAAAGATGTGATTGCTTCGTTGATTTGTTTGTAAAATTCTAAGAAACTTTTTTGGAATTATCCTTAGAGGATAATGTTATAATTATTTTGTGGAGTTTTCGAATCCTCAAAAAAATTTAGAACAGTTTGATGTTATGCCGGGGCAAAAAGTTGCTGATTTTGGTGCTGGTGCTGGTTACTATACATTCGCGATCTCGCGTCTCGTTGGTCCTGCGGGTATGGTTATTGCACTCGATGTTCGGAAAGATTTACTTCTGACAATTAAACGAGAAGCTGTCAAAACACACTTATTTAATGTAGAAACACTCACAACAGATCTTGAGTCACCATTGGGTTCTAAACTCAAAGATGCTTCAATGGAACGTGGAGTTGTGTGTAATTTTCTTTTTCAAATAAAAAACAAGGAAAATTTTGCAAAAGAAGTCACCCGAGTAATTAAGTCTGATGGCAAAATTCTTGTAATCGATTGGGCAGATTCATTTGGTGGAATTGGGCCCGACAAGAAGGATATTGTTACTGCAGAAATGTGCCAAAAACTTTTTTTGAATAACGGATTTGAATTCGAAAGGCAAATTGATGCGGGCATGCATCATTATGGCTTTGTGTTTAAAAAGCCCTAAGACATATTTTGTCGTGGTAGAATATTTGAAATGAAAGGAATGAGTAAATTCCAATTGGTGTTCACTGGTATATTTGGAGCTTTTATTCTTATAGGAGTTCTGGTATTTGCTTTTTCTCGATCTTCAACAACCGACGAAGTTGCTCATGTGACTATTTGGGGTTCGATGAGTGAAGCTCTTTTTAATTCTTATCTCAGAGAGTCTGGTATTGCAGAAGACAAGACAATCGATATTACGTATGTGGAGAAGAAGCGCCAGACTTTTGATCAGGAATTTGTTGAGGCACTTGCTGTAGGACAAGGTCCAGATCTTTTCTTTTTGACTCAAGACGGCATCTTAAAACACAAAGATAAAATTTATCCAATTCCTTTTAGTGCGTATTCAGAAAGAACCTTTAAAGACACTTTTGTCGAGGAGGGTGAGTTGTTTCTTACAAACGATGGAGTGTATGGATTGCCGTTCATTATTGATCCGATGGTTATGTATTGGAATCGGGATATTTTCTCTAATGCCGGTTTGAGTTTGCCACCAAAATATTGGAGTGAGTTCTATGATCTTTCAAATAAGCTTACAGTGAAAGATGCTAATTTTAATGTTTCAAGGGGTACTGTTGCACTCGGTGAACATGGCAATATTACCAATGCTAATGAATTGATTAGTCTTTTGGTAATGCAGGCGGGTAGTCCGATCACGATCAGAAATTCTCAAGGAGTTGTTGAGAATGTATTTAGTGATCGATTCGATTTGCCGACCACACCTGCACTACGGGCACTTACATTTTACACAGAGTTTGCTAATCCTCTTAAACCTTTTTATTCGTGGAATCGAGCATTGCCTGAATCAAAAAATTTCTTTATTTCTGGTGATCTTGCCATATATTTTGGTTTCGCTTCTGAGTTACCCGATTTGCGTCTCAAGAATCCAAACTTAAATTTTGATGTCGCTGCTATGCCTCAGACAAAGGATTACACTAAGAACATTACTTTTGGCAGAATGGTTGGCCTTGCTATTCCACGAAATTCTCAAAAAATTGCCCAAGCATATCGAGTAGCGTCAGTGCTTACCGGCGCAACCAGTATTTCTGAATTAGCAAAAATTACTGGTTTGCCACCAGTTCGACGTGATCTACTTGCTTTCAGGCCAGCTGAGCAGTATTCCTCATTGTTTTATGATGCTGCTATTCAAGCTCGAGCGTGGCTTGCACCCGAACCTGCACGACTTAATCCAATTTTCAAGGATATGATTGAGTCAGTCACATCGGGTCGGACAAATATTGATCAATCGATATTTAAGACAAGTGAACAGTTAGATACAATATTGAGATGAAAAAATATCTTGGAATAATTTTTGTGTTGTGTGTGTTTATTCTACCGGTGTTTGTGTTTGCCCAGGGTGGCGGACCGACCGTCTCGGAGGGTGGGGGAGGTATTCTTAATGACATTTGTATTAACGGTGATAAATGCAACTTCGAAGATCTCATGCGACTTATCACAAATGTCATCAATTTCTTGATTTACCTCTCCATTCCAATCGCAGCAATTGCTTTTGCCTGGGCTGGTTGGATCTTGGTCACATCTGGTGGCAGTGAGAGCAAGAAGGAGCAGGCAAAGGAGATTTTTACCAAGGTCGCTATCGGCTTTATCTTCGTGTTGGCCGCCTGGCTTATTGTGAGGTTTATTACCACCGCTTTGCTTAATCCGGCGAGTTATGAAGACTTGCTCAACTCAAACGGTTCTGCTGTTGTTGTGTATTTTACTGCGAATAAAGAGCTAATTTAATTTGGTACAATAGATTCGATGAATATCTTTAAGAAAATAGCTGTGATTGGTTTGCTCTACGTCCTCCCCATGATTGGTTTTGCCCAGGGTGGCGGACCGACTCAGTCAACAAGTAAACTTCCGAACCCCTTAGTCAGCGGGGTAGACAGTATTTATGAATTAGTTGTTCTGGTCCTTGAGAAAGTAGTATTGCCACTTGGTTCAGTAGTAATCGTTTTTATGATTATTTATTCTGGTTTTCTCTTTGTTACAGCACGAGGTAATCCAGACAAAATTAGTGATGCAAAACGAATGTTGCTCTATGTTCTTATTGGAGCAGCAATTCTTCTTGGTTCGATCGTAATTGCTCAGGCAATTAACGGCACACTGTGTCAGATTTCGTCTTCATTGCCGGGTTGTCGGGTTGGTCCACTTCAACGTGACGGTAGTTTTTAGTCTATGAAAAAAATCACTTCATTTATTGTTGTATCCCTAACAACCATAATCCCAGTTATTTCTTTTGCTCGGGCTCCGCAGGATTTTCGAGGGGTGATAGTGCTTTTCATAAACTTACTTTTGAAAATGCTTCCGATTGTTTTTGGATTGGCAATTCTTGTTTTTTGGTGGGGCCTTGCAAAATTTATCCTTAAGGCTGGTGATGAAAGTGCTCGTGAAGAAGGCAAGCAGATAATGAAATGGGGAATCGTGGCATTGGTGGTGATGGTATCATTATGGGCAATTGTTACATTGGTAAGCGGAGAGTTTGGTATTACGCTACGCGGGTTACCATTGCTGCCAGTTTCACAGTGATAATATAAAAATATGAATATATTTAATATGAAATGGTTAGGATTGAGTGCAATCATCTTGACGCTTGCAGTTCCGGCTGTGGTGAGTGCGGAGTTTTTTTCTCGAACGACTAATCTTATTATTGGTGTAAAAAGCGTCATTGATTTGCTCATTCCGATTGTTGCAGGTTTGGCACTCCTTTATTTTTTCTGGGGCCTCGCAAAATTTATTCTTCATGCAGATAACGAAGACAAGCGCGAAGAAGGTAAGCAAGTTATGAAATGGGGAATTGTCGCACTTTTTGTTATGGTTTCGATTTGGGGAATTGTGCGTTTCATTACTGGTGAGTTGCTCCCGGGGGTTTCGCTGGAGCCGATCCCGTTTAATCTTTATGAGTTTGAATCTATTGGACCCGGTGAACCAATTCTTAATGATGTGGATCCATTTTCTTGTCCTAACGGTGATTGTAGAACCTAGGTTGTATGAAGACGAAATTAATTTTCATTGTCTTACTATTACTTCTGCCAGTTGTGGCATTCGCACAACAAGATTTGGGCGAAATGATTGATAGAGTGGGTGATCTCGTTTTTTCTCTTATTCCAGTTGTTTTTGCATTAGCGGTACTATTTTTTCTTTGGGGCCTTGCAAAATTTATCCTTAAGGCTGGTGATGAAAGTGCTCGTGAAGAAGGCAAGCAGATAATGAAATGGGGAATCGTGGCATTGTTTGTAATTGTGTCTATGTGGGGGATAATAGGTTTTTTGAGATCTGAATTTTCCATTACCGGTGATGGAAATTTTCCAATTCCCAGACTTTAGTTTGTGAACATCTCCTTTGTTCGACTAAATATGCGGTGTTACAATTAAACACGAACAAGATTATTAGTTTGTTTCAAAATAAATGAAAACAATTTTTATTAGTGGGTCATTATTTCATTTGCCGATGTTTGCTTTTGCGCAGCAGCTAAGCAACGTTACACGTCTCATCAGTTCTATTCGGGGTATTGTTGATATTCTCATTCCACTCGTTGCTGCACTTGCTCTTCTTTACTTCTTCTGGGGCCTTGCAAAATTTATTCTTGCAACAGGTAATGGTGACGAAGATGCACGAGAAAAAGGCAAAAACATTATGATATGGGGTATCGTTGGCCTCTTTGTGATTGTTTCTGTGTGGGGTCTTGTGCGATTTGTTGGAGATGCGCTTGATATTGGTACTCCGCAAACACAACCAATTCCCGGTATTGGAACATAGTAATATCAATCTTTCCCCATTACTATAAATTCTCTTTTGGGAAAGATTAATGAGTTCATACTCAATCCAATAATCATTCTTCTTTTTGTTGTTGCACTCCTCGTATTTTTTTGGGGTCTGGTTGAGTTCATCTACAAGGCGGGTAGTGAAGACGGCAGAGAAACTGGTAAACGCAACATGATCTGGGGAATCGTTGGTATGGTGGTAATGGTCTCTGTATACGGAATTATACGTTTAGTTCTTAATACATTTGGCATACCATATCCAGACTATTTAGGACTCTAAATTCAAAACAAAAACCACCTCTCACTAAGCTTGGGGTGGTTTTTGTTTGTATAAAAAAAGGGAGCCATTGCTGGCTCCCGTGTGAAGCGGACTTGCCTCACCTGTTGCGGGGAACATACTTGATTTCAATTTTCATTGGTTCAGGACCATGGGACCTGAAGTTCAATGTCACGATCTCTCCACCCGAACCTAAATCTACCCACGTGTCTGTGCCGGGTGGATCAACAAAGACTTGTGTACCGTTCTTCAGGATTTCGAGTTTCTGATCGGTCCGATCGGGCATGTACGTTAGGTACATATTGGGGATTGCTGTGACCTGTGTAGACCAGCCACCTACGGGTGCGATGACTACTGAGCTAGTTCCAGAAGCATGTACATATCGCTCTTTCTCAACCCGCGTAGCCATGTCCCTTCCCATTGGTGTCTTGGCGAAGGAATTACTCAATGCAACAACCCACAGTGAGGCCATCAAGAACAGGAACAAGAGAGCCACGGTTTTAGCAACCCTGGACTTCACTCTGTATAGCAGTCCGCCACCTGTAAGCAGTAGAGGTGTGACCCAGTACGCGGCAGAGTGGTCGATGACAAACCAGTCCCAGACTGAAAAACCCCAGTGCTCCGTTGTCTCGTTCTTCAACAACCGAAGTATGCCGGTTAGCCCACCCCAGAAGAGGACAACATAGATCGGAACGAGGAAGGGGTTTCCTTCCAAGTACTCTACGAGGTCAGTAATTTGCTCTTTCCAACCTGTGGTGGGTTTCTTTCCGTTACCTGTCTCCTCTTGGTCTTTTTTCTTTTTTCGTTTGCGACGAGAAGCGACCATGGCGACCAGACACAAAACAAGCAAGAGAACTACGAAGCTAACAAATACAATCCCAACAACTTCGAGGGTCTTGTTTTGCTCGGGCATCTCAATGTTTGCCGATAGGGACGAGAAGGGAATGTTGTAGATTCCGAATCCGGCTGCACCAACAACGAGAATGCAGAGGATCGAGACAAGAATAGGTTTGATCCATTTCCTTGTCTCAGCCGATTTCTGTGCAGTGGGTCTTGTCCAGTTGGGTGTTTGTGTTGTTGCACCTACCGAACCTGACCAAATGGTTAAAGCCTTGCAATACTTCAGGTATTCCCTGATGAGTATTGCAAGTGTTGATGGTGGGGTATAGACCACAATGGCCTTACACACCCGCTTTCGCCTTCGCATCATCTGCCGCCTGATCAGCCATCCAACGAGGAGGGCAGTAACAAGCAGTCCGACAATCCAGATCCACCAATTTTTCGCGAGAAAAGTGAGCAGTATCAACAAAGTTGCCATATCCTGACTCCTTAATTCACAATGTTTGAGTGTTGTTTCAATGAGCGATTCCTATTTAAAATAGTAGCATATTTTAATTATAAAGTCAAATATTAATTATTCTTTCTAAAATTAAAAAAAGGACTCATCTTGCGATGAGTCCTGTGAGAGTGTGGGTATAGTATCACTTCTTTGTAGCGGTTGGTGGTTCCGGTGTTTTGGTTGGCTCCACTTTTGTCTGCCCAACCTGTTGTTTGTGTTGGTTTGGGTCAACCAGGATAGTGGGTGATCCGCCAAGCACAGTGAGATTGGAATCCTGACCGAGATTGCGTGTTGTAAGCACGCTTGCAACAAGATGAGCAACCTCCTCGTTTTCCTTGAAGGCTGCACCGAGTGCAGCAACTTCTGATGCGCTGGCCCGTGCTCTGAGCTGAGCTGCTTCCAGATCTTTTCGGGCTTTTTGAACGTCCGCCTCTCCCTTGAGTTTTTGGACTTCGAAGCTTTGAGAGGCCTCGTCTGCATCTGCTTGCCCAGGCGAGAGTCGAAGCTCCTCTGCCCAGGAAGCCTTACATCGAACACCGAAGTGGGCGATGATTCCTTCTGGACGATCTGGCGTCCCCTGATTGTTAATCGCCAGCATGTTCTTTGAGTAAGATGAACCTCTACCTTTACTCATTGAGGTCAGCTCTGTGAACGGATGCTCTTTGATGAGATCGTTCACTTGGCCACCAATTGCGGAATCCAACTCGGGGTAGAACTTGCCACGGAAGTTGAAGACCATGATGACTGGATTGACTGTCTGGAAAATGGACTTTTGGATGATGTCAACTCGGAACCGATCTTTAGCCTCCGCGCCACCTATGAATAGGGGTCGCGGAAACTCAAAAAGCAGCTCCGAGACCGGGCCTTCCTTGTGAAGAATCCGATCGCTTAAGGCCTGTCCTTCTTTAATTGGCTCTGGATTCAGACTGTCCTTTGAGATGGTGAACGTGTGAACTCTGCGCCACGGATAGAAGAAGCTGACCCAGTAGAAGCCCCACCTCTTGCGTAGATACCGAGTGATCCAAAACCATGGTTCGTCGACTTCGTCGCGTATAGCTTTTGGGTCATCTGGATGATCCGGTAAGGGATGATCTGGCGAACGTTTGATCAACCCACTCTTGGTTAGCACGTACCCGTTGACATTGACCAGAGTTCGTAGATGATCACCACCAGCAACAACAAACCGGATTGTCCCTTCTTTGACGAACGTTGCATGCCAGTCATTTTGCGCGGCCAACAAGGCCAAGACAAAGATGAGCACGGGCAGCAATAGCAATGCTACAGCTGCGCTAATCAAAATCCACATGGTCGATACTCCTTTACACTGTTAGTGTGTGTTTGTGAATGAACAAATATAAAAACTCCTGAGCGCTATTGTATCAGATTTTTAGAAAATGTCAATGATTTGATAGATTAAAAAAATGGCTCAGAAGGTGGGCAATTTCAGACTTTTGATGTATCATTTTACTTTGTCGGCCAGAAACGAGCCAACAGCGGCCACGTAGACAAGTGGTAAGTCGAGAGTCTGCAAAACTCTTATGCGCGAGTTCGATTCTCGCCGTGGCCTCAGTATTACTGCCCGGATGGCGGAATTGGTATACGCGCACGACTTAAAATCGTGTCCCGCAAGGGTTGTGGGTTCGATTCCCACTCTGGGCACAAGCAAGTAAAAGATAAATTATCTGTGGCCACAAGCCAGAAAATGTGCT
>CAYTZJ010000013.1:0-16927 GCA_964442475.1 uncultured Candidatus Saccharibacteria bacterium | reverse complement strand
AAATGTGCCGGGCACACCCTTCGATTTTTTTTGCCATGTCGATAATTTCTCGGACAGTTGCATCTGCTTTGTAGAGTTTTTTGAGATCAGGTTCCTCTTCCATAGCGCGGTCAATGGTCATTGGGAAACCTTGCGCACCCATCGGGATAAGTTTTGCAATTTTGTCACCAATTGCATATTCATGACCAAGCGCGCGTGTAACATCCCGAACCGCTCCACGGGCCATCATGGTACCGAACGTTCCAATCTGTGCGACTTTATCCTCGCCATATTTTTGCTTGGCATACGCAATCATTTCACCACGACGATTATCGGCATAGTCCATGTCGATATCTGGTGCTGAGGGTCGTGAAGGATGCAAAAATCGGTCGAATGGTAATTTGAATTCAAGTGGATTGACGTTTGTAATTCCTGAAAGATAGGTTACCAATGATCCAGCAACCGAACCTCGAATCGTTGTAAGAATTCCTTGGCTGTGGGCAAAATCCAACAAGTCGGCAACCACAAGGAAGTATGGCGTGTAGCCCTTATCGCCGATGACCTTGAGTTCGTATTCTGCGCGCTCAAGAACTTCCTTGGTCGGCTCAATACCCCGTTTCTTCATCCCTTCGAATACCATGCGTCGAAGTTCTTCGTCGTATGAAAGTCCACTTTTAACTTCGAAGTTGGGGAAGAGCCATTTACCAAGTTGGAGTTCCAGGTTGCACATATTTGCAACTTTTTCATTGTTATCGAGTGCCTCGGGAAGTTTTTTAAAATTCTTTTCAACTTGAGAAGGTTTAAGTAAAGAAAAATCTTCTATAGAGTCACCAATACCTCCTCCGCCACCAGTTTTGTCACTGTAGTCAATGTTTTGAATCGACATTAATGTGTTTCGAGCCAATCGATCTTTGATATCGAGATATGAAACTTCTTGGTCGGCTATAATTGGCACATTCATTTCCTTCGCTAATTCCACCAAGGCTTTCATCTTTTCTTCATGACCTTCGATTTCGGGGTGATGAGAAATTCCAATATAGAAAGAATCAGCATCAAATGTTTCTTTATAGAAATTTATGATTACTTTTGCTTTGTCGAAATCTTTGTTTGCTACCGCTTGGCCGATCTCGCCGTTGTAGCCAGAAGAAATTGCTATAAGATTATCCTTATATTTTTTAATGAGTTCTTTATCAATACGAGGTTTGTAATAGAAACCTTCAATATTCGCGGCGGTAACAATTTTTAAGAGGTTCTTATACCCATCGGAATTTTTTGCCAGGAGAACGAGTCTTTGACGTGGATTATCAATACCACGTTCCTTGTCTTGCATGGTACGTGGAGCAATATATGCATCGATGCCAATAATTGGCTTTATACCCGCATCTTTGCATTCTTTGTAGAATTCAATCGCACCGTACATATTGCCGTTATCAGTAAGAGCGAGGGTTGTAAGCCCCATTTCTTTTGCTGCCTCCACAAGGTCTGGAATTTTTGGTAGTGCATTAAGGAGGCTGTAGTGGCTGTGGACGTGGAGGTGGTTAAACTTCGACATGATACGATTATACAACATACGCCAAAATCTCCTTAAAATGCCGAAAAATCTACAGAAAAACCTCAAATTCATAGTCGGCATAGATGAAGCAGGCCGCGGACCTCTGGCTGGCCCTGTTTCTGTTGGTGCTGTGGTGATCCCGTACAACAAAAAGCACCCGCTTTTAAAAGGTCCTAAGGATTCAAAGCAGATTTCAGAAAAACTTCGTGAAGAATGGTTTGAAAAATTAAAGGTTGCCGAAAAAGAGGGGACACTCGGATACAGTGTGTCACTCGTTAGTTCAAAGATTATTGATGAAAAGGGAATTGTGCCGGCGATAAAAATTGGTGTGAAAAAATGCCTCGATAAACTCGCAGTACCACCGCACGAAACCATGGTGATTTTGGACGGAAGTTTATATGCACCAGATTATTTTCTGTACCAAAAAACTATTATTCGAGGTGATCAAACTGAGCCGCTCATTAGTCTTGCCTCTATTGCCGCAAAGGTGACTCGCGACAGAAAAATGGTCCGACTCTCAAAAAAGTATCCACAGTACAATTTTCATATTCATAAGGGGTATGGAACACCTGCTCATCGAAAGGCGATTAAGAAATTTGGTTTGAGTGAGGTTCATAGAAGGAGTTTTTTAAGGAGTTCGGTTTAAAGATTTTGCCTCATTATTAATTGACAATGCCATATAAATTGTGGTACAATTTAAACATGGTCAGACGAGTTCTGACTGATCGCCAGTGAATCTTCCCAGGATTCACTATCGTATAAGGTCGAACGTTTCGATCTAACGATCCACAATGGTGGCGGTAAATCTCTGAAAGGAGATAAACATGGGACCGTACATTAAACGCCTCACTGGCAACTTGATCGGAAAGAACAATTATGATGATGTTCTGAGACGTTGCCAAACGAAACAGGAATTCATCAATCATGTGAAGGTTGACCTTGAATCCGGAGATGTTGAAGAGTGGACTCCGGAGACTCTGGGTCGGGTGATGTGCTCTTTTGAAGACGGGGAGGTTCTCGTGACTCATCTGGGCAAGGAAGTTCACTTCACTGGAAACTGCGGCACGATGCTTCGAGAGATGGTGTCACTCGCATTAGCCCATCTTATTCATGACCGGCTCGTGCCACAAGATCCCAAGAATCCTCGCAGGATCCCTCCGTTCAAGCGTTAGTCTGTTCACAACAAGTTACCCCGCACGTTACGACGTGCGGGGTGTTTATTTTATATTGCCGTAGCCTTCTTGATCGTCCGAAGTCTTAGCGTAGGAGGTGGCGAAGGCTTATTGCCTAAAAACCTTTTATTTGGTATATTTTCCGCCTATGGTAGTACGAATGCGAGCCACACGAGGTCATACGGCAAATCGCCGATCACATCACGCTTTAAAGGCGATGTCTCTTGGTATGTGTGCAAACTGCAAGGCACCAGTTGCAAAGCATAAGGTTTGCGAAAACTGTGGATATTACAAGGGCCGAAAGGTGGTTGATAACTCCGCAAAACTAAAAAAGGAGACCAAGAAAGCACAGGCAGCTCCAGCAAAGTAAAGATGTGTGTAGAAACTTGATGAAGTTTCATCGCTCTTTGGTATAATTGAGCAGGTTAATGGCAAACAGGCACCTTTCCAGATCAATAGTTGTTCAGTCTTTATTTGAGACTGACTTCAACAACAAAAGCGAAGACGACGCGCTCGATATTCTTCATCGTAACAGTCAAGAGTTTGCTCCCGGTATGGGAGATTTTTTATTTACGGATAATTTACTCAAAAATGTTCTCCGTAAAAAAACTGATTTAGATAAAATTATTACAAAAGCTGCTCCGGATTGGCCAATTGAAAAGATTTCAGTCGTGGATCGAAACATTTTGCGTGTTGGTTTGTACGAACTTATTTTTGCTGATCATGGCGAAGTCCCTCCAAAGGTTGCTATCAACGAAGCAATTGAACTCGCCAAAACATATGGTGGTGAGACTTCAAGTAAATTTGTAAACGGTGTGATGGGTGCCGTGTACAAAGAAATGGGTGAGCCGGGCAAGAATGAAACTTCAAAACATAAGAAACCAAAAGATATTCCAGATGCAGAAGCACCACTTCAGAAACTTGCTGGTGCGGTTGTATATGCACATCATGAGGGGGAAATATACCTTGCATTGGTTCATGATGTATTCGGTCACTGGACACTTACAAAAGGCAAACTCAAGGATGACGAAACAGATGAAAAAATCGCTATCATTCGAGCTGCAAAAGAAGAAATTGGTGTTGATCTAACTGTTGAAGATAAACTCGGTGAAAATGAATACATTGCGTATCACCCTGAGGAAGGAAAGAAGCGAAAACGAGTGATGTATTTTTTGGCTAAAGCTCCGTACAAGGATTTGAAACTCGAAGAAGGTAATGGTGGTCTCGATGATGCAAAATGGTTCAAACTTGCTGACATTTTGGATCTCAATTTCTATAACGATATTCTGCCAATTGTAACGAAGGCGATTAATATTTTGCTCAAGAAATAACTTGCTATCGAGTTAAAAGTAGTGTTTAGTATTGCCATGCCAGACTTTGGTCAATTCGAAAAAACCATAGGAATTACATTCAAAGACAAGGGTCTTCTTCGACAAGCCTTTGTTCATCGTTCGTACATTAATGAGAACAAGGATGCCGGCTTTGGTCACAACGAACGTCTCGAATTTCTCGGTGATGCGGTGCTTGAACTTGTTATTACCGACTATTTGTATAAAAAATATCCGGAAAAAACTGAAGGTGACATGACCTCATATCGTTCAGCTCTCGTGAACGCGACAACACTTGCAACCGTTGCAAGTAAACTTAATATGAATAATTTTCTCATGCTTTCTCGTGGTGAAGCGAAAGACACAGGGCGAGCTCGACAAGTAATTTTAGCAAACACTATCGAAGCGCTCATCGGTGCAATGTATCTTGACCAGGGGTACGACAGTGCTAAGGATTTTATTTATAAAAACATTTCTCCGTTGATTGAAACCGTTTTGGCCGAAAAGTCATGGATCGACGCAAAAAGTCTTTTCCAGGAACGAGCGCAGGATATTGATGGTTCAACTCCGCTTTATAAAACTCTCAAAGAAACCGGCCCTGACCACGACAAGAAATTTACTGTCGGAGTTTTTATAAAAGAAAAAATGGTTGCAACTGGAGATGGAAAATCTAAACAGGATGCAGAACAAGAGGCAGCAAAAAAGGCGTTGGAAGTAAAGGGTTGGGCATAACATCGTTGAAAAATTGGGACTTTGTGTTTTGTGCTGTAAAATAGTAGTTAATGTATCTCAAAAGTCTTGAGCTTTTTGGTTTTAAATCATTCGCTAAAAAAAGCGATCTTTCTTTTACTACACCGATTACTTCTATTGTTGGTCCAAACGGTTCCGGAAAATCAAATGTTGCAGAGGCGTTTCGCTTTGTGCTCGGTGAACAATCTTTTAAGTCGATGCGTGGTAAGAAGGGTGAAGACTTAATTTTTAATGGCAATGACACTACTGCGCGAGCCAATCGAGCATCAGTAAAAATTACTTTTGATAATACCAGACGATATTTGAATCTTGATTTTGATGAGGTTTCCATCGAACGCACTGTTTTTCGTGATGGTGTGAATGAATATGCGATAAACGGAACACGCGTTCGTCTTAAAGACGTTCTCGAGCTTTTGGCTTCAGCTCACATTGGTTCTTCGGGGCATCACATTATTTCTCAGGGTGAAGCAGATCGAATTCTTAATGCGAACATAAAAGAACGCAAGGCAATGATCGAGGACGCTCTTGGCTTGAAGATTTACCAGTACAAAATGGAAGAAAGCGAGCGAAAGCTTGAAAAAACAGAAGAAAATATTAAGTCTGTAGAATCTTTGCGAAGGGAGGTTGCTCCACATTTAAAATTTTTAAAAAAACAAGTTGAAAAGGTTGAAAAAGCGGTGGAAATGAAGAAAGAACTAGCTGAACTCTACAAACAATATTTGAAGCGAGAAAATATATATATACAAAATGCTAAAAAAGCTCTGGCAGAAGAAAGGGCGCCAATTGACGCACAGTTGATGCAGTTTGAAAAGGAACTCAAAGAAGCAAAAAGTGTTCTCGAAAAATCCAATTCTCAGGACGCAAAAAGCAAGCACGTTATAGATCTCGAAGAAAAGATTCGCAAAACTCGTGACCAAAAAGATGAGTTAATGCGTGAAATTGGAAGGACTGAAGGTGCAATTGCTTCAGAAGAAAGAATAATCAAGAAAGAAAAAGAGATTTTAAGATCTTCAGATCAAACTGTCGCTATCACTGAAGTAGAAGGTTTGGCCAGTGAGGTCGAACGCGAGCTCCATACTGCTGACAGTGAGACAGATTTAGAAAAACTTAAATCTATTTTGAATCGAGTACGAGGCCTTATTTCTGGTTTTGTTGCAAGACATAAAAAAAATGAATCAGAGCAAAATACCATTGATTCAGAAAAAGCTTTAGTGGAATTAAGGGCACGGAAGACTGAGCTTGATAATCAAATTAAACATATTCAATCTGAAGAAACCGCATATTCAAAAGAGTATGCAAATTTACGTTCAGAAATTGATCAGGAAAAAGATACAAATCGCGCTGCAGAAAGAAAGGTTTTTGAAGTTATGAGTGCTCAAAATGAAGCAATTTCACAAAAAAATATCATTCGATCTAAAGAAGATTCTCTTCGAATTGAAGAAGAGAGTTATAAGAGGGAAATGGGTGAAGCGGCGACAATTGTTGGGCGTGAAATACTTGATTTTGAACACATTGTGCTGGATGGACACGAAAATGAGGGTAGAAATGTACAGTTTGAACGTCGACGAACATTGGAAAAAATCAAAATTCGCCTTGAAGAAAGTGGAATTGGTGCTGCTCAAGACGTTATGAAAGAGTTTCGTGATGTTTCTGAACGCGATGCTTTTCTTGCAGCTGAATTAGAGGACTTAGCACGATCTGCCGAATCGCTCAAAATGATTATTAAAGACTTTGATCAAAAAATTCATACCGAATTTACTCTTGGGTTAGAAAAAATCAATATTCAATTTGAAGAATTCTTTAATTTAATGTTTGGTGGTGGCCAGGCAAAACTTGTTTTAGTAAAAGAAAAGAAAGAAAAACCAGTAGATCTTGAAATGATGGGACTTGTGGACGACGTCTCTTCTCAAGAAGAAGTTCAGTGTGTTGAGGAAGGAATTGATATTTCAGTAAATTTACCTCGAAAAAAAGTTAAGGGTCTCATGATGCTTTCTGGTGGTGAACGTGCGCTTACTTCAATCGCGCTCATTTTTGCTATGTCGCAGGTCAATCCACCACCTTTCATTATTCTTGATGAAACTGATGCAGCACTCGATGAAGCGAACTCAAAAAAGTATGGTGATATGATTGAGAATCTAGCTAAATATTCTCAGCTTATTTTGATTACACATAATCGCGAAACTATGTCTCGTGCCGGTGTGCTCTATGGTGTAACTATGCTTTCTGGAGCCTCAAAACTACTTTCTATTCAGTTTGATGAAGCTGTTGCGGTTGCTAAGTAGCTACTCTGTGACCCAAAATCATATTTGACCCCTTTATAAAGCCCTGCTACAATGGCCCCCATGTTAATGATTCGATTACAACGAGTGGGTCGAAAGAACGAACCGGTTTTCCGGGTTGTTTTGACTGACTCAAAGAATGGTCCGAAGAGCGGCAAATTCCTCGAAGTTCTCGGCTCATATGATTCTCGTCGAGCAGAAAAAGCCGAAATTAAGACCGATCGAATTAAAGAACTTATGTCTAAAGGCGCAAAGACTTCTGGTACGATTCACAACCTACTCGTGAGCCGAAAGATTGTTTCTGGAAAGAAAATCAACGTTCTTCCAAAGAAGAAACCTATTAAGAAAGAAGGCGAAGAGACTCCTGCAGCACCCGTTGCTGAAGTTGCCCCTGCAACCGAAACGTCAGCTCCAGAAGCTGCTCCAGCAGAAACTCCAGCTGAAACTCCAGTGCAAGCGTAAAGAAAAACCACTCAGAGCCTGCCGAAGAGTGGTTTTTTGCTGGTTGACCATTTAAATAATTCGTGACAAAATACTCGCGAGCAGTAGACATGTGTATTAGTTCATTGCTGTATTGCAGTTATTCAATTACCCTTAATACCAGGGTGTACTTTAATCAGATAATCTTTAACTTATGAACGAGCATGATGGTCAGTTTTTAGAATTTGTTGTGAAGTCTTTGGTAGATAATCCTAACGACGTAAAAATTAATCGAGTAGTAGATGAAATGGGTGTACTCCTTACCCTTGATGTAAATCCGGGAGACATGGGAAAGGTGATCGGCCGAGAAGGTAATACTGCAAAGGCAATCCGAACCCTTCTTCGAGTGGTTGGAATGAAACACAATGCCCGAGTGAATTTGAAGATCAACGAGCCAGTTGGTGGCGAGAAGATGATGAAAGCTTCAAAGACAGTGGACGAAGCGATGGCAGATTTGGCTCTCTAAATTAAATAATAAAATACAAAACCCGCTCACCCTAGGCGGGTTTTGTATTGTGTGGTATAGTTTTGCCGCAATGAATTTTCATATTGTCACATTGTTTCCCGGCGCATTCGACTCATACCTTGGCGAGTCGATCATTAAACGTGCTATTGAAGACAAGAAAATTAAGATTAAATTCTACGATCCGAAGGGTTTTGAAACTGAAGGCCCCTCCTTCGCCCCTTCGGGGCTTCGGCGGGCAAAGAGACGTGTCGACGACAAACCATATGGCGGCGGTCCTGGTATGGTTGTTCGGGCACTTCCAACTATTAAAGCGATCGAAGCGGCGGTAAGGGCCTCAGGTAAAAAAAGTAAGCCCAAAATTATCTTCCTCTCTCCTGGTGGTGTGCAGTTTGATAATGCATACGCAAAGAAAATTGCTGGGAAACACAAAGACATCATTATTGTCTCTGGTCGTTATGAAGGAATTGATGCGCGAGTAAAGAAAGTTTTTAAAATGGAAGATGTTTCTATCGGTCCGTTTGTACTTACGGGTGGGGAACTTCCAGCGATGATTATCATGGACTGCGTTGCTCGTCAGGTGAGGGGTGTGCTTGGTAATTTTGATTCTTTGGAAGAAAGCCGGGTTGCTAGCTCGGACGTTTACACTCGTCCAGAGGTTTTTGAATATAAAAAAAAGAAATATAAGGTACCGAAGGTTTTACTTTCAGGGAATCACAAGAAGATTGAGGAGTGGCGGGGGAAATCATAATCCTGTGGATAACATACTTGCATTGCTTGACCAAATTTACCCTTCGTATTATATTTAAGGTCCAAATCATTCCGATTGAGTAGTGGGAGAAAATGATGGTTCACAAGGCTGTTTTTAGCTCTAGACGGCAACTTGTCTCATTTCAATAAATAAATAAAGAAGAATATCAATAACCCTTATCCACAGAGGGAATTTTGCTGTCTTTTTTGTTTATTGAAAGAGAATGTCATTTATGAGTTTGTGTGGATTATTGAGGGGAAACATTAATCACGTTTTATTTTTTAATAAAAAATTATGGAAACAACCGGCAGCAAACCGATCGTAAAGAAGCATTTCGCGAAATTTCGAAAACCGTTGACCGAAATGCCAAATTTCGTCGAGCCACAAGTGGATTCTTTCAAGTGGCTCATCAAAGATGGTCTTAAAGAAGTCTTTAAGGAATTTTCTTCAATTAAGGACTACTCTGGAAAGAAATTTCAACTCGACTTCGTAGATTTTGAACTCGACCAACCAAAATATGACGAGTACTACGCAAAAGACAATAAAATGTCTTACGAAGCGCCCCTCAAGGTGAAGGTTCGACTTAAGAACCTCACTCTTGGTACTGCAAAAGAGCAGGAAATTTTCATGGCTGACATGCCCCTCATGACAGACCATGGAACTTTCATCATCTCTGGTGTTGAACGAGTCGTTGTCCCACAGCTCGCTCGATCTTTCGGTGTATTTTTCACTTTGAACGAACTTAAAGGAAAGATTCTCTTTGGTTCAAAGATTATTCCTGCACGTGGAGCGTGGATTGAAATCGAAACTGACTCAGACGGAACAATTTTTGCTCGTATCGACCGAAAACGAAAATTTCCAGTAACTTCACTCCTTCGAGTATTGGGGGCTGAGACCGATAAAGATATTCTTAAGTTGTTTGCAAATTCTCCAGTAAAACCGTACATGGAGAAAACTCTCCTTAAAGATCATGCAAAGTCTGTTGATGATTCATATATTGAAATTCACAAACGACTTCGAGACGGTGATTTGGCAACAGCTGACAATGCACGTGAATTTGTAAAGTCTATTTTTGGTGAAGAACGATATGATTTCTCACGAGTTGGCCGAGTTCAGTTCAATCGTCGATTTAATAAGAAACAAACAGAAGAAGAATTTGAGCGTCAAATTCTTTCTTTGGATGACATTGTCACCATCATTGATCATATCGGTGTTCTAAACACTACTCCGGGTTCAGTAGAAGATGATATTGATCATCTTGGTTCACGCCGAGTTCGATTTGTCGGTGAAATGTTCCAGCAAAAGATCCGAATGGGTATGGCGCAGATTAAGCGAAATATTCAGAATCGAATGTCGACTGTGGAAAGTGATATTACATTACCTGTACAATTTATTTCTCCAAAACCACTTCAGGCCCGAATCAAAGAATTTTTCACAACAAACCAACTCTCTCAGTTTATGCAACAGGAAAACGCTCTTTCTGAGATCGAGCATTTGCGAACTCTCTCAGCTCTTGGTCCTGGAGGTTTGAATCGTGCACGAGCGGGTTTCGAAGTTCGTGACGTTCATCCTTCTCATTATGGTCGACTCTGTCCAATTCATACACCTGAAGGTCCAAACATCGGTCTTATTTTACGTATGGGCTTGTATGCAAAGCTTAATGAATTCGGCATGATCGAAACTCCATATGCAAAAGTAAAGAATGGAAAAATCACACCTGAAATTGTCTATCTAAATGCTCTTGATGAAGAGCAGTACAATATTGCTCACGCTGCTACGACTATAAACGAACATGGTGAAATTACTATTGAAAACGTTGAAGTACGAAAGGCCGGTGATCCTATTGTCGTACCTAAGGATAAGGTTGATTTTATCGATATTGACACAAGCCAAGCGTTTTCGGTTGCGACATCCATGATTCCTTTCTTGAATCACGACGATGCATCTCGAGCACTCATGGGTTCAAACATGCAGAAACAAGCTACACCTTGTATTGTTCCAGAAGCTCCACTTGTTGCGACTGGTATTGAAGGAAAGGCAGTTCGTGATACTGGCCGACTTGTATTGGCTGAAGAAGAAGGTGTTGTAACTGTTGCTGATGCAAAACGAATTGTTGTTAAGGCAAATAAAAGTGGAAAAGAAAAAGAATACAAACTTGTTAACTTTTCTCGAACAAACGGGTTTACTTGTTTTCATCAACGACCTTCGATAAACGTGGGTGACAAAGTAAAGAAGGGTGACGTAATGGCTGATACCTCGTCTTCTGATCGAGGTGAAATGGCATTGGGTCAAAACATTTTCATTGCTTTCATGTCATGGTCTGGTGCGAATTACGAAGACGCCATTATTCTTTCAGAACGACTCGTAAAACAAAGCAAGTTCACAACAATTCACATTGAAGAATTTGTGGTTAACGTTCGAGATACAAAACTTGGTCCCGAAGTTACAACGTGTGACATTCCAAACGTAGGTGAAAGCAAACTTAAAAACTTGGGTGAAGACGGCGTGATCCGAATTGGTGCCGAGGTTCGACCAGGAGATATTTTGGTTGGAAAAATTACACCAAAGGGTGAAAGTCAACTTACTCCTGAAGAACGACTTCTTCGATCTCTTTTCGGTGAAAAGGCCCGTGATGTAAAAGACACATCAAAAAGAATGGAGGGAGGAAAGCGAGGTCGAATCATTAACGTTCAAGTGTTTTCACGAGAACGTGGTGACAAACTCGAATCAGGAATCATCAAGCGAATTCATATTGAAGTTGCACAGCTTCGAAACGTATCTGTGGGTGACAAACTCGCGGGTCGTCACGGTAACAAGGGTGTTATTTCAAAGATTCTTCCAGAAGAAGATATGCCATACATGGCAGATGGTACTCCAATCGATATGATTTTGACTCCCCTTGGCGTGCCTTCACGTATGAACCTTGGTCAAATTTTGGAGCTTCATCTTGGTATGGCTGCTAACACGTTGGGTTACCAAGCTATCGTTCCTCCATTTGCAGGTGCAACTGATGCTGAAATTAAAGCTGAACTTGTAAAAGCAGGATTGCCTGAAGACGGAAAGGTTACGCTTTTTGACGGACGAACAGGAGAAGCCTTCGGTCAGAAGGTTGCAGTTGGATACATGTACATATTGAAGCTTCATCACATGGTGGAAGACAAGATTCACATGCGATCAATTGGTCCATACTCTCTTATTACACAGCAACCACTCGGCGGAAAAGCTCAAAACGGTGGTCAGCGATTCGGAGAAATGGAAGTCTGGGCACTTTTGGGTTACGGTGCAGCTCACACCTTGCGAGAAATGCTTACGATCAAGTCTGACGATATCGTCGGCCGATCTGCTGCATTCGATGCAATCGTGAAAGGACAACCGATCCGAGAGTTGAATATTCCAGCGTCGTTCAATGTGCTCCTTAACAACCTCCGCGGCCTTGGTCTCGACGTGGAGCTTAAAAAAGTCGAAAAGAAGGATGAGGATGACAAATAATTCTAATCTTCTAAATCAATATCATGAATAAATCTAAAGCAACAACAGCACAAGACTTCAATTCGATTGTTTTGAAGCTCGCATCACCAGACCGAATCAAAGAGTGGTCATTTGGCGAGGTCACCAAGCCTGAAACTATTAACTACCGAACACAACGTTCAGAACGAAACGGTCTTTTTGATGAAAAGATTTTCGGTCCAGACAAGGATTACGAATGTTACTGTGGAAAATATCGAGGAATTCGATACAAGGGAATTGTTTGTGAAAAATGTGGTGTTGAAATCACACGATCAATCGTTCGACGTGAACGAATGGGACATATTGAACTTGCAACTCCAGTTTCTCATATTTGGTTTCTCAGAGGTTTGCCTTCACGAATCGGTCTTATTATGGGCATTCCTACTATCGAAATCGAAAAGGTTATTTATTTCGCGGGTTATATTGTTGCATCCGTAAATGAGGAGGCAAAAGTAAAGATGCTCAAGGAACTCGAGGGTGAATACAAAGTAAAAGTTAAGCAAGCAACCGACGACAAGACAAAAGAAGCAATCAAGGATCTTTTTTCAAACACAAAGAAAGACCTCGATAATCTTACAGAAGGACAAGTGCTTGATGAAATCGAATATCATAATTTTTCTGTGAAGTACGGAGGTATTTTTGAAGCTGGAATCGGGGCTGAAGCGATCTACAATCTTTTCAAGAAAGTGGACCTAAAAAAACTTGAAAAAAGTCTTGAAGCATCTGTAGAACATGCTCCGGGTGTTGAAATCGACAAGATTCAGAAGCGACTTTCACTTGTTCGAAACATGATTAAAAACAACATCCGACCAGAATGGATGTTCCTTACGCGTATTCCAGTTATACCACCAGCGCTTCGACCAATGGTTCCATTGGACGGTGGACGCTATGCAACTTCTGACGTAAACGATTTGTACCGACGTGTTATTAACCGAAACAATCGTCTTCGAAAACTTAAGGAAATTAATGCTCCAGAAGTTATTCTTCGAAACGAGAAACGTATTCTTCAGGAAGCGGTTGATGCATTGATCGATAATACAATTCGTCACGGTTCGTCTTCAGCAGGTGCACTCAATCAGTCACAGCGACGACCACTCAAGTCTCTTTCAGATAACCTCAAGGGAAAGCGAGGTCTCTTCCGACAGAACTTGCTCGGTAAACGTGTTGACTACTCAGGACGATCAGTCATTGTTATCGGTCCAGACCTTAAGCTCCACCAGTGTGGTTTGCCAAAGCACATGGCACTCGAACTCTTCAAGCCGTTCGTTATCTCTGGCCTTCTCAAGAAAGAACTTGCATACAACATTCGTGGTGCAAGTCGACTTATCGAAGATGGTATTCCAGAAGTCTGGGCAATTCTTGAAGAAGTAATTAAAGATCGATACGTGCTCTTGAACCGTGCTCCAACATTGCACCGATTGGGTATTCAAGCATTCAAACCAATCCTTATTGAAGGTAATGCGATCCAAGTTCATCCACTCGTATGTACAGCATTCAACGCTGACTTCGACGGTGATCAGATGGCAGTTCACGTCCCACTTTCTGATGAAGCGCAGGCTGAAGCTAAGCACATCATGGCTTCTGACAAGAACATTTTGAAACCTGGTTCTGGAGATCCGGTTATTTCTAACAAAATGTTGGACATTATCCTTGGTTGTTACTGGATGACCAAAATTATTCCAGGTGAAGTAGGCGAGGGTATGACATTTGAAAGTCCGGAAATCGCCAAGATCGCATATCAGTTTGGTGGTGTTAACTATCGTGCAAAAGTAAAAGTTTTGGCTCCAGAAAACGATCCAAAGTATGCTGAGTACGCAGGAAAAGTGTTTGAAACGACAATCGGACGTTTGCTCTTTAACGGTATTCTGCCCGATGACTATCCATTCCTTAATACTGAAATAAACAAAAAGAAAATGGTTGGTATTGTCGATGACATGATTACTCGATACGGTATCGAGGCAATTCCTGCGATCATGGACAAGATCAAAGCGTTCGGATTCCACTACACAACTCGATCTGGTGTTACTTGGGGTATTGATGAAGTTGTTATTCCAAAAGAAAAACCAGAAGTTATTACGCGAGCAAAGGTCAAGGCAGACGAAGTCATTTCTCAATTTAATGAAGGTCTTATTTCTGAAGAAGAACGATTCCGAAAGAGTATTGAAATTTGGCATGCAGCGAAAAATGAAATTGAAAAATTCATTCCTGACACTCTCGACAAGAACGGATCGCTTTACGACATGGTGAACTCAGGTGCCCGAGGTTCTCTTTCTCAGATTACACAAATGGCCGGTATGAAAGGTTTGATCCAAAACACAGCCGGAGAGACGAATGAATTCCCAATTCTTTCTTCAACAAAAGAAGGTTTGACACCGATTGAGTACTTCATTACAACTCACGGTTCTCGAAAAGGTCTCACTGATACTGCGCTCAACACAGCAAAAGCTGGTTACCTTACACGACGACTCTTCGATGTTGCTCAGGACGTGATCATCACAGAAGAAGACTGTGGAACAAAAGAAGGTATTAAGATCTACAAAGAGGGTGCGTCTGGTATCGAAATTCCTCTTTCAAAGAATATCAAGGGACGATATTTGGTTGAAGATCTTGTTGTTGATGGTAAAACTGTTGCAAAGAAAGGTGAGTTCATTACAAAAGAACTTGCTCATGAAATCGATCAAACAAATCTTTCTGAATTACTTGTTCGAACCCCACTTGCATGTAAATCAACTCAGGGCATTTGTGTGAAATGTTACGGTGCGGATTTGGGTACGGGTCGGCCGATCAATCTTGGCGAAGCGGTTGGAACCGTTGCTGCTCAGGCGATTGGTGAACCGGGTACACAGCTTACAATGCGTACATTCCACGCCGGAGGTACTGCGTCTGTTGGTGGAGATATCACACAAGGTCTCCCTCGTGTTGAAGAAGTCTTTGAAAAACGAAAGCCAAAGAACCCGGCTGTTGTTTCAACAGTAGATGGAATGGTCTCCGATGTGAAAAATACTCCAAACGAAAAGATGATCACAATCATGCCTGAAATTTCTGACAAGAAGGGAACAAAGGCTCCGATCGAATTCCCTGTATCACATTCACGTATGATTCTTGTGAAAGTCGGTGATCAAGTAAAAGAAGGTGACATTCTTACTGACGGTTCTGCTGACCTCGATGAGATGTTCGTACACGCTGGTAAAGAAAAGACAGAGCAATACATCATTAAGGAAATTAGCAAACTTTATGAACTCCAGGGTGAAAATGTGGCTCGAAAGCATATTGAAGTCATGGTTCGACAAATGTTTAACCGACGAAAAGTCCGAGATCAGGGTGATACTCATTTCTCAATTGGTGACACAGTAGAACTTACGGATCTTCTTGAGACCAACAAACGAGCAAGGGCAAAGGGTGCTAAAGAGGCAAAGGCGGAAGCACTTATTATGGGTATTACTGAAGTTTCTCTGTCACGACGATCATTCCTATCATCAGCTTCATTCCAGCATACGACACGAGTTCTGATTAACGGTGCACTTAAGGCTCATGAAGATCAACTTGTAGGTCTAAAGGAAAACGTGATTATCGGTAATTTAATTCCTGCCGGTACTGGTTTCAAGGGAAGTGTGAAGCATGAAATTATTAAGGAAGTAACAGAAGCGCGAGAATCGGAGGAGTAGCAGTAGTTGACAAGCGGTATTTTGTGCTGGTTACGGAGATAATCCGCCTTCGCCCTAACTATCACTATAGGGCTAGGCGAGACAAAGAAATCGATGTCATCTTCCGTTGAAAAAATAAAAGAGAAACTGACGATTACTGATGTAATTTCGTCATACCTCAAACTTGATAAGGCTGGTTCAAGTTACAAGGGCAAGTGCCCATTCCATAACGAAAAGACACCGTCGTTCTTTGTTTCGCCAGATCGTGGTACATATTATTGCTTTGGCTGTGGTGCAAAGGGTGACATGTTCACGTTTGTCGAAGAATTCGAGGGTATGGAATTTAAACAGGCACTTCAGAAACTAGCAGAACGTGCGGGTGTAGAGCTCGTTCCGGAAAAAGCCGGAGAGCGAGATGAAAAAGATCGATTGTTTGGTGTGGTAGAGGAAGCGGTATCGTATTTTGAAGGTCAGTTACCGAAGTATCCAGATGTCCTTCAGTATCTTGAAAAGCGAGGTTTAACCAAGGAAACTATCTCAAAATGGCGAATCGGATTTGTGCCAAATGAGTGGAGAACGCTGTACGATCATTTGACCAGTCAGAAAGTTTCTGTTCAGGATATGATCACAACCGGCTTGGTTAAAAAGGTGGATGGGGAAAACAAATTCTACGATGTTTTCCGGGGTCGGATTATGTTTCCGATTTTTGATCGGTCAGGGAAGCCTGTGGCATTTTCTGGGCGAATATTTGTTGATGATGGTAAGTCACCAAAATATTTGAACAGTCCGGCTACTGTGCTTTCCAATAAATCTGAGGTTCTTTTTGGTTTTGATCGAGCGAAATCAGCAATTCGAAAAATGGATTACTCGATTTTGGTTGAAGGTCAGATGGATCTGATTCTTTCACATCAGGCCGGACTAGCGAACACCGTTGCTTCTTCAGGAACTGCACTCACCGAAACTCGATTACGAATGTCGCAGCGAATCTCACCGCGAAGTATGTTTGCACTTGATTCAGACAG
>CAYTZJ010000012.1:4349-18320 GCA_964442475.1 uncultured Candidatus Saccharibacteria bacterium | reverse complement strand
TAATGACATGTTTCAGCTTCCATCAAATCCTCCACTCGTGCTTTTACATAAAATGCAACCTTCAAATCACATTTCCTCCCTCGTTGATTGTGCCATTTTGCTTCAACCATAACTAGCTTAGAATCATTCCAAGCCACAACATCAACCTCATGGCTCGTACAACCACCACGAACCATCTGATCTGTTTCAGTTGTAAATCCTCTACTCTTAAAAATTTCTGCAACATACTTTTCGAAAGGAAATCCAGATGGGCCGAGAGCGGCAATTGCCTCACGAATAGAGTATTTATATGCCGCCGGTCTTTGGAATTTGTTAAGCAAAAAAAATGCGTGCTTATAAATCTGAGCAGTTGATGGAGTTCCCATCATTTCATCACCAATATGGTCGATAATTTTTGAAACAACATGAGGATCTGCCTTGGCTCGCAAAAGTGAGCGTTCAAGTTTTTCAGGATCAAACGGCTCAATATGTCCATTTGCCTTTATTACATTGGGTAAGTTTGCCACGGTTTTATTCTACCTTAAACATCATTGAATATAGAGAGCTTTATTCTTTTTATGCTCTTCAAATGTTGCCGCATAATGCATAGTGCCATGCGCGTCAGACAAAAAGAACAAATATTTTGTATGTTTGGGAGTTATAGCGGCAAGAATAGAATCAAGTCCTGGATTAGCAATTGGAGTTGGAGGAAGACCTTCATACCTATATGAATTGTAGGGCGAATCAATTGCTAAATCTGCATGGGTAAGCTGAGCAGTAGTTTTACCATTTACATATTTAAACGAGACATCAACCTGGAGTGGCATACCCGTTTCAATTCTTTTCCACAAAATATCTGAAATTATTTGGCGAGTTTCGAATTGTCTCGCTTCTGTTTCGATAATTGATGCCATTTTGATAACATCTTCGAGTGGTTGTCCAAAATTGGCAATTCCTTGCTGAACGGTTGCAATTTTTTTGTAAAAATTATCTTGCATGCTTTTAATAATTTTTTCCGAAGTTACGTTTGGTGGAAAAAAGTATGTATCAGGGAACAAATAGCCTTCTGGCGCTGCACTTACAAACTTTTCTGAATCAAAATTAGGGATTTTTGTACGTAAAAGCTCAGCTAATTCAAATTTATTAAGACCTTCAGGTACTGTGACCTTAATTGGAGTAAGATCGAAATCTCCAGAAACTATTCTTTGAGCTACAGTAAAAACGGTAATCGGTTTTTCAAAATTATAATCACCAGCAACCGCATCATTACCATCTGCAAAAATTGTGGTCGTAAGAATTTTAAACATGATTTCAGACCGAATGTAGTGATGCGTTTTGAGAGTCATGGCAATATGACTCAAAGTACTTCCTTCCTCAACGGTAAATATTGTATTCGAAACAAATGTCCTCGGTGGTGTTGCCAAAAAAGATATAAAACTTAACACCGATAGCAATACAAGCCCACCCAAAAAAACCAGTATTTTGAATCTGTACATAACAAAAAAGCGTAATGCAAATTCAATAGAAAAATTTTTCGAATAATTTGTACGCCGACGCATAGTAAATTAGATAGGCAGATTTGATGGCGGTTCGCTCTTTCGAGAAGGAATTTTTGTAAGAGTGGGAGTTGCAAGAACCTTTCCAGGTAAGTGAAAAATTGTTGCCAGTTCTTCTGTGTTCATCATAAATGGCTTTGTCTTGAGAGCAAATTGGTAAGGTGGCTGGAAGTACGAACGCAATTTGTATGCATTAAGAAGCTTTTTTTCAAGTATAGACCTTCGTTTTCTTCGAAAATCCTGCCAAGGATATTCAAAATCTGTTGTTTTAGCCAAACCAAGTTCATTAAGGCTTGGCGAACCATATTGTCTTACACTTCCAATAAGCCCCGTAATTCCGATCGGGTCAAATGCATCACTTCGTGCAATATAAAACCCTCTCATACCAACTTCAAAGGGGAGCTTACCGAGACTTCGTTCGAGAGCGGCAACAATCTCTGTTTCACCTTTTGTGGGCAGTCTGCGCATAGTTTCACCACTGGCAGGTTTTGTTAAAGATTCAACCTTTGTTTTTATTACCGCTTCAGCGTCTTTTCTCCATGCGGGTCGAGTCGGAAATATCGCATCATCCTTGAGAGTCACTTTTCGATTAGCTTGAATCAAAATTTGAAACCAAACCTGTTCGCCGGCCTTTAAACTGCCCATAAATTCCAAGGTAGAAGTCATTGGATCCACCTTTGTTTCTTCTTCTTGTTCGCGATCTAAACCATAATCAATATAGGTTTTTATTGGATAGACGTCGCCTTCTTTATTTTTTTTCTTAAAGTTTGCACCCCAGAGAAGAATTTTTCCTGGATCAATAAAAACTTTTTTGGTGTAATCCTCTGCTTCAAAAATTTCAACACCAGGATACTGTGAGTAAAATTGTGATTCGATAAGTTTACGGAACTTTGGTTGAGTCCAGATATAAAAATGAACCTCTCCTTCAATAGAAACAAGTTCCAAAGAAAACCACGGGCGAAATTTGCCCTTAACATACGTTTCATAAAAATTACTACCCCCTGTTTGAAAAAGCGAAGTCAAAATAACTTCCATTGCAAGCGGAGATTTAAAAACGTCACGTGGCAATTTAATTTCCAAAAGAATACCTCCATTTTTTAAAAGTGACTTAGTTCGAACATATCGTAGCCAAATAGAAACAAAAATTCCAAAAAGAAAAATTGGCAACCAAATAGTTGAAGTGCCAAAAAAGATTTTGATGACTGGGATAATAAAATCCGGCAAAACAATCCGAAAGATCTCTTCAAACATATAGATGTATTATAACAAAATAACCGCCTCCACGTGTGGATTAGAGCGGTTATTTGTGAATTAGACTTTTA
The DNA here is from genome assembly GCA_964442475.1 of uncultured Candidatus Saccharibacteria bacterium. GTDB lineage: Bacteria > Patescibacteriota > Minisyncoccia > Phycocordibacterales > DATGWK01 > JAHFLV01. Next base: position 15,463 of record CAYTZJ010000012.1, on the reverse strand, counting down.
TAAGCCTAAGCTATTGTGTATCGACCCTGTTTGTCTTTATTAAAGTGTTTTGAATTCTGGAGATTAACAAGGATTGTATTGGGCTTTACATATCGCTCCTTCATTACCTTTTCAATTATTTTTTCCTTCGTGAGTGGTCCTTCTTTTTCAAGAATCTTTTTAATAACATCCTTAACTACACCACTCATATAACCCCATTCCGCAAGTGCATAGAGACCCCGACCCACAAGTACAAATCGAGGATCTTTAATGAGTTCGTTGTGGGTTGTGGCAATGTGGGCTTTTTTGTTAAAAACTTCGGTGATAAGACGAGCAACCTCACGAAAATGGATTGGTGAACCGTGTTTTCGAATAACAAGAAATGCGTAGTCTCGTACACCACGAGCGTTGATATTATTTGATTTTGACTTACCCCACTCACCCAACGGATTTTTGTCGAGAGATTTTGACATCCAAAGCCATCGCTTGATCACCTCTTCGTTTTTATATTCCTCCGAAACATCTTTGATGTATTGAAGAAATGAATCAATGATTGCGGATTCTGGAACAATTGCATCATCATCAAGGTCAGCATAAATTTTTCGCAATGTCTCGTGAATTTGATCAGCTAGTTTGTGATCAATATGCCAATGAGTTTTAAATTCATCGTCTTCTTTGTGCTTTTTAAAATCTTCACCAACCACAAGAAGAAAATGAATGTGATTTTGGACCGATTTATCGGCTGAAAATTGATTCAAGAGATCGTGTTCAGACATCACACTACCCAATTTTCGCAAACACTCCTTGAGTTCTTCAAAAACCTTATGTTCTCTTTCATATTCTTTAGACTTTCGAATATTTGCAATCGAGTGATTTTCAATTTGGCGAACACGCTCACGAGTAATATTGTATTTTTTACCAATAGACTCAAGGGTCATTTTTTTTGTTTCAGAGCCAAGACCGTATCGACTATTTACAACATCTCTGCCTCGATCAGAAAGCACACCCAATAATTTTTTAGTAACAACTTTTGGATTAAATGATAGCGTAATGTGTTTACTATTTTTTTCGCTCATAATTGTGTGGCGTATAAGCCATTAAAATGGTTAACAGGATTGTACTATTCAACTATATAATAGTCAACTACCTTGACACAAGAGCTGATTTTATTCGCTAACAATACTTACAAGCTTATTTTTAACATAGATAATTTTCTGAGGTACAGCCCCGTTAAGCCATTTTTTAGTATTTTCACGATCAAGTGCTGCTTTTTTTACCTCATCATCAGTAGTATGAGTAGCAATTTCAAATTCATCCCTTACCTTACCGTTAATTTGAATAACGATTTTTATTGTTTCGGTAACAATCTTTGACTCATCAAATGTTGGCCAAGAAGCGGTATGGATAGATTTTTTGTTACCAAGTTCAGCCCATACTTCATCGGTAATATGCGGAGCAAAGGGGGCAATTAAGCGAAGAAAAATTACAAAGTCATCCTTATTGATTTCGTGCATTTCTTCAAATTCTCGAGACAAAATCATAAGACTTGAAATTGCGGTATTGAAATTAAATGTTTCAATATCCTCAGTAACTTTCTTAATGGTTGAGTGGAGTAAGGTTTCAAACTTTTTATTTGATTTTTCTGTATTTGATTTTACCTTTTGACTAAGTCGCCAAATTCGTTCAATAAAACGACGAGAACCCATAATACTTTTTGTATCCCATGCACTTGCTTGAGTAAACGGCCCCATAAACATTTCATACACTCGGAATGTGTCCGCACCATATGTAGCGACAATATCGTCTGGATTAATAACATTTCCGTATCGCTTGCTCATCTTTCTTCCATCTTCAGCAAGAATAAGACCGACGTTATAGAGTCGTGTGAATGGTTCAATCGTACTTATCACACCAATATCAAAAAGGAACTTATGCCAAAATCGGGCATAAATAAGATGACGAGTTGCATGCTCTGCTCCACCGACATACACATCTACCGGTGCCCAATATTTTTCGCTCGAAGAATCAACAAGTGCTTTTTTATTCTTTGGATCCATATATCGCAAGTAGTACCAACATGAACCAGCCCACTGTGGCATCGTATTTGTTTCTCGTTTTGCCTTACCCTTGCAGGCCGGGCATTTTACATGTACCCATTTTTCAATTGCAGCGAGCGGTGACTCCCCTGTTCCGGTCGGAGCGTAGTTTTTTACATCAGGAAGTTTTACCGGCAAATCTTTTTCAGGCACTAGCACAACTCCGCACCTTTCGCAATGGATAAGTGGAATTGGCTCACCCCAATATCGCTGACGTGAGAATACCCAGTCTCGAAGTTTGTACTTCGTGACCATTTTTCCACCAACAGAATCTACGATGGCTTTTTTAACTTGTTCAGATTCCTTTCCAGAAAATTCTCCGGAATTAACAAGAAATCCAACACCAGTGTACTGACTAAATTTTTGCGGTAATCGATCACGCCAGAAGTTTGCCTCGGCATGAGTCATATGTTCGTAATTAATCTGCTTTTCTTCGATCCAGGTTACTTCATGCTGGGCTTTTTCTTTCTCATCAACTTCTGCCTGTTCATGATTCTCAAGTTCAAACACGACTGCGGTTGTATACGCAACTCGGTTTTCATCCTTATGAGCCGCAAAGTATTCTGCTCGCACCTGACCCTCAATAACCTTAACGAATTTAAGATTCTTGAAACCAGTTTCTTCGAGCACTTCTCGTCGAGCTGCAACTTCTGGACTTTCTTCCACTTCTACACCTCCCATTGGGAATGTAATCCAATTAAACTTCGGCCACTTAATCGCTAAATACTTTCCTGTCTTTGGATCCCGCACAATCGCATGAATATTTCTTCGTTCAACAAACTTCTTACCGGCAACTGGAGGATTTCGTTGATCAATAATGTTTGGAACAACAACTTCTTTAATAGGCAAATCAAACTTCTTAGCAAATTCAAAATCTCGTTCATCGTGTGCAGGAACAGACATGATTGCACCTGTGCCATAATTATTTAAAACATAATCAGCAACAAAAACAGGAATCTGTTCTTTATTTGCCGGATTTACTGCCCAAACTCCCTCAAGCTTAATACCAGTTTTCTCTGTCTTAGCATTCGTTCGTTCGATTTCTGTTTTATTTTTTGCTTTCTCTGCGTACGCCCGTACCGCATCCACATTTTTCAAAACACCTTTGTGGTTTTCATCTAATGCCAATGTTACCCAGATATGTTCTGGAGAAAAGATAAGCGCCGTAACACCAAAAATCGTGTCCGGGCGAGTTGTGAACACAGGAATAAGGCCCGGTTTGTGCTTTCCGCCTTCAAATTCAATTGGGAAGCTAATTTCTGCACCCTCACTTCTGCCAATCCAGTTTCTCTGAGATTCCTTAATAGACTCTGGCCAGTTCAAATTATCGAGATCTGCAAGTAATCGATCGGCATAATCAGTAATCCTCAAGACCCACTGTCGCATTGGTCGTTTTTCTACAACAGATCCACAACGTTCACATTTACCATCGTCTAAGTCTTCATTTGCAAGACCTGTTTGGCATGAAGGACACCAGTTAATTGGATCGTTTGATTGGAATGCCAATCCTTTCTTATACATCTGGAGGAAAATCCACTGTGTCCATTTGTAGTAACCAGGATCAGTCGTATTTATTTCTCGTTTCCAATCATAGTTAAAACCGATACCTGAAAGCTGCTCTTTGTATCGAGCAATGTTCTTTTCAACCGCATCTCGCGGATGAGTTTTAGTTTTAATCGCATAGTTTTCTGCAGGCAGACCGAATGCATCCCATCCCATTGGATGAAGCACATTGTGCCCGTTCATTTTCTTGAACCGCGAATAGATGTCGGTTGCAATGTAGCCCTTTGGATGACCAACATGGAGACCTTCACCAGATGGATATGGGAACATGTCGAGAACATATGACTTTGGTTGCTTGGGATTTTCTTTGGAAGTGTAAATCCCTTTCTTTGACCAATACTTTTGCCATTTGGCTTCTATTTCTTTATGGTTATATTCCTTCATAGTCTTCTTATTTGCCTCGCCGAAGCTTTAGCGAAGGCGGGTCATTGTAAACTATTTATTTATCTGAGAATACCGTCCTTATATGGAGGGTAGAGCTCTGGGTCAATTGTTCGAGCAAAACAAGTTCTTCCCTCTCCATGCTGCCAGTTATTTTGTTGATATTCCAAACCAATCTTTGCACTGTTACCAATACCCCCACCGATATCCACTGGAATTGATTGGTCATCATATCCGTATCGAGGATTCTTTACAGATTCGAGATTAAAATCCGCACATAATTCAAAACTTGCATTAGTTCCTGGTGAAATAATTCGATACTCATACGGTTGTTTCGTTTCAGGATCTACTGGTGCGTAATAACCAGAAATATCATTGTTCAACTCTGAAAGCTGGGTCGGCAATGTTGCTTTTTGCTGCCAATAACTAATGACTTGCCACTGAATAGACTGTAGGTCGTTCACCTTTTGTTCATCGAGACGAAGATTTCGCTGTTTACCAGGAGAACCCATAACAATAAACCCAGTAACAAGAGAAGCAACAACGATCAAGATTGCAACAATTCTAAAGATATTTGGAACCTTTGTGTTTGATACACTTCCATACCGCATATCCCATAAGTAGTAACCAAAAATGAGACCGGTTGTAACAAGAACAACAGCCACCTTCAATATGAATCGAGTTGAAATTTCACCCGAAAGAAAGGAATTAATAAGAACAATGAGATCGGTTGCTATTGCTATACCTGTCAAAAATAGAGTTATATATACCAACCATCGTCGAAGCCCCATTTCTCTTTTTTCAGGTACTGCAATGTACTCCTTCTGTACCAACCAAGACAAAAGAATAAAAATTGGAAAAACAATCACAAGAGATGCGATTGCCCATCGAATACCTGCTGTATACGGATCATACACACCATAGTAGTACGAATAATCGAGCACATCTGGGAACGAAAGATTGATAACTTGAAACAAAAGCGAAATAAGACTAATTGAGCTTACATAAAGAGCAACGATGATCCCTACGTGCAAGAAAAAGTCTTTTGGTGACAGTTTGATGTTCATAATGTTTACTTAAGTTGTACGAATCTATTATACCAGCTTGCAGAAAGTTAAATCTTAAACTCAATTACATCTCCGTCCTTAACGATGTATTCTTTTCCTTCAGTTCGAACGAGGCCTTTTTCGCGAGCAGCTGCATACGAGCCGGCTTCGAGGAGTTTATTCCACTCTATTACTTCTGCCTTAATAAACTTATCTTTAAAATCATTATGAATTGCAGTTCCAGCCACAGGTGCAGTTGAATCACGAAGAATGGTCCACGCGCGAGTTTCTGTATCACCTGTTGTGAAATAAGTGATCAAATTCAAAAGTTCATAGCCTTTTCGAATCAAATTATTAATTCCATCATCCACACTCCCCAAATCCTTTCGAAATTCTAGCTTTTCATTTGGATCAAGATCTTTGAGTTCTTGTTCAATTCCCGCATCAACCATTACATATTTAGCTTTTGTATCCTCAAAAAACTTCATAAGTTTCTGAAATCGTTCATCCTTCAATTCATCGAGGTTCTTTGCACCCGCCTTCTTATTCAATACATAGAGGAACGGCTTCATCGTCAAAAGATGCATGCTTTTTACAATCGGCATTTCTTCTTTGGCAACCTCAGCAGTATTTGCAAGTTTTCCTGACTGAAGAACAGCTTCAATTTTTGAAAGTGCGGCATCTTCGATAATCGCAACCTTATCTCCCCGTTTTACATCACGAGCAATATTTCCTCGACGTTTTGAAACGGTTTCCGTATCAGCAAGAATGAGCTCAAGATTGATAACTTCAATATCCTTAAGTGGATCTATCTTTCCATCAACGTGAATGACGTTTTCATCTTCGAAAATTCGAACAACTTCAGCAATAGCATCAGTTTCTCGAATATTGCTTAAAAATTTATTACCGAGGCCCTCACCATCGGCAGCTCCTTTTACAATGCCAGCAATATCAACAAATTCAACTGCTGCAGGAATTGTTTTTGCAGACTTACTGAACTCAGAGAGTTTCCAAAGTCGTTCATCGGGCACAGCGACAACACCAACCGATGGATCGATGGTGCAAAATGGATAGTTTTCCGCTGGGACAGATTTTTTCGTAAGTGCATTAAAAAGCGTGGACTTTCCCACGTTTGGTAAACCAACGATTCCGACTGAAAGTGAGCGACCCGACATTTGTTATTGGGATATAGCCATAAACTTGTAATTTCTCTTTGGTTCCGACAACCTTTTCGATAACGTTCATAACTATCTCCCGTTTAAGCCTAAAATTCAAGTCTCTGATTTGTTTCGTAGCATCCTTGGAAAAAGCCTCTATTTCTTTTTCTTTCGGCATTATAAAAGTATTTGATTGTTCCGCTTCCTGTTTAGCCTTTGTCATTCTAGTTCTAGAACAACATTTTTTCTCTTATTGGAACTGTATAGTCTCTCAATTGATCGAGTATGATGCGTTCCGTGCCGTATGCTTTGATTTTGGTATCAATTTCCTTCTTGGGTATGCTGCCAGGTCCACACTTGATTGACCACGAACTGAATTCAATATAGATTGATGTCGGTTTAGTAATATCGTATTCATCAAGTTCTTTCAATTTTCCAACGAGGAGTTTCGGATGAAAATCATCTTTGGTTTGTGTGTCACAATCTGCATCGCAACACTAGCGCGTGGTGCCGTAATCAGCCCAATCGACCAAGGCATCGCTGCACTTATGATTAACAACAACGTGGATTGGTCACTGACGATCGAGGCCCCCGGTGACTCCCTAAGCAACCGGCTCAGGTTCAACCTAACCAACTATGAATGTGGGAACTTTCCATACAGTGGAGATCGACAAACCCAGAGCTCAAACGGATCTCTCACCGTCAGTTTCGCCACAAACCCGGTCTTTGGAATTACTGTTTCTGAGATTTCGCCGTATCTTCCAGCGGTAATAGGTGTCGATGTGCCGTGTGCCGCAAAAAGGAACTTCATTTTCCAGATCATCAACGGCACAGGCAACTATCCTGCAGTGCTCGACAGCGTCATGGTTGGCAATGACACAGTCGACAATGGAATATTCAACAATGGTTTTCAGCTTCTGGAGGGGGCCCAGAGTGTAGAGACGTTATCATTTCGATATCTGATGCCGTCTTCCGTCAACGGCAACAGCTATATAAATGTCTATGCTCTCAGTACCCCGATCCCCTCACCGGGAGCACTTGCATTACTCTGTCTCGGTCCCCTGTTCATACGCAAACAGCGTTGATTCGAAATCCCAACTCAACACGGCCGGTGGAATTTAATCCATCGGTCTTTTTTTAGCCAAATATCAGTTTCTTTAATTCATCAGAATTATAAGAATACGAAACTGGAACACGAATTATTTTCAAACCAACCTCACCCATTACCTGACCAACAAAATGATCTCTTTCCATCCTGTCCCAACGAAGATGCGAGCTGTCATCTAATTCAATAGCCAAATGCGGTTTGTATTCAAGATCAAACAACACAAAATCAATTGATTTGGCTTTTATCTTATTGAAATCCCTATAGTTGGTGAAATGCTCACTTGAATCAGTTGGTGTTACAAGAGCTGACAATTGAACCTGAGGTTCGATGATATATCTATCACCCACAACGGTTTTTAATACTTCGAAAAATCCCCTTTCCGATTCTGAAAGCAGACTTCCTTTCAATCGATACCGATCACCGGTTATTTCCGGCGGAGTGGGATTAGCAACAACGACTTTTTCATTCAACTTAAAAAGACCTGTCATCTTTTTTCCACCTGTGAAAAGCAACTTCAACAAACCAAAAAATGAAACCCAGACCATAACAAACAAACCAAAAACTATTTCGGCTATCATTTCAACAATATTTGGGCTTTTGCTTCTGTGTCTGCGGTAACGGCGATAATAATATGCGTTGCGGTAATAGCTCATGTTTTGTGATTATAGAAACAATAATACCACCCAGAGGCAATAAAAATGAACGTGTGAACTTTGTGAACCTTATTTAGCAATATTTGAGTGTTATGCAGGAAACTTAATAGTAAAACTAAAAGGTACTAATTTGGAGTTTTCTGACCAATTTGCATGTCGGTTTGTGTTCAAATCATACCGACTGAAAGTGACATGCGAGCAGTATAAGGGTTATTTACACTTGAGCCAAGCGATACAACATTTTAAAAATCAAACCCACGTGTCTTCCGTTGACTGGTATCAATGTACGATATAAGCGGTTCGTGTGTCTTTGCAATATATGAATTAACCAAAAAAACTCCAAAAATAAAGACTATGGCAAACAGTCCATTAGTTACTAAATCAGGATGTTGGTGTTCAAATTTGATCAAAACATTAAAAAGTAAGGCAAGCATTATGATTCCAATAACAATATAAAAAATTATGGTTGTGATTTGTCGTGGCGACGCAAGTGTTGATTCAACCCAGGACGGTTGCTTTTGAGAATCAATAGAGCCATCAATTAGCGACACATTTGTTTGTTCACCCAATACATCTTGATTTTTTGATTCAATCTGAGCAATAACCGATGGTTCTTTTGTAGTGGCCGAAGCGGTTTGAGTTTCAAAAATTTCTTTTACTGCAAGATTGGCAGAATTTGTGTGTAAAACAATCTTGGGATTAGCATACAATTGAACAACAAATATTGACTGTCTTCCTTTGTACGATCCAATAGCGACACCCGTTCCCATTTCGGTATAAACGTTTTTAATGATATTAGAACGATGAGTCGGTGAATTCATCCACGCCCTTGTAACATCACTTGAATCTGAAAAATCAACCGCAAGATTTTCTCCAGCGTATTCATAATCATATCCAACTTTTTCAAGCCAATACCATGGGGTTTTTCCGTCTGGACTTGTGTGGGCAAAATAACCCCTGCTTGCCATATCTTCCGCTTTAAATTGTGCCGCCTGCGATAATTGTTCATTAATGGTCAGTTCAGACAAACTATTTACTTCACGTTCTCGATTTGTTCCAGCAGCTAAAACGGCTGGCAAAACAGCGCTCAAATTAGAATTCTTAACAAATTCTACAAAATTAAGCATTGGTAAAACAAAAAGTATGAGTTCAAAAAATAAAATGATACCAATAATTTGACGCATATTTTCTGCCCGCAAAAAATGTGGTCGGTGATCATTTTCCCCATGAGGAATAAAATGTTTTTTAAACCACACAAACATAATCGTTTTACATGATTTCTTTAAGTTCTTTTTCGTACTTTTTCATTATTTCCATTGCTGCAGACATTTGATCTTGTCCCGCCTTCATTTTTTCTTGTGTTTCGGTAGCAATTTTCTGAAATAACTCTGGATTTTTTTCAACCATGCTAATGAGTTTCTCTTGTTCAGATTCCGGAATTCCTTTCATTTTCGACTTAATCATTTTTCGAAGTAAAAAATCTTTGATCGACATGTTATATAACTTGTTGTTTTAATAATTCTAGCGCACCATACAATCCCCCCAAATCACCGAGCTCAGCTTTTTTAATTTTGGGAATTTCTGGATAAATCGTAAGAATTTTCTTTAAATATTCTTGAGTTTTTTCAACAGAAATTGCTGGATCACCCACAATCATTGACCCCCCAAGTACAACAACATCAGGTGACCAAAATACTGCTACGTTATTAAGTCCATATGCCAAAATTCTAGCCAAATCGTCCCAAATCTTAGGATCATCAATTTCTTTTGGTTTTTTACCAACCCTTTTGGCAAGACCAGCACCAGAAACATAGCTTTCCAACGTCCCACTAACCGCATCAGGAATCACTGTATTGTCTATATCAATAATCTCGTGACCCGGTTCAAATCCAATCGAGCGAGGATCAATTCTACCATTAACAATTTTTGCACCACCAACACCCGTACTTACTGTTACATAAGCAACAATACCCGCACCTCGACCACCACCGCGCATTGCCTCACCAAGACCAACAAGTGCTGCATCATTTTCAATAAAAACTGGCACTGCAAAAAACTTTTCCAGGTCAGTTTGAATTGGTTTACCAACCCAATCTTTCAGATTCGGACTGGCCAAAAGTGTCTCCACCTTATGACTAAACGGACCCGCTATACCTCCGGCAACAGCTTTTATTTTTTTACCTTGCATCAAGCTCTCTGCCGCCTTTTTAAATTCAGTCATTCCTGCATCAAATGTAATCGGTGTATCAATCACCAAAGTTTTATCAAGTGAAAATCCATCAGTGGATAAACCGATTCGCATTTTTGTTCCACCAATATCAAATAATATAAACATCTATGAAATGAGTTTTTTAAATTCTTCCACCATCGGCACAGCCTGTGGTTCAACGCCATATATCTTGGCCAATGAAAACGATGTCCAATCTGCCAAAATTAATGAATTAAATACCTTTTCAAGTGGAGAATCGCCAATAATCGGAAGAACCTTAACAGAATAACCCCGATCTTCATAAAGTTTTTTTAATACTGTCATTCGACGAATTATTTTTGGATTATCGTTAGAATCTTCAAGAAAAATAAAATAAAAATCTTTCGAAAGTTTTTTAGTAGTACTGACTATATCAAAACCATTCATTTCATTGTGATTGAGTTCGGGAAAAATGTTGTAAAAAGCCGGAATTTTTGCAGTTTCATTAAACTTTATTTTCCAACTATACGCTAAACCAAAATTGTCACTTGAAGAATACACAATCGGAACAGACGATTTAAGTTCTTTTGCTAAAGTAAGGCCAACTTCTTTCCAACGGTCGATATCTAATTTTGATCCCACATTCTGAAACTCTTTGACCAATGTGTCACCTCCTATCAATTTTGCTAATGCTAAAAGAGAAAAACCCAAAGCAACTCGAGGCTGAATATCACCTTGAGGTAAAAGAATGTATGGTAAATTATGAGTCTTTGCGAATTCAATTAGTTTTCCTCCAGTAGAAATAATTGCAAGGTTATATTTTTTTTCGAATGCCTTTTCCGCAAAATCAATTGTTTCTTCAGTGTTACCAGAATATGAACTAGCAATATATAAAGCTTTTTTAAACCACTCAGTGGCTTCGGTTTGGGCATGCTAGGAAGTA
>CAYTZJ010000012.1:0-4339 GCA_964442475.1 uncultured Candidatus Saccharibacteria bacterium | reverse complement strand
CAGTCTTAGGGCCAGATAAGCCATATGCACGATGAGCGTGCACAACTACAGCTGAATCAATTATTTTTAAAATTCCAGCAGACAAATGCGAACCACCCATACCTCCCACAACAAACCCATCTGCCGAACGCAACATGTCTTTATTTTCAACAATCGGCTCAAATGAAAATTGAGCCGGAATATTCTGTATTGATTGTTCCATAAAAACAATTATACCTCATGTAAAAATGTAAAATAAAATAATAAGGGCAGGATTCTCTCCTGCCCTTAAACGAATTCGGGTTATCTCTCTCCACCCTGTTACTGTTCCATGGTCTTCAGCCATCTGTGATAGCGATTGACCAGGCTGCGCTTCGAAAGTCCGGCATGCATGTTCATGATGTGATCCGGAATGGGCTGTCGCTTGTTGATCGCAGCGCACGCCACGTTAAAGTGCCTCCGATCGATCGTCGTCTTCTTGCCGATCTCACTGCGGACACTTTGCTTCAGATCGGAAATGAATTCCTCAATGAATTCCTCACCGAAAACGTTCGCCTGATGCCTCCCATTCTGAACGAGCTGCTGATCATCCCTGACACGATTGCTCACACCTCCTCGCCCGCGCCGACAAACCTGATGATTCCTGACCGCGCGAACCGAAGAGATAGTCTTTTGCATACGAGAACCTCCTGTTTAGAAGAATTCTTACCTCTCACGACACTCGTGAGTTCCAAGGAATAATCTACAAGATTATTCTTTTTACGTCAATGAATTACTCAACCTTAGGTTCAACTTCAAAAACGGCATTGGCATCAGCCTTCAGTAAGGTATTTTTACTTGAAACTGCAGCGTCTGTATCATTGAATAGTGTTTCTAATTCTGCCCCAACGTCTTTGATTTCTCCCAATCTGAATTTAATAACCTGAGTAAGATAATTTGCTTCACGAAAAATTCCAAACGCTTCGTTATATTCACCCGCATCCATTCTTTCTTTTCCCTGTATGAGTAATTCCTGCGCCTGAGAAACAAGCTCTTCAATAGTTGGAGGTGCTACTGGGGCTGCAAGTTTTGCATGAGTAGCAGCTTTTGCATTAACAGCCAAAGCTGAATCTTCGGTAGAATTTTTATTAACTTCTAATGATGATGCTAATGGCGCCATGATGTCTGTTTGAACATTCAAACTCTCAACATCAGTCTTTGCGAGCACTGTTTCAATAGAGCTAAGATTTTTTTGTACTGACTCAAATTTTGCCTTAGCTATCTCAAATGTATTTTCATCATTTGTTTTTTGGACATAAATTTGATCCTCGATAACCTCTCGATCCTTTATTACATCTTCTTTCTTGTCCTCAATGATATCTTTCATGAAGGCAACCTGAACAACATCGTCATCTTTTGCAATTGATTCAATTTGATCTTGACCCGCGTCGAGAGCGGTTTCAAGGCTCGTACTAATTGCCAACACATGTTTGATATCTCCTTTTTGTTTTAAATCATTGATATTCTTTTTAACTGTTGAAATATGGCTATCAATTTGGGCAGCTACAGAAATTTTAATGTCATCTGAAAGCCTATCTTGTTCAGCAAGTTCTTTTACTTCAGAAATACGAGTCTGAGCTCGATGAATTTCATATTCAGGTTTAAGTGTTGATGGCAAAAAAACAGCTTTGACTTCTTCTAAAACGTTTACTTTTATTGGATATAAAATATCACCCGGAAGTGATGATTGAGACGCTAATGCTGATCCTGTGCCAAAAATAGCAAGCAAAACAAAGGCTCCTGCAAAATAATAATTGTGTGATCGTTCAGAGAAAGCAAAGAACCAATCTTTATTAAAAAATGGTGACTTAATGGGTTGAGGATTTGTAGATGCACCAATAGAGATATCTTTTTTGATTGGATTTTTTAAAACAAATGCATCGACAGCAGAAATAAGCGAGTTACGCTCTCGCTCGGTGAGCTTTATTTCCTTGGCTTCGCCAACTAATTTGTAGAATAGATCTTTATTGTTCTCCATGTTGTTCTCTGAGTACACTCCTTAACTTTTGCAAACCACGATGAATTCGTACAGAAATATTATTCTCGGTCTCGGACGTAATTTCAGCAATTTCTTTGATCGAAAGACCCTCAACATATTGTAAATAAATTGCGTCTCTATACTTTTCAGGAACCGAGCCTAGAAGTGCCAAAGCTTTTTCGCCATCTAAGTGATCAATTAATGATTGGCTGGTATCCTGTCCGACATCAAAACCTTGTTCCATCAAACCATCTAAAGATGTAGCTTTTTTCTTGCGGTAATGATCGATGATGAGGTTTCTGGCTGTGGTGAACAAAAAAGCCCTTAGATTAACAATTTTTTCACCTTTTGTGGCGTATTGCCACACCTTCATAAAGGTATCTTGAGCCAGATCTTTGGCCAATTCTCTATCTGAAACTCTCAACAAACAATAACGAAATATTGCATCCGTATTTTGTTTGTAAATATCAAGAAATTGTTTTTCGAAATCAACTTCCATGGATAGGGACGGTTTTTAGCCGTTAATATTACAAGTTTACAATAAATCCACAACAAGTCCATTTAGCCTCACATTTTAAGGAAATTTTAAGAGTCACCAATAGGGTTTCTGTATAACAAAACCCTCACGATTTCTCATGAGAGTTTTGTTGATACTATTGCGTTTCAATTTGAATTTATCCCAAACTAAACGTTAGTTGGAGAATTAGTTGGGGGAATTGAAGATGTAGGGGTCGAAGTCGGTGTTTGCATCATCGGAGAACTCATTCCATCCTTTGGATTGGCGCCGTATTTATTTGAACCTGGGCTACTGTCCTGTGCCAAAAATACGATAAGAATGATCGTACCTACTATTGGAATAAGTCCGATCAAAATCCACCACCCAGATCGATTTGTATCGTGCAAACGACGGACTGTCACTGCGATACTTGGAATTAATACTGCTAAAGAATAGAGCGTAGAAATAAATTCTAATTTAATAGCTTGAGTAACAATACTAAGAGCGATTGAGATCAAACAACTGATCAGAAGAAACATCCAATATTCTTTTCTTCGAGCTCTACCGGAAAAAATAGCATACTTTTTGAGGACATCCACGTAGTACTTGTTAAAATATTCCATTACTTTGAACCTAAATTATAATGGGAATATTATATCACTAAGTAAAAATGAAAAGAGCACTCTTTCGTCCTCTGTGATCTTTAGATAATATTCCACTCAAACATCGGTCTGCTGCTCTCGTGAGTCATTGTGGACCACAGGGGAATCGAACCCCTTACCTCACCCATGCCATGGGTGCGCTCTACCATATGAGCTAGTGGCCCTTATTTCATTGACAATGATTTACTTTCAACTATTTTTCTACATTGATTCGAGCAAAATAAACCAAATTTTTCATTGCATTCTTCACAACAAATGAGATGTTTGTGACAATCGAGATTACTGCAATTTTCGCATTTTTCCGAAGGAACATTGCAGTGCTTACACCTACCAATAACTACATGTTGCTCGGGAGAATCATAGTTAACGACAACTCGTTTATCAAAAACATATAAAGAACCTTTAAATTTTTTGCCTGGATGTTTTTCCAAATAGCGAACCATACCACCTTCGAGTTGATGGACATTTTTGAAGCCCTTTTCAAGTAAATAGCTTGAAGCCTTTTCACATCGAACACCACCAGTACACACATTTACAATTGTTTTATCTTTGAGATGTTCAAGATTTTCTATCTGTTTGGGAATTTCTTTAAAAGTATCGACAGGAAACAAAATCGAGTTTTCAAAATGACCCACAACATGTTCGTAATCATTTCTCATATCAATAATTACGAAATCTTTTTTTTCATCAAACCATTTTTGTAGTTGATCAGGAGAAATATATTCACCAGTTTTAAAATTTCCATCACTTGTTCCAGTTCCGAGTGTAACAATTTCAGGACGATTTTTTACCGATAAACGTGGGAAGGATTTTCCATCCCCTTCACTTTCTTTAAAATCAATATCTGCAAAACGACTATCTTTCTTCATTTCTGCAACATAAGCCGTAGTCGCTTCTTTGGTACCTTCAACGGTACCGTTTATTCCCTCTTTTGAAACAATAATGCGCCCCTTGAGATCAAGCCTTCGACACAAGTTCAGCTGGTCGATTTTTAGTCGTTCAGGATCAGAAACAAAAACATACTTGTAGTAAAGGAGAATCGAGAACATGGTGGTGGACCCTAGGAGATTCGAACTCCTGACCTCCTCATTGCAAATGAGGCGCTCTACCAACTAAGCTAAGGGCCCATATTTAAAAAACAAACTTTTGCGTCCACGAGACGCTACAACTAATCTAAGGGCTCAT
>CAYTZJ010000011.1:0-19938 GCA_964442475.1 uncultured Candidatus Saccharibacteria bacterium | reverse complement strand
GGGTAGCGGAAATTTTGCGAAGCAAAATTATCCGTGACCGAGTCCCTGACCGGCAACACTTGACATTGTGACCCTACTTTGATATAATTTTAGACAGAAAGGAGGTCCGACATGGACTTTACAACAGCCAGAGCCGACCCGATGTTGGAATGTCGGGAGCTCCAAGATGTGTGGCAACAATCGTTGCCCCACGATGCGTTCTTCGGGAGTGATGTGTGGCTGAATCCTTCAGTCGAAACACATTGGATAATCGTTGATGGCGCTAAGGCTGGTTTTACCACCTTTCAGCTTCATCGTACGGTTGCGGATACCTATGATCAAGATGAATTTCATGAAGTTGGAACCATGTACATCTTGATCGTTGCACTCAAGCCAGAGTTTCGGGGCAAGGGCCTCGGTACTCGGGTGAAGCAATGGCATATCGAACATGCGAGAAAGCGTGGAGATATCCAGAAATTGGTGAGCAATCACCGAGTAAGCAACACGGCATCCTACAGGTTCAACCTGAAGGCCGGCTATGTACTAGTTGGGGTCAAACCCGGCTACTATCCGAGTCCTCGAGAGGATTCGAATGTGATGGAGTTTGTTCTCTGAGTCACCGCCCTTAACGGAAAACCGTTTGAGGGCGGTTTTCTTTTTGTCTACAAAACAACCACTACATATATTAGACATAGTCACATTATTGTGCTAAATTATTTTGGAAACTTTGTTCTTTATTACATTAGTCAAACACAAAGAAAGGAGAAGGTGAGTCAGAGATTGGTTCGCAATCTATCACGTGTGTGATGGATTTTTTGTTTCTGTGGATTTGTATCTGGAGGAAGAGAAAATGATTCGCACGTTCAATCGTCTCGTTGCGTTCATGGTGTTCTCGACTGTGGCTCTCTTGGTGTGTACTGGCTCGTCCAGTGCCGCCATGATCCCGACCTGGAACGTTGGCTCCGGCCAGCCCCAGGACAACTTCGTGCTCGATCAGTACCCGGCATTCCCGGGTGGTGCGCTCGAGCTCGGTCAGCGGACCATTTATCGGCAGTCGGCAATGCCGGTGCCGGTGAGCGGCACGATGTACACGGTGTACTCGGGTTACCAGACGGCGGGCGAGTTCGGTGCCCCCTCGACCAACATCGCGCGCAATCGCTGGAACTTCGACTACCACATCTACTACTCCGGCGGAGTCCAGAATCTCGACAATCTGTTCATGACGATCACAAGTCCCACCGGCAATACCGTCTCGGCTTTGTTTTTCGACATGAAGGTCGCCAACAACGACAACGTGACCGGCAGTCAGCCGTTCCCGGCTGGTGATTCGCAGGATCCGACCTTCTACATCCAGGACTCGCAGAACCCGGTCTTTGCGCCATGGTTCGTGCCGATGTTCAACATGGATGTTGAGGGTCTCTACGCCTTCACTTTGACTGCCGTCGAAGGACAGGCGTCGGTCTCGCAGACCATGTACGTGAATGTCATTCCGGCACCTGGTGCTGGGGCGCTCTTGGGGCTTTGCGGCCTCACATGCGTTCGGCGTCGTCGCTGAGTCTGCTTCACATGTTTCCTAACCCCCCACAGGGCACCATCACAGGTGCCCTGTTTTTTTAATAAAGAACTTCACTTACTCAAGATTACCCTCAAAAAGTTGACATATTATCAATATTGATATACTATGTTGTCGTAAGGTAATTCTCTTTGGTTTTTGTTTCTTCTAATGAAACTGATGAGATTTCTCATCGTCTTACATCTATTCTAAAGATGAGTTAGTTTTATTATGCAAGAACAACGCAGTAACAGTTCACGTCCACGAAAATTTCATCGTGGCAATACGAATTTTAAAAGTCGTCCACAAAGCGGCTATAGAGGCTATTCTCAGGGGGGTAATCGTGGTGGTAGAAGCAATTTCGCTCATAAAACATTTTCGGATATTTCCAAATTTGTTAATAAGGTTTCTATAACAGAAGAAACTGTTGTGTTTACACCTGAACATAAGTTCAGTGACTTTGCTATTACAGATAAACTCAAAGAAAACATTGCAAAAAAGGGTTACATTTTGCCGACACCAATTCAAGACAAAACCATTCCTCATATTTTGAAGGGACAGGACGTGGTTGGTTTCGCAAATACTGGTACTGGTAAAACTGCAGCATTTCTTATTCCACTTATCGACAAAGTACTTCGTGATCCAAAACAAAATATTCTTATCATGGTTCCGACACGCGAACTTGCAGGTCAGATCCAAGGTGAGCTCACGGCATTTACTCGTGGTATGGGTATTTGGTCAGTGGTATGTGTTGGTGGGGCATCTATCGTGCCTCAGATTAAGTCTCTTCGACTCAAAAATAACTTTGTTATCGGCACCCCAGGTCGTCTTAAGGATCTCATTGAACAAAGACACCTTCGACTCAATGAGTTTGCAACTGTCGTGCTCGACGAAGCAGATCGAATGCTTGATATGGGTTTCATTAACGATGTCAAAGAAATGATTGCTCAAATGCAAGCCGAACGTCATACTCTATTTTTCTCGGCAACAACTACTCCAGAGATTGGAAATTTGATTTCAAAATTTTGTAAAAATCCAGTCACTATCTCAGTGAAAACTCGCGATACTTCAAAGTCAATTGACCAAGACGTAATTCGAGTAAGTCGTGCAGAGGACAAAACAAACAAACTTGCAGAACTTTTGCGTTCCGATGGTTTTTCTAAGGTTCTTGTGTTCGGAAAGACTAAACACGGCGTAGAAAAATTGGCAAAAACTCTTACAGCTATGGGATTGGTCGCAGAATCAATTCATGGAAATAAGAATTTCAACAAGCGTCAATTGGCTCTCGGTCAATTCAAAGGTAATAAGGTAAAAATTCTTGTTGCAACAGACGTTGCTGCTCGAGGTCTTGATATTGCTGATGTGTCTCATGTTATCAACTTCGACCTTCCTGCAACATACGAAGACTATATTCATCGTATTGGCCGAACTGGCCGTGGTGGCAAAAAGGGTAAGGCACTGACATTTATCCAAGGATAATTATTGGATAAATCATATACAAAGTTTAAAAATTAACCCCCACGAGAATTCGTGGGGGTTTTGGTTGTTGTTTCATTTGTAGACGCCCTTTGGCTGGATTTTGCGTTTGGCACGCCAAGCTTTTCTTCGTCGTTTGGTTTCTTCGTCGTTAAGAAGTCGAGAATCATCTTTCCTTTTACGAGAGTCGAGTGCGGCGTGATCTCGGTAGATCGTTTTTTGCTTGTTTCCGGGTTGTTCTCGGGTGATCTTGCCGTCAGATCTGAAATTCCTGCTTTCGTACTTGATGAATGCCGATACTGCAGCAACGAGTAGAATAATGCTCACAATGTACTTCATGACAACCTCTCCTGTTGTGTGACGTTTTCAATGATATCCATATGGATACTCATATGGATGGGTTTCTGGTTACATTTCTGTATCAACTTTAATTTGATTTTGTTTAAAGTCAATATTGGGCTTTGTGTTGTTTAATGTGAGTCGTACGGATTAAATTTGTTTTCATCTTGTATAATTATTCCAATGAAAATAAATAATTCTCCATGGTTGCATCAATTGCATAAAGACAGAGTTAGTCTGACTTTGCAAAAGGATGTTGAAACTGAGATTGCAATTATTGGTGCTGGTATTGCTGGTATTGCAACTGCTTTTTTTGCACTCAAATATACAAATAAGAAAATTGTAATGCTTGAACGTTACAAGCTTGCTCATGGTGCAACGGGTCACAATGCTGGGCAAGTGGTGAGTTATTTTGAGCGTGGTTTTGCAAGTCTGGTTGATGAGTTTGGGATCGAGCGTGCGGCTCAGGGACAAAAAAGCATTGAGGACGCATGGCTTCTGATCGAAGAAATGTATACCGATGCTGGTTTAAACATTCCTTTTTCTCATTTTTTGGGTCATGCTGGTCTTTCAAGTTATGACCAAGTTATTCTTCATTTAAAAAATAACTATTGGCGTAAAAAAGCAGGTTTAAATACCGAGGAATTTGTTATCTCTGAAAAAGCAGATTTTTTGGCAGATATTCCCGCTGAGTATGCCGATTTATATTCTGTTGTGGCTCAGGAAGAAATTTCTTCTCGATTGGAAACAAAAAACAAAAATTTTATTGCTGTTCTTTCATATCAAAAGGGTTGCGTAAATAGTGCGCTTTTTTGTGAAGAGGTTTTACTCTACATACAGCAAAAATATCCCGACAGGTTTGCTTTGTTTGAGCTCACACCAGTTCAGAAAATTATTTTAAAGGGCGGATCGGTATTAATTGATGCTGAAAAATACACGATAACCGCAGAAAGAGTTATTTTATGCACTAATGGTTTTACTGGTATTACGATTATTAATGAAAATGGCTTAGATATTCACACAAAATTTCATCATCTCGTTCATGGAACGATTGGTTATATGTCTGGCTATTTAGAAAAAATGAACAGACAGCCAACCGCCATTAGTTACCTTACAGATCCTGACTCAAGTTCAGAAGATCCGTATTTCTATCTGACACGAAGATTTTTTGAATATGAAGGTGATAAGGACTATAACCTTATCTCAATTGGTGGTCCTGAACTCGACCTTGACGATCATTCTCGATATTCCCATCAACACGAATATTCAGAAGAAGTTACTCATAAAATAGATAATTTCATAAGGAGTATTTATGAAGTTGATCCTCACAAAAAAATTGATTATGCATTTACGTGGCACGGTCTTATGGGTTACACAAAAAATAGAGTACGTTTGATTGGTTCTGAACCAAAAAATTCCAGTCTTCTTTATAATCTTGGATGCAACGGTATCGGAATTTTGCCATCAATTTATGGTGGAAAAAGAATTTCTCAAATTCTTTCGGGTGAAAAACTGACTGAATCCATTTTTGATGTACCAAGGGAATACACAGAAGGAGTTCAATGATTTCTACTAAGAAATTTCAAAACACTATTTGGTCACATTATAAAAAACACAAGCGTGATTTGCCGTGGAGAAAAACCAAAGATCCATACAAAATTTTAGTATCGGAAATCATGCTTCAGCAAACTCAAGCTTTTCGTGTCGTGCCGAAATATGAATCATTTTTAAAGAAATTTCCTACGGTTGATGTGCTTGCAAGAGCGACACTAAAGGATGTGCTCAGAGAATGGCGGGGACTTGGATACAATCGTCGGGCTTTGTATCTGAAGCAGTGTGCGGAAGTTCTAATGAAAAACTTCGGAGGTAAATTTCCAAAAGATTTTGATACCCTTATTTCGTTGCCTGGAATTGGTCCAGCAACTGCCGGTGACCTAATGGTTTTTGCTTGGAATATTCCTGTTGTGGTAATCGAAACGAATATTCGATCAGTTTTTATTCATTTCTTTTTTAAGAACAAAAAGAAAGTTCACGACAAAGAAATTCTGCCACTCATTGAAAAAACACTTGATACAGAAAATTCTAGAGAGTGGTACTGGGCACTTTTTGATTATGGAGCTTTTTTAAAAAAGAAAATAAATCCAAGCAGGAAAAGTATTCATTATACGAAACAGGCTCAATTTAATGGTTCGTATAGGCAAAAAAGAGCGGAAATTCTTAGATTGATTCTTGCAGAAAATTCTTCAAAAATAGCTATTCAAAAAGTTTTAAAATATGAAAGTAACGTGATTTCAGAAATTCTCTTAGATTTAGAAAGAGAGGGTTTTGTGAGAAAAAATAATCAAAAATTATATAAAATTATTTAGTTCACTGTGTGTAGGTATACAGGTTTGGTTGCGTGGTAAAATGGTGATATGAAAAATAAAACCATATCAGTGATTGCGGGAGTTATTCTCGTTATTATCGTTGGAACTTTGGTATACCTCGAAAAGGCGTCTAGGATTCCTGTATCGTATTCTCCAACTACAGAGACTCCCGCGACAACAGTGACTTCACCAACAACTTCGGTAGTTACAACTGGCACCACGAAACCTGTAACGAGTTTGCCTACGACTCCAAAATCGGGTAGTGGCACACCCGTGTCTTCAACCCCAACTCCAACCCCAGCACCAACTCCGACACCCACACCTGCACCCACACCGGTTCAAGTTGGTATTACTCTTGCTCAGGTCAGTCAACATAATTCCAGAACAAGTTGTTGGTCTGCAATAAACGGTATTGTGTATGATCTTACTAGTTGGATACCAAATCATCCGGGCGGAGAGGGTCGAATTTTGAAAATTTGTGGTAAGGATGGATCATCTTCATACAATGGTGAACATGGTGGTTCAAGCAGAATAGGGATAATTCTTGAAGGATTTAAATTAGACGTCTTAGCTCGATAATGTATATGAAATCAAAATTTTCTAGATTTGAAATCGGCATGATTATGCTTAGATTTGGATTGGCGGCCGTTTTTCTTTGGTTTGGTTTTTCTCAATTACTAGACAGTTTGAAGTGGGTGAGTCTTGTTCCGGATTATGCTGTTAATTTATTGCATATACCTCCTGCGATGATTGTAATGGGTAATGGAATCATTGAAGTTGTTTTGGGTAGTTTGCTTGCTATGGGATTTTGGGTACGAATTGTTTCTTTTATTCTTGCTCTTCATCTTATCCCTATTACTTTAGAAATGGGTTTTGGTGCAACAGGTGTAAGAGATTTTGGTTTGGTGTGTGCAATGTTTGCTCTCTCACTCATCTACAATTTCAAATCTCAAGAACAAACAGTGATATAGAGGTGCTAAAATACGATAATGTTTCGTAATGTTCTAAACATTCCTTTTGGAGTGCGGTTAATTTCGTGGGCAACCGCAATTCGTTTTATTGGTTGGGGTTTTGCGGAATCTTTTATTCCGATTTTTTTACTGTCTTTTGCTCACAATTATACAGACACGGGTTTATTGCGATCGGTATTTGATGTTGTTTTTTTGTTATCGCTTCCAATCGTTTCTCATTTTGCCAACCGGATGTCTGGTAAGAAGATTATTTTGTCTGGATTGGTGATCTATCCGTTTATTGCAGTTTCGTATTATTTAGCTGGAGCATATGGTTTGGTTGTTTTTGTTTTAATTGCACGAGTTCTCAATGGAGTGAGTTTTTCACTTGATAGTGTTGGACGAAGAACATACATGCGTCGTTTGTCGCATAAAAATGTTGGAGAGCTTTTTGGATATTATGATACTGTTTCAAGTTTTTGGTGGATTGTAGCAGGCGCCGTTGGTCTTATTCTGATCAAGTTTATTGAAATTCATGTTTTACTTCTTGCGATTATACCCACGGTACTTGTGGCTATTGTTATTGTTAGTTTTGTTCCAGCCGAACGTATTTCAGGACCGGTTGTAAAAAGGGGAATTTTTAAGGAGGTGATCCGTGATTATGGAGAAATGTTTTCGTTTATTCGAAATTGGAGTCTTGAACAAAAATATCTTGGTTCATTGTATGCTCTCATGGGTGTTATTTTTGTTGTTGTTACTTTTTTTATACCACTCGTAACATTTGTTAATGGTCAGAGTTACACTACTCTTTATCTCCTGACTGCGCTTTCGATTGCTCCATATCTGTTTGGAGTTCCAATAGGGTATCTTGCCGATAGAGCGCATGTGAGTTCGTTGAGAACGGTTTCGTTTGCGGCAGTACTGCTTTTGGCTTCATTACCTTTTGCCAGTTCAATTTATTTTACTTATTGTATTGTTTTTTTGATCAGCGTTTGTGTTTATTTTGTGATGCTTGCCTTGGAACGTCTTGCAACCGAACATGAAAAGAAATTAAAAATGGGAAGTTTAAGCGGGGCATTTTTGAGTATTTATCAGTTAACTCAGGTGCTTGCTCCGGTTTGTATTGGTTTTTTTATCGATTCTGTTTCAATTTCTTTTGCGATTATCACCGTTGCGGTTATCGGATTTGTTGCGATATTGCCGATGTTTGTTTTGAATATTAAATTCTTTGAAAAATAAATCAGTGTTCCGAGTATGCCACGTGCTTATTTTGTGGTACTCTCACAGCCATGTCTCGCGATGAGGTAATACTTAGATTTGAAGAAGTGTGTTTCGAATATACCCAAGATAAAACCATTTTGGATGAGGTTTCTTTTTCTATGCGTCGAAACTCAAAAATTACAGTTATGGGACAAAATGGTGGTGGCAAAAGTACTATCTTCAAACTTATCACTGGTGAAATTAAACCCGAATCAGGAAATGTTTTTGTGGGAAATGGCGTTACGATTGCTATTGCTCGGCAAGTAATACCACGCGATGAACTTGATCTAACCGTTCGAGATTTTTTTCAAAAAGCTTTTCAAGATTCTGCTGAAGCTGATTTACGAAAAAATACAGGAAAAATTCATGATATTGATCCTAAAATTGATGTGGTGTTAGAGGTTGTGAACCTAAGAGGTCATGAAAAAATGCATGACAGAATCGTTCGATCGTTTTCGGGTGGTCAACAAGCTCGGCTTTTGCTTGCTTCTGCACTGATTCAGGATCCTGATTTGCTTTTACTCGATGAACCTACAAATAATCTGGATAAGGCTGGTATCGAACATTTAACTGAATTTTTAAAAGAATACAAGAAAACAGTTATTGTTATTTCTCATGACTCTGATTTTCTTAACGCATTCACCGATGGGGTTCTGTACCTCGATGTGTACACAAAGAAGGTCGAGCAATATGTCGGAAATTATTTTGACGTAGTTGAGCAAATTGCCGCACGGGTTGAAAAGGAAAATCGTAAAAACGCTCAGCTTGCAAAAGAAATTCAGGAGAATAAAGATAAGGCCAACTTTTTTGCCAACAAGGGCGGGCAGATGCGCTTGGTTGCAAAACGAATGCGTGAAAAGGCTGAAGAACTTGAAGAGAGCAAGGTTGATATCAGAAGGGAAGATAAAACAATCCGCCCGTTCGTCATTCCAGTTGACCCAGAATTAAATGGTGACATTCTTACTATCACAGGATTTTCAACACTTAATCCTAAAACTCACAAACCGGTAAAAAGAAAAACTAAAATCGTCTTGCGCAAAAAACAACACTTACTTCTAAAGGGTCCCAACGGTATTGGAAAAACAACGCTTCTCGAATCAATTGCTCAAGGTAAACCTACGGGTATGCCGGGTACGTCAGTTGAAGCCTTTATACAACCGGGAATTAGTGTAGGGTACTATCGTCAAGATTTTTCAACTCTTAACTTCGAAGACACAGTATACGATTCTTTAATGTCAGTAATGAAAGAGCATATCGAAGAACGCATGCGTTCAACAGCTGCTGGTTTTCTTATTGGCCCAGAGCAGATCAAAAGTAAGATCGGCAGTCTTTCTGAAGGTCAAAAGGGTCTTGTGGCTTTTGCCCGACTCGTACTCCAAAAGCCAAGTCTATTGATCCTCGACGAACCAACCAACCACATCAATTTCCGTCACATTCCGATTATTGCTGAAGCACTTAACAAATACGAAGGAGCCATGGTTCTTGTCAGTCACGTGCCTGATTTCGTAGAGAAAATCCGTATTGATGAGGTTCTTGATTTAGAAAAATAAACTAATTATGCAAGGTCGAGTGACTGCAAAAAGGTTTGGAGTTCTTCTCCTTCAATATTTCTAAATTGTCCAACAGGCAAGGTGCCGAGTTCGATGTTCATGATTCGAATTCTTTGGAGGTCTGCAACTTCTTGGAAGAGTGCGACACACATGCGTCGGATCTGATGTTTTTTGCCTTCAGTCAAAATAATCTTGAAGGTTTGGTCATTCAAAATCTTAACCTTGCAGGGTGCAGTAAATTCACTTTCGATCTTAACTCCTTTTTCCATTTTTTCTTTAAAGCTTGATCGGAGTTTTTCTTTTGTTTTTACAAGGTATTCTTTTTCATGCTTTTGAGTTGGACCCAAAAGTCGCTCTGTGATTCGTCCGTCGTTCGTGAGGATGATGAGCCCATGAGAATCTTTATCGAGTCTGCCAATGGGGTATACGTCTTTAATTCCCACAACATGTTTAATTTCTTTTTCACCCTTTTGGGCTGAATGAGTTACGATTTCTTTTGGTTTGTTATAAGCAATGTAAATGTATGGTTTTTGTTTGCCTCGGTAGCGGACATCAACCACGTCTTTTTCCATAACCTTATCTCCCAAAACGGCTAATCTGCCGTTAATAAAAACCTTACCGTCTTTAATAAGGTCGTCCGCACCTCTTCGGGTCGAGTGCTTTTGAACAGCCAAATATTTGTTGATTCGCATAGGAAAAGCGGGCTTGTTTTCCTCTGGTTTTAGGGCCTGATTCGGTTTTTTCATTGTGTGGGCAGTATAGCACTGTCTGCAAGATATTGCTCCTTTTGTCAAAATAAAACCCCGACGTCCGTGTCGGGGGTTACTGTGTTACTACTCGTCCTCTTCCTCACCTTTCTTTTTCTTGGATTTGATCTTCCACTTGCGCCCGGTCACTTCGACCTTGAGTTCAGCCGGCTTCACGAAGAACTCTTCGTTCTGGGTGATAGAAACACCCTGCACAGACTTTGCTTTCTCGGGGTTCTTCAGCATCGCGGGCTTGTCTATGGTCTCCTGGGTTCGGATGAAATCGACAAGTCCAAGTTTCTTGATTCGTTTGATGACGTCTTCAACATCCTTGATTTGCACAGCGGGCGGTGTCGTGCGCCAACCCATGCTTCCAGTTCCCAGATCAACAGTCTTCCTTCCATCGGGAAGCAGCTCTTTCCGATGTGCTGTTGCAAATGCTACAAGACCTTTGAACAGTTCTGTCATCCTGTCGTTGAGAGGGGTGAGAATTGCCACGGCGTGTTGTTGAGCTGTCCTCATCTTTTGTTCGTATCGTGCAATGGTGCTGTTCGCAACCCGCTCCAGCTCGGCGATCTCTTTGATGTATTGTGCTGCTTCTGTATTGTCCTCAGGCATCATGGGCGCTTTTTTCTTGCCCTGTTTGCCCGTTCCGCCCTGCTTCTTCGCCATTTCGAACTCCTTTTTTGTAAGTGTGCGTGTGTTTGGTCCGGGGACATCATAGCACTTTTTGACAACTCGTCAAAAGTATTTTACATACTATTTTAATTGAAGATTTCTTGATGAAAGCTTGAAGTACTATTTTTTCCACGTAACGGTATAATCTATGTATGATTCTTTTAATTCTTTCTTTTGTTGCAGGTGTCCTTACCGTGTTAGCACCGTGTATTTTGCCATTGCTGCCCGTGATAGTCGGTAGTTCTGTTTCTGGTAACGAAACCCATCGTCGAAAGGCTCTCATTATTATTACGTCCTTGGGAATTTCTGTAATCGCTTTTACATTTTTGCTCAAGGTTAGCACAGTTTTTATACACATTCCTCAGTCAGTTTGGACATGGATTTCTGGTTTGATTGTGCTTTTTTTTGGACTTGTAACCTTGTTTCCAAGGCTCTGGGAGTCGCAGTTTATGGCGCGACTCAACGCGCGTTCAAACATTTTGCTTGGTAGGGGAAATCAGCGAAACAATTTTTGGGGCGATGTGATCATTGGTGCGGCGTTAGGCCCAGTTTTTTCTACATGTAGTCCTACTTACTTCGTTGTTCTCGCTACAGTATTGCCGGCAAGTCTTTTGCTCGGAACAATATATTTACTCGCATACACAATAGGTCTTTGTACAACACTTTTTGTGATTTCTTTGGTGGGGCAAAGGGTTTTAAATAAATTAGGTGTGGCTTCTGATCCAGATAGTAAATTCAAAAAAGTTTTAGGTGTAATTTTCATCATTGTTGGTATTGCGATTCTCACTGGAATTGATAAAAAAATTGAAACAAAAATTACGACTTCTGGTTTTTTGGATATCACAAAAGTTGAGCAATATCTTTTGCAAAAATCTGAATCGAGTAAGGATAAAACAAAAAATATTAAAGATGAGGTTGGTGCATTGTTTAAGGGTTTTTTGCCTCTGGCACCAGACATTAGTACTCCAGATGGGTTTATCAATACAGACGGTAAACCAATCAGTATTTCAGAACTTCGAGGTAAAAAAGTTGTACTGATAGATTTCTGGACATATAGCTGTATAAATTGCCAACGAACGATCCCGTATCTTAATAATTGGTATGAAAAGTATAAAGATCAGGGTTTAGAAATCATCGGAGTTCATACACCAGAATTTGCATTCGAAAAAGTTCAAGGCAATGTCGAAAAGGCAGTGAAAGATTTTGGTATTAAATATCCTGTTGTGCTCGATAATGATTTTTCAACATGGAAATCTTATGACAATAAATATTGGCCACGTAAATATTTGGCTGATATTGAAGGACGTGTTATTTATGATCATATCGGCGAAGGTGGTTATGAAGAAACAGAAAAGGCTATTCAAAAAGCACTTGCAGAACGAGCAGAATATTTGAAAATTAATCAAGAAATTACCACCTCAATTGAGACTCCAAAAAATGTGATGGATTTTGTTCCCGGTAAGGTCGAAAGTCCGGAAATCTATTTTGGCTCAGATCGAAATGAATATTTGGCGAATGGTAGGGCGGGTTGGCCAGGTGAACAGAAACTTGCAATACCAGCGGTTTTGCAGAAAAACGGGTTATATCTTTCAGGAACATGGAATTTTGATCCAGAATATGCAGTGAATAAAACTGAGGGGGGTATTATGTTCCGGTACGAAGCTAAAAATGTTTACATGGTTGCAAATGCGGACACTGCTCATGAGATAGAAATTTGGCAAGATGGAAAGCTATTAAAGAAAATTGTAGTCAAAGAAGAAACTCTTTACACCTTAATAGAGAATGCTGACTATGGAGTGCACACCCTTGAAATAAAAATTAAAAATCCAGGACTTAAGGCATTCACATTTACGTTTGGGTAAAAAAGAATATATAATCGGTGTCAATTATTAATAAATTTTTTATGTATGAACAATAAATTTTTCTCAGTACCGTTTGTTTTGCCAGCATTAGTGCTTGGTGTTGCATTTGTTCTTGCTTCAGTGATTGGTGGTTACACGTTTTACAAAACACGTACTCTTGATGATGCATTATCTGTAACGGGTTCGGCAAAAACTTCTGTAAGGGCAGATACCGTGAAATGGACATTTAGTACTTCGCGAAGAATTGCGGAGTTTAATTTGCAAAACGGATATGCTTCATTGGCCCGAGATCTTACAGCGGTTCAAAAGTTTCTAAGTCAGAATGGTATTAAGGAAAATCAAATAATCATTACCCCTGTGTTTATGGAACAAATGTACTATGATTCCAACTATCAAGGTCCACGAGAAGTGACACTGCGTCAAATGATCACTGTATCATCGCAGGATGTTGATGGTATCACTCGTCTTGCAAAAAACACTGATGTTTTAACCCAAGCTGGTATTTTTATTAACACCAATCAACCAGAATACTATTATTCTAAACTTGCAGATCTTCGTGTTTCTTTGCTTTCTGATGCGGTTAAGGATGCCAAGGCTCGTGCTGAACAAATCGCAAAAAGCAGTGGTCAAAATGTAGGTGCACTCAAGGCCGCTTCAAGCGGTGTGGTTCAGGTACTTCCTCCGAACTCAATTGAAGTGGCTGATTACGGCGCATACGATACTTCTTCAATTGATAAAGACGTGATGGTGACAGTCCGAGCAACGTTTTTTGTGAGATAGAAGTTTGTGTGTTCCTATTAACACCCCTCTCTACAGAACGATTTACAATGGTATAATGGCTTAGTTCATAATTAATCACAATCATAATCAATATGGCAAAAACAAATTCTGCATTCATGAAGCCTTTGAACGTAAGCCCTGATCTTGCGGCTGTCGTCGGCAAGGGTCCGATGCCTCGATCGGAAGTAGTTAAAAAACTTTGGGCTTACATCAAGGAGAATAATCTTCAGGATGAAAAGAATAAGCGAAACATCAACGCCGATGCCGCTCTCAAGAAAGTGTTTGATGGAAAGGCTATGGTGAACATGTTTGAAATGACAAAGCTCGTTTCAAAGCACCTCTCCTAGTCATATTTCTAATCTTCGTTTCTTGTCACTTGAAAATCCCCTTAATGGGGGATTTTCTTTTTACAGCCAGATTAGTTGAGTTTTTGGGTCAACCAATTCAAAGATGGCTCAAATTGAGGATTTTGCTAAGATACATACAATGCAACATATAAATTACGAAGATTTTAAAAAAGTAGAGATTCGAGCAGGCAAGATTCTGTCTGCTGAAAAAATTCCCGACACGGATAAGCTCTTAAGACTTTCTGTTGATTTTGCCGAAAAAGATGACGTGGGGAATTCAAAACCTCGCCAAATCGTTTCCGGTATTTCCATGCATTTTCCCGATGCGAGTATTTTGGTTGGAAAAACGTGTATGTTTGTTACAAATCTTGAACCGCGAACCATTAAGGGGTTCGAGAGCAATGGTATGCTTTTTGCAGTATCGAATTCTCAGGGTGGTTTTTCTATCCTTGAGCCAAATGAAACAATTACACCTGGTTCACTTGCTGGCTAATGAAAAAAGAAAATAATAAAACAACGTGGGGAAATGTAGCTGGTTGGTATGACGAGCTTATTTCTGGCGAAGACACCTATCAAACAAAGGTAATTTTGCCGAATATCCTTAGACTCTTGATGCCCACAGGAAAGAAAGTAGTAGATATTGCTTGTGGTCAAGGTTTTTTCTCAAAAGCTCTAATGGATGCGGGTGCTCAAGTTGTGGGTGTAGATATTTCACCAAATCTCATCGCCATAGCTCAAAAGAACAATAGTGAAAACTTGAGATTCGAAGTTTTGCCTGCAAACAATATGACATCTTTATTGAACGAATCATTTGACGATGCGATTCTTATTCTTGCTGTTCAAAATATTAAAGAGATGGCCGAAACATTTAAGGAAGCGGCGAGGGTTTTGGTGAAGGGAGGGAAATTTATAATTGTGCTTAATCATCCATGCTTTAGAATTCCAAAAGAATCTCAGTGGAATTTTGATGAAGAAAAAGACGTTCAGTATCGTCGAATCGACAAATATAATTCGTCGTTTTCAACTGAGATTGATATGAATCCCGGAGAAAAAGCTAGTTTGAAAAAGACCGTGTCGTTTCATCGACCATTACAAGATTATTTTAAGGCTCTTTCAAGTGCCGGTTTCGTGATTGTCGGGCTAGAAGAATGGATTTCTCACAAAAAGAGTGAAAATGGCCCTCGAGCGAGAGCTGAAAATCAAGCCAGAAAAGAATTTCCGTTGTTCCTTACAATTATTGCTGAAAAGTAATAAAATAGAGTTATGGATGCAGAAATACAAAAGAAATTGGCTGATCAAGAAGTCAAACTTGATGCGATTTATAAATCTGTTGAAAAGACCCGAAAATATTTTCTTGTGGTGCTCTGGGTAACTGTTCTTGCTGTTGTGTTACCAACCATCGGACTCGTGTTTGCGATTCCAAGTTTTCTAAATACGTATTCTTCGTATGGAGAATTGCTTCAATAAATTCTTAAAAATTATTAGCTTGTTCGTCTGAAAATTTTATGGAAACACTATTAAAGGCTGATATTTTTTTCTTTGTTACAACGTGTGCTGTTGGAATTGTTGCGGTTTGTATCGCGATTATAACTTTTTATTTTATAAAGATTCTCAAGGACATAAAGCATATTTCTGAAACATTAAGTCGGGAAAGTGAAAAAGTTGCAGATGACATTGATGCCGTCAGGGAAACATTAAAGGAGAAGGGAAGTGTCATTGGGTCAATGATTGGCACAATTACAAAAACATGGAGACGCAGAAAGACACGCTCATAAACCTTATTCACTAAAATCTATTTATATATGAAAAAAACTGAACTTTCAAAACACGATAAAAGAACAGGGGGTGCGGTTTTGGTTGGTGTGGGTCTTGCCGCATTGGCTGCAGCGGCAGCTGGAACTTATTATTTATATGGTTCGAAAGATGCAACTAAACATCAGCGAAAAATTAAGGGTTGGATGCTTCAAGCTAAGGGGGAAATTTTAGAACGAATCGAATCCGTTAAGAATATTGATGAAGGTATTTACAATAAGATAGTTAATGAAGTTTCGGATCGATATAAAAAAATCAAAAAAATTGATATTAAAGAGATGAGTGATTTTAGATCCGAACTTTCAAATTATTGGGCACATATTAAAAAGGATATTGATGCTGTTGTTGAGGGTCCGGTTAAAAAGTCTCGAAAAGCAAGCGCACGAAGTAAATAATACGAGCACTTTGACATACATTTGCTCTACACAATAGTCCTCTTGCGGTAGGGGCCTGTGTATGTAATTATTCATCGGTAAACATTAAAAGATTACTGAACGGAATATATGCAAAATATGAATAGAAATACGATTATTACAGGTGTGATTGCTTTGATTGTCGGTGTTCTTATTGGCTGGTTTATTGGTCAGAGTTCTGGTACACCAAAAACTGCAATGACTGGAGAAAAGATGGTAGCAAATATTGATTCAGCCATGTCAGATGACAAATCAAAAGATGGTGCAATGATGGAAGGTGATTCAATGAAGACAGTTGATGCAGACGCTGCAGTTTTAGTTTCTGATCAGGCTGCGGGTAACACTGTAACTGTTGCTTCTGTTGAAACCAGTGAATCAACATGGGTTGCAATTCGTGAAGGAGTAAATGGAGGTATGGGTAACATCCTTGGTGCGTCCCGAATTGACGCCGGAGCAAGCAATAATATTGTTGTAGATTTACTTCGACCAACAATGGCCGGTAATGATTACTATGTTGTTTTGTTCAATGATAATGGTGACCGAATGTTTGATCATAAGATCGATATGCCTCTGTCTTCAGATGGTGTTATCATCACTCAAACCTTTAAAGCTCTCGCTCAATAATCCGGAATTAGAATTGGTTTTCAAAACAGGAAGCAGATGTTGCTTCCTGTTTTGTTTTGGGATTATTATTTTAAACCATGTAAGTTTTTTTGTGCTCTGAAACTCGACGTGTCCATTGAATGTGTCTTCTGTGATTTCTTTAACGGCTGACAAACCAATTCCGTTTCCAGTTTTCTTTGTTGTAAAACCAGAAGTAAATATTTTTGTTTGATTTTGCTTCATGATTCCATGTCCGGTATCAGATACCAAAAGATAAACCCGTCTTGTGTTCTGACTAAGGTGTATTTTAATTATTTTGGGTTTTTGTGAATTTGTGCAAAGTGATTCTATGGAGTTGTTTATTAGGTTTGTAATGATGTGAATAAAGCCTCTTCTTCCATTTTGGAAATGAACATTATTATCAAGTTTCAAAACAACCTTGATGTTATTTCGTTTGATTTTATCCTCGAAAAGGGTGATTACTTCTTTGATAATCGCATGTCCACTAAATGGATCATTTTTGCCTTTAATATGAGATCGTAAAAGATTGGCAACATATTCGATTTGAGCTCTTGTTTCAATGGATCTCTTAGAGTATTCCTGAAATCGATTTTTTTCTATGGTTAAATTGTTTTCCAATTCACGGATCGTTAAGTTTAGAGTGGTGAAATGGTTCGAAAGATCATGGAATATTACTCGTGCTTGTCTGCCAAGTTCAGCAAGGGCCAAGAATTCCTCAACTTGAGAATGATGAGGCGTATGAAGTTCTGGTATTTTCATGCAACGAGGGCCAATTTATATCCACGCCCTGGTATATTCCAGATCATCTTATTTTTTCCCCGTTCAATTTTTTTACGCAAATTAAAAATATGTGTCTCGATAGTGTTAGAAAAAGGATTACCATCTAGATCCCATACATGCTCCATGATTGCACCACGAGATACTACTTCGCCACTATTGCGAAGAAGTAATTCAAGTAAGGAATATTCTTTTCTGGTGAGATAAAGATTTCTTTTGCCGAGTTTTACTACCTGTGTACGAGAGTTAAGACTTAATTCACCAGCAACAAGATTTTCTTCGATTGTTTGATTTGGTCTTCGCAAAATTGCTCTGACCCGAGCAAGTAATTCCTGAAAAGAAAAAGGTTTAGATACATAGTCATCCGCACCAAGGGCAAGTAGTTTGGCTTTTTCCTCCGGGCTCGATTCTACGGAAAGCAAAATAATAGGAGTTTTTTTGCCAGCCTTTCTGATTTCTTTACAAACTTCTGCCCCAGTCTTTTTCGGCATTATGTTGTCGAGAATAATTATATCGTAATCATTTGTTCGGGCAGTATATGACCCGATTTCACCATTTTCTGCTGTATCTACTGCAAACATTTCTGCTTCAAAACCTCTTTTTAACAACGCCCTGATATCTTTGTTGTCATCAATGATAAGAATTCGCATATCTTTGATTTATTGTTGTTAATGTACGACAACAGTGTAGTTTGCTCCTACGAATGTCTCAAAATTGAGAATGTGGAAAAATTGTGGATGAACTCGGGATATTTTAAATAAGCTGATTTAATATCAGTGCAAAAAACACAAGAGAAAGTACAACTCGGTATATACCAAATGAGATAAATTTATGATTTTGAACGTGTGAAATAAGGAATTTAATACTGAGTAGCGCTGCAATAAATGAAACAATAAAACCGACTGCTAATAAACCATATTGGCCGTCTACAACAGAAAAGTTGTGTATAAGATCGTAGCCTGAAGCGGCAGCGATTGTGGGTATGGCAAGAAGAAATGAAAATTCTGTAGCAGTTTTACGGTTCGAACCAAAAAGGAGCATTGGCACTATGGTGGCTGCCGATCTGGAAACTCCGGGAATTATTGCTACAGACTGTCTAAGACCGATACAGAAGGCTTGTGTGTTCGATATTGTTTCAATACTACTGTTGTCGTTGTTTGTTGGTTTTCGGGCAACGATTTTTTCAACGATAATAAGAATAAGTCCACCGATGAGTAGGGCCCAGAGAGCGATGACGGTGTTCCCAATTAAATAGGATTTAATTATTTTATAAAGTACAAAACCAACAATTGCGGTTGGTACAAATGCTATAAGTATTTTTTTCCATAGGAAACGATCATTAATAAGTCGAGAAAAAAAGAAAAAAATAACCGCTGACAGAATTTACATCAGTCTTGCTGCGTCCAATTTGAGAAATAAGCATCAGATGTGCGGTAGAAGAAATTGTAAGAAATTCAGTAAAACCCTCAACGACTCCTAGAATAATTGCGTGAAAAAAAGACATTTAATGATAGTATCATACCAAATACATGAGACTAAAAATTACTTTAGGCATATTGGTGATTCTTGTTCTCATTATTTTTTCTGCCTTGTATTTTTATTTTCAAGAGAAAAAGGCAATAGCTACTATTCAAACCTTCGAAGAATGTAAGGAAAACGGTTTTCCTATCCAAGAGTCGTATCCAGCTCGTTGTATGACGCCAGATGGCAGATCTTTTGTGGAACAGGTTGTTGTTAATGGTCAGGATATACATACAAATCTTATTCAGGTTGAATATCCCAAACCCGGGGAAACGATCAAAAGTCCAATAGTATTGAAGGGGCAGGCAAGGGGATATTGGTTTTTTGAAGCTTCCTTTCCCGTTGAGTTGTTAGATTCGCATGGAAAAACCCTCGTTCAAAAGTCAGCCCAAGCGCAGGATGATTGGATGACAGAAAATTTCGTGCCCTTTTTAGTGACCCTTAACTTTACAAGTACAACAAGTCAATCCGCTGTGATAGTTTTACACAGAGACAATCCTTCTGGTTTACCAGAGAACGATGATTCTATTTCGATTCCCGTAGTTATTAGTCCAAACTAATTTTTGAGACGACTCAGGTATATTGCCAATTCTGGTAGAGAAACAATTTCTTGTGAACGTGTGTTCATGTGTCGAACTACTACAGTATTTTCGAGAGCTTCTTTTTGCCCCATTATTATTACAAAAGGAGTTTTGAGAGATTCTGCACTTGTTAATTGGCCAACAAATTTATTGCTACTTAATTGATGATGAACTGGAATACGAGCCTGACGTAAAGATTCGATAACGGAAAGACTCTTAAGTCGAGCAATGCTGCCAAATTGAATGAAGAAAAATTTGGGCTGAGGTCGATTCTCAAAACAGAGCTTAGGGGTAGCGTGTGGTTTTTTGAAACTCAACTTCACAC